>JBDSEK010000180.1:0-11262 GCA_039920085.1 Devosia sp. | reverse complement strand
TGAGGACGTCTACTTCATCACCTCCACCGCCACTGTCACCGGAAGCAGCCGCGGCGGCATCAGCCTTGGGTTTCGAGTATTTGTTCTTGAACCAGATAAACGCACCGCAGGCGAGGAGGCCCAGGACCGTAAGCAGACCGAAGAAGATGTAGAAGTTCTCCCCGGTGAGATTCATCAACTTCGCGGTGCCGAAGGCGGTCATCACATAGACCAGGTACGCTCCGGCGGCTGCATAGTAATAGTTCATGCGTTAGCTCCTCCCTTGCGAGGCAAGCCGCTCCAGGCTACCGACGCCGGAACTGAGAAAGACCTTGTACAAGATAAACAGGACCAAAGCAAAAACGAAGCACCCGATGGAGCTGTACATCAGGCGTTTGATCCAGGGATCATACCCGCCGGTTTGTACCTTTTCGTTCGGCAGGGCCCAGGCGGGAGAAAGGTCGGTAGATGCCTGGCGTATACGCCGGATCTTATCGCCCACCGTGGTGATGATGGACCGCAGTTCACCTTTTCCGCTCAAACTATAACGCCCGGCAACCTATTTTCCTTGCCCCAAGCTTTTATGTCGGTTTTGCAACGCGTTTGTGACAGGTTAACGTTATGATATTACAGAGTAAACTCGATAGAACCGGTCGCGGCTAGCGCAACAAGAGAACTTCCACCTGAGTCCCGTCGCCAGGCCGCGAGTGAATAACCATCCGCCCGCGATGGCGGTTGAGGATGTGCTTGACGATCGCAAGCCCGAGGCCCGTGCCTTTCTTTTTGCGGCTCGATTCCGCATCGACGCGATAGAAGCGCTCGGTGAGGCGCGGGACGTGCTCGGGGGCGATCCCCGCGCCGTGATCGGTGACGCTCACCAGATACTCGAAACCGGAGCGACCGGGGCCGAGCGCGACTTCGACCTTGCCCCCCTCACCGCCATATTTGATGGCATTGTCGATCAGGTTCTCGAAGACCTCATAAAGCTCTTCGCGGTCGCCGCCGATCGTCGCAGCGGCCTCGCTGGTTATCTCGATCGCCACTCCAGCTTCCTTGGCCTGAGTTTCCAGCCCCTCAGCCACTTCGCGCAGCAGCGCGCCGAGTTCGACACTGCCGGTGGGGCGCAGATGCTGGCGCATCTCGATGCGACTGAGCGACAGCAGATCATCGATCAGCTTGCTCATGCGGGCAGCTTGCTGCCGCATGATGCCGAGAAAGCGTGTCCGCGCCTCTTCGTCGTTGGCCGCCGGCCCAAGCAAGGTGTCGATAAAACCCACAAGCGATGTCAGTGGGGTGCGCAATTCGTGGCTGGCATTGGCGATGAAATCGGAGCGCAGCGACTCGACGCGCTTTTGTTCGGACAGCGAGCGCAGGGTCACCGCGACCATGCCGTCGGTGTCCGAGAGCGGCGCGATATGGGCTAGGTACCAAAGGTCGTTGGGAACGGTTTGATGCAACTCGACCGATTGCGGCTCACCGCTGCGGCGCGCTTGGTCGAGGGCACTGACGAAGGTGGGGTTGCGCAGCCCAAGCGTCAGCAGATTGCCCTCAGAAACACTCGGGAACTCCTTGCTGGCTGGGACATTGCGGAACAGCACGATTGATCGGCGGTCGAGCAGAAGACAAGGCTCGGGCAAGATCGCGGCAAAGCCGCTGAGCACATCGAGGCGCTGTTGTGCAGAAACGCCGTGGGCGGCCATCCGTCAGGCTCCTTTGCGCTGCACTTGCCACAAATCGCCGGCCGATGCACGGTCGCGCTAACAGGAGTTTCAGATGCCCGACGACGCGTTCGACCTCGACAATCCAGAGCTGCCCGAATGGGTGGAGAAACGCGCCCTGCAATCGGGCGGATTTCCCTACGACAAGCGCCTCGACGGTGAGGACTATGAGCACGAGCTTGAGGCGCTGCAGCGCGAACTGGTGAAATTGCAGGCGCATCTGCAAAAGACCGGCGGCCGGGTCGTCGGGCTGTTCGAGGGCCGCGACGCGGCGGGCAAGGGCGGTGCGATCAAGGCCTACGCCGAAAACCTCAATCCGCGCTTCACGCTCAATGTCGCCCTGCCTAAACCATCCGATCGCGAAAAGACGCAGTGGTATTTCCAGCGCTATGTCGATTGGCTCCCGGCGGGCGGCGAGCAGGTGATGTTCGATCGCTCCTGGTACAACCGCGCGGGGGTCGAGGCCGTGATGGGCTTTTGCACGCCGGAAGAGACGGCGCGCTTCCTCGAAGAGGCACCGCGATTCGAAAAGATGCTGGTGCGCGACGGCATTCACTTGTTCAAGTTCTGGCTCGCCATCGGCCGCGAGACGCAACTCAAGCGCTTCCATTCCCGCCGCCACGATCCGCTCAAGGTCTGGAAGATTTCGCCGATCGATCTTGCGGCGATCGAGAAGTGGGACGACTACACCAAGGCCGCGCAGCGGATGTTCGATGCTTGTCACACCGACGACACGCCATGGCGCGTGATCCTCGCCAACGACAAGAAGCGGGCGCGGCTCGAAATGATCCGCAGCGTGCTTCTCGCCATCGATTATGACGACAAGAACGACAAGGTGGTGGGCAAAGCCGACGACAAGATCGCGATGCCGCCCGAGCGCTATATGCGTGAACACAGCAAGATGTGAGCAATGCCGCATTCTGGGCCTTTCCAGAGCGGCTCGCCGTCGGGCGTTGCGGTTTGACAGAGTATCAAAAAGCGAATCAATTGCCCTGAGTTGAACGGCGGCGGCCGGGGTCGGCGCTGCCCACGGGAGTTTGTCCCGTGATCGGGGGCAGCCATGCGAGCTAGCCAATCGCAGCGCGAAAGCGCGGATTTGCTTGCGCCGGTGAGGACCGTCAACGGAAATGGCCAGGGACCATTTCTGCTGGTGTGTGATCATGCCTCGAACCGCATTCCATTGAGCTATGGCGACCTCGGCCTTGGCCCCGTCGAACGGGTCCGGCATGTCGCCTGGGACCCGGGCGCGCTCGCGGTCTCGATGCGTCTGACGCAAATGCTCGATGCGCCGCTCGTTCATTCGACCGTGTCGCGGCTGGTCATCGACTGCAATCGCGATCTGGACGCGCCCGATCTGATCGCAACGACATCCGAGTTCACCGAGATTGCGGGCAACCGCTCTATTGCTGCGGCGGACCGTGCTCACCGCATTGCTGCAATCCACGCGCCATTTCATGACGCCATCGACCGCGTCGCCGAGGCTCGCCGCGAGGCGGGGTTGGAGACGATCCTGGTTTGCATGCATTCCTTTACCCCGACCTACAAAGGCAAAGGGCGGCCCTGGCGAATCGGATTGATCCACGCGCGCAACGAACGTTACACGAGGGCACTGGATGCGGCGCTGAAAGCGGAGACGCCGGGGCTCGACGTGGGCTGGAACGAGCCCTATTCAGCGCTCAACGGAGTCACCTACACGCTGGAGCATCATGGCGACGGGCGCGGGCTCGACGCCACCATGATCGAAATCCGGCATGATGAAATTCTTGAACCAAGCGGGGTGGACCTCTGGGCCTCCCGGCTGGCCCGGTGCCTGATTGCGGCGCGCGATGCGCTGCGGAGCGCACCGGTCGTTACGGGGGCTACGACAGGTCAGTACACAGGAGGATTGAATGGCTGACACCAATGCGGCGGGCATCAAATATGCCAAGCAGGACAGTTCGTATTTCGAGAAACGTGGGCTGCAGCGCTATGCAGGTATTTGGTCGCTTTGGGCGCTCGGGGTTGGCGCGGTGATCTCAGGCCACTTCTCCGGCTGGAACTTTGGCTTCGGCACCGGTGGCTGGGGCGGAATGCTGGTCGCCGGTATCATCATCGCAATTATGTATTTGGGCCTTGTCTTCTCTATCGCGGAGATGAGCCCCGCGCTGCCGCACACCGGTGCTGCTTACTCTTTCGCACGTACGGCGATGGGGCCTTGGGGCGGGTTCGTTACGGGCTTGTTCGAGAATGTCGAATACGTCCTGACACCGGCGGTGATTGTGACCTTCATCTCCTCCTACTTCAGTGCGATTGTCGGCATCGGCAGCGAATGGCTGCCCATCATTTGGATCGTCTTCTATGCGATCTTTCTCGCACTCAACATCTTTGGCGTCGCACTCAGCTACAGGGTGACGCTGGTCGTGACGGTCGCTTCACTCGCGGTGCTGGTCATTTTTTGGATCAGTGCCTTCCCGCATATCGATTTCTCACGTTGGGCGCTCAACATCGGCCCTGACGGTGCGGAACTGCCGGAGGGCGGTGGTTCGTGGTTCCCGTTCGGCTTCAATGGCATCCTCGCAACTCTGCCGTTCGCCGTTTGGCTGTTTCTGGCCATAGAGCAGTTGCCGCTGGCAGCGGAAGAATCGGTCGATCCCAAACGTGACATGCCGCGTGGCATCCTGCTTGGAATGGGCACGCTGATCATCTCGGCCTTCATGATCGTGCTGCTCAACCCATCGGTCGCCGGGGTGGGTGCCTTCAAGCTCGCGACCTCCGGTGAGCCGCTGCTTGATGGCTTCCGTGCCATTTTTGGCAATGATGGCGCACTGCCGGTGATCCTGGGCCTCGTCGCGATGATCGGCCTCATCGCCTCCTTCCACACCATCATTTACGCCCAAGGTCGACAGGTCTACTCGCTGAGCCGAGCGGGCTATTTCCCGTCGGCGCTGTCGGTCACCCACCCGACCTACAAGACTCCGCATATCGCCATGATTGCCGGCTCGATCCTCGGCCTCGCGGTCATGCTGGTGATTTGGTTCGCGAATGGAGGCGGCGGTTCTGGCCCAACGCAGCTGGCCGATGAGATCATCGGTAATGTGCTTCTGAACATGGCCGTGTTTGGCGCCATGCTGAGCTACATCGCGCAGGCGGCGAGCTTTATCCTGCTGCGCCGCAACCAGCCCAATATCGAGCGGCCGTACCGCTCGCCTGTGGGGATCCCAGGCGCGGTCGTCACCATTATCATCGCAATCGTCACTCTGATCTACCAGCTCCAGCAGGAACTGTTCCTCAAAGGGGTGGTGTGGGTGATCCTGTGGTGCGTCGTGGGCATCGTCTATTTCGCCCTGGTCGGCCGTAACCGGCTCATCCTCTCACCCGAGGAGGAGTTCGCGCTGGCACATAAGAGCTGACGCAGCTGGGCCGCGGGGCTTCGACCCCCGCGGCCCTGATATAAGAACAATCGAGACAACTCGGAGGTCTCGTCATGGCCGCAGCCTATTCGCTAGCGCAGCTCAAAGCCGATGTCGCGAGCGGTGCCATCGACACGGTGCTCGTCGCCTTTCCCGACATGCAGGGGCGGCTGATCGGCAAGCGCTTTCAGGCCGAATTTTTCCTCGAAAGCGCCATCGACGAGACGCATGGCTGCGATTATCTGCTCGCCGACGACATCGATATGGAGCCGGTCCCCGGTTACGAAGCGGCGAGTTGGGACAAGGGCTATGGCGATTTCGTCATGAAGCCCGACATCAATACGCTGATGAGGACGACCTGGCTCGAGGGTACGGCGCTCATCCTCGCCGACCTTGTCGACCATCATCACCACGCGCCGATCCCGCACTCGCCGCGCGCGATCCTCAAGGGCCAGCTGGCGCGGCTCGAAAAGCTGGGCCTCAGCGCAAACTTCGCTTCCGAGCTCGAATTCTATTTGTTCGAGGAGAGCTTCCGCTCGATCCACGAGAAGGGGCACCGGAACCTCAAAACGGCGGGCTATTACATCGAGGACTACCACATCTTCCAGACCAGCAAGGAAGAGGGCGTGATGCGCCCGCTGCGCAAGCACCTCAACGCCTCGGGCATTCCGGTCGAAAACTCCAAGGGCGAATGGGGCCCAGGGCAGGAAGAGATCAATGTCCGCTATGCCGACGCACTCACCATGGCCGACCGCCATGTCGTCATCAAGAACGCCACCAAGGAGATCGCCCACGCGCAAGGCCAAGCTGTGACCTTCATGGCCAAGTGGGATTTCGGCCTCGCCGGCTCATCGAGCCACATCCACATGTCGCTGGCCAAAGCCGGCAAGAACATTTTCGCCGACGGCAAAGACCCGCTCGGTATGGCGCCGATTATGAAACACTTCATGGCCGGCCTTCTCACTTACGCCGGGGACATCACCTATTTCCTCGCGCCCTACATCAACTCCTACAAACGCTTCCAGGCCGGCACGTTCGCACCGACCAAAGCCATCTGGTCATCCGACAACCGGACCGCGGGCTTCCGCGTCTGCGGGGAGAACAGCAAAGGCGTGCGCGTCGAGTGCCGCATCGGCGGCGCCGACCTCAACCCCTATCTTGCCTTTGCAGCGCTGCTCGCCGCCGGCCTCAAGGGCATCGAGGACAAGCTCACGCTGGAGCCGCAGTTCTCCGGCGACGCCTATACC
Organism: Devosia sp.; assembly: GCA_039920085.1. GTDB lineage: Bacteria > Pseudomonadota > Alphaproteobacteria > Rhizobiales > Devosiaceae > Devosia_A. Next base: position 4,929 of record JBDSEK010000180.1, on the reverse strand, counting down.
GGCAAGAAGCTGCGCGAAGTGCACAAGACCTTGCGTGATGCCATCGTTGCGCTGCGCAAATCAAAGATGCTGATCGATGCTCTCGGCCAAAAGGTGGTGGACCATTATGTCCACACAGCCGAATGGGAGCAGTTCGAATATGACCGTCGCGTCACCGATTGGGAGTTGAAGCGCGGGTTCGAGAGGTCGTAAACACCTGCAACCCAACAACAGGTGGATGATGACCGAGACGGTCAGGATCGTGTCGCCCATTGACGGACGCGTCTATGCCGAGCGGCCCATCGCCAGCGGTGCAGAGATCGCGGCCTCGATGAGCAAGGCCAAGGCGGCGGGCCAGGCGTGGGGGGCGGTTACGGTGCGCGAGCGCGCCAAGTTCCTCAATCATTTCGTCGATGCGCTGCTCTCCAAGAACGACGAAATCGTGCCCGAACTCGCCTGGCAGATGGGTCGACCAATCCGCTTTGCCGGCGAAAAGCGCGGCGTCGAGGAACGCTCGCGCCACATGATCGCGATTGCGGAAGAGGGCCTCGCGCCGTCGATGCGACCGGAGAAGGAGGGGTTCAAGCGCTGGATTGCGCGTGAGCCACTGGGGACAATGATGGTCATCGCGCCCTGGAACTATCCCTATCTGACAGCGGTCAATTCCATCGTGCCGGGGCTGATGGCGGGTAATGCCGTGATCCTCAAGCATGCCTCCCAAACTCTGTTGGTCGGCGAGCGTTTTGCCGAAGCCTTCAAAGCCGCAGGCCTGCCGGATGGGCTGTTCCAGAATTTGGTTCTGAGCCACGCAGATACGGAAAAACTTATCGGCTCGGGTGAAATCGACCACATCAATTTCACCGGCTCTGTGGAAGGAGGACGTCGCATCGAGCGCGCGGCGGCCGGTACCTTTGCGACGCTCGGGCTGGAGCTTGGCGGCAAGGACCCTGCCTATGTCCGCGCCGATGCGAAGCTCGATCACGCCGTCGAAAATCTCGTCGACGGAGCCTTTTTCAATTCGGGACAATCCTGCTGCGGTATCGAGCGTATTTATGTGCACCGCGATGTTTACGATCGGTTCGTCGAGGCCTTCGTCGCAAATGCAAAAGGCTGGACACTTGGCAACCCGCTGGATCCGGACACGATCGTCGGTCCGATGGCGCAGGCGAAATTCGCCGATCTCGTGCGCGGGCAAACGCTCGAAGCGCTGCGCAAGGGTGCGCGCGCCCTCCTCAACAAAAAACACGATCTCGACGAGGAATCCTCGCCCTATCTCGCACCCGAGGTGCTGGTGAACGTCAACCACCAGATGGCGGTGATGCGCGAGGAAAGCTTCGGCCCCGTGGTCGGCATCATGAAGGTGGCCGATGACGACGAGGCCGTCACGCTGATGAACGACAGCCCCTATGGGCTAAGTGCTTCGATCTGGTCGCAGGATCTGGATGAGGTGGCGCGGCTGGGCGAGCGGGTCGAGACCGGCACGATTTTCGCCAATCGCTGCGATTATCTCGATCCGGCGCTGGTGTGGACCGGCGTCAAGGATACGGGCAAGGGTGGCGCGTTGAGCGAGATCGGCTATGGGAATTTGACCCAGCCGAAATCCTACCATTTAAAGATCGTGTGAGCGCCATGGCCGTCAGGGCAAACTGGAACTATCCCACCGCTGTGCGTTTCGGCGCCGGGCGCATCAAGGAGCTGCCAGACGCGCTGAGGGCGGCGGGTATCGGGAGGCCGCTACTGGTCACCGATCAGGGCCTCGCCAATCTACCGGTGACACAGAACGCGCTGGCGCTGTTGCGCGACGCGGGCGTGCCCGTCGCGATTTTTTCGGAGGTGAGGCCCAACCCGATCGCCGCCAATGTCAATGCCGGCATCGAAGCCCTGCGCCGGGGCGGGCATGATGGGGTCATCGCCTTTGGCGGAGGCTCGGGGCTCGACACGGGTAAGGTCATTGCCTTCATGGCCGGACAGACGCGACCGATGTGGGATTTCGAGGATATCGGCGACTGGTGGACCCGCGCCGACCCGAATGGGATTTTCCCAATCGTCGCCGTGCCGACCACCGCCGGTACCGGCTCCGAGGTTGGCCGCGCCGGGGTCGTGACCGATGAGACGACACACACCAAGAAGGTGATCTTTCATCCGCTGATGATGCCCAAAATCGTGATCGCCGATCCAGAGCTGACGGTCGGCATGCCGGCTTTCATCACCATTGGAACAGGGTTCGACGCGCTGGCGCATTGCCTCGAAGCCTATTGCTCGCCCGGTTATCACCCGATCGCCGACGGCATCGCCGTCGAGGGCGTGCGGCTGGTGCTCGAAAATCTGCCCAGGGTGGCCGCGAACCCCAACGACATAGACGCGCGCGGCAATATGATGAGCGCCGCGGCGATGGGGGCGGCGGCCTTCCAAAAGGGGCTCGGCGCCATCCATGCCCTGAGCCATCCGGTTGGGGCGCTCTACGATACGCATCACGGCATGACCAATGCGGTGTTCATGCCCTATGTGCTGGCTTTCAATCGCGACGCCATCGAGAGCAAAATCGCGCGGCTGGCCGCCTATTGCGGCTTGCAGCCGAACTTCGACGCCTTCCTTCACGCCATCACGGCGCTGAGGACCAAGCTCAACGTCCCGCATACTCTCGCCGACTTCAAGGTCACGGGTGAAAAGCGCGATCTGATCGGTGACATGGCGGTCGTCGACCCCACCGCCGGCGGAAACCCGGTCGAGTTGACGAAAACCGCTGCATTGGAGATTTTTGACCGGGCAATGACGGGGCGACTATAGCTGCGGCTTCCCTAACGTCGCAAAGCTGCCATCGGGCGCGTATACGCGAATGGTCTGGAAACCTGCGTCGAGACTGTCATAATTGCCCCAGCGCGAGCGGCCCCGCGTCACCGCCTGCCAGGTTCCTAAAAGGCTACAACCTCCAGGGAGAATCCCCATGCATCCCATATTTACGCGGCTGGCGACGGCCGCCCTGCTCGGTATTTCGGTGGGCGCGCTCGCCCTTCCGGCGCTCGCCGAAGACCTCAAGATCACGGTCCTGGGTGTCGGCGACATCTATGCCTTTGAGGATGGGCCGGTGCGCGGCGGATTTGCCAAGCTCAACGCCGTGGCCAAAGCAGAAAAAGCCGCCAACCCTAATTTCATCTATGTGCATGATGGCGACATGTTCTCGCCCTCCCTGCTGTCTGGCATCGACTATGGTGCCAACACCGTGGCACTCACCAATGTGGTGCCTTTCGATCTGGCGGTGCCGGGAAACCATGAGTTCGACTTCGGGACGGAAGTTTTCGCGCAGCGCATCAGCGAGTCGAAATATCCGTGGGCCGCGATCAACATCACGGGCGCCGATGGCAAGCCTGTTCCTGGCCTTGGCAGTGAGACGGTGATCAAGGACATTGCCGGTGTGAAGGTGGCGCTGGTCCCCATCGCGCTCGACGAGACGCCCGAGATCTCCTCGCCGACCGGCCTTACCTTTGCGCCGAGCGTAGCCTCGGCCCTCGATGCCGCGCAGCATGCACGCGAGTCCGGCGCCGACATTGTCATCGCCGTGACCCACACCGGTCACGATGCCGACTATGCACTGCAGGCCAGCCACAAATTCGATCTCATCGTCTCCGGCCACGATCACGACTATCGCACCGGCTATGATGGGATTACTGCCTATGTCGAGACTTCGACCGAAGCCAATTATTTGCCGATCGTCGATCTCAACGTGGTTGTCACGCCAGCCGAGGGCGACAAGAAACGGACCATTGCCTGGACGCCCGAGTTCCGCTTTGTCGATACGGCAAAGGTTGCCGCCGATCCGGACACGGTCACCATCGTCGCCGATCTCAAATCCAAGCTCGACGTCGAGCTCAATGTTGAAATCGGCACCACCGCCAATGCGCTCGACAGCCGCCGCGCGGTGGTGCGTGGCGAGGAATCGGCGATGGGCAATATCATCGGCGATGCGATGCGTTGGGCGACCGGCGCAGACGTAGCGATCTATGCCGGCGGCGGAATTCGCGGCGACAAGGAATATCCGGCCGGGACTGTCCTCACCCGTCGCGACATGTTCACCGAGATGCCGTTCGGCAATACGACGAGCGAGGTGGAGATCACGGGTCAGCTGCTGCTCGAGGCTCTGGAGAACGGCTTCAGCCAGATCGAACAGGGATCGGGCCGCTTCCCTCAGGTCTCGGGCCTCGTCGTCGAGGTGGATGCCACGAAATCGCCAGGAGCTCGCGTACAAAGTGTGCTCGTCAATGGCGAACCGCTCGATCCGGCCAAGCTCTATACCGTGGCGATCACCAATTTCGCCCTGACCGGCGGCGACGGCTACACCCAGTTTGCCAAGGGCAAGGTGCTGATCGACCCATCGGCGGCGCATCTCAATGCGTCGGACGTGATCAACTACATTACTGAAAAGAAGACGCTCGACACCAAAGTCGAAGGACGCATCACTATCAAGAAGTAGACGGCAGGCGCCGAAATTTGGTTAGTGGGGCGGCTTCGGCCGCCCTACGCATTTGAGAAGAACCATGAAGAGATTTGTCAGCGCCGGCGAGTGCATGATCGAGATGTCCGGCGGCGAGGACGGCAATTACCGTCTCGGCTTTGCCGGCGACACGCTGAATACGGCCTGGTACGCGCGCGCGTGCCTACCAGCGGATTGGGATGTCGACTACGTCACGGCGCTCGGCGATGATCCCTATTCGCAGCAGATGGTCGATTTTTTTGCCGAAAACGGTATCGGTACCGACCACATCCAAAAGGTCGAAGGCCGGCGTCCCGGCCTCTATCTGATCCGTCAGCACGACGGCGACAGGCACTTCACCTATTGGCGCGGCCAATCGGCGGCGCGGGCGATGGCCGATGATGATGAAGCCCTGATTCAAGCCTTTGAAGGCGCTGATCTCGTTTATTTCTCCGGCATCAGCATGGCCATCCTCAATGCCC
>JBDSEK010000179.1:0-7719 GCA_039920085.1 Devosia sp. | reverse complement strand
GCCCATCACCACCAAGCCCCGTCCGTCCGACAGCCGGCAATGTCCGGTGCCTGCCGGCAGCACAACAACATCGCCGGCGGCAAGCGTCAGCGTCTCGCCGCTGTCGCCACCAAGTTTCACCTCGACCGTTCCATGCGCGATACCCAGCACCTCATGGGCGTTGGAATGGAAGTGGTGATAATCGTAGATGCCGTTGCGCCAGATGCCGTGCCAGTGATTGGCCTCGAACATCTTGCGGATCCGCTTTTCGAGATCATCGCCCGACAGGGGCTGACGATAGACGAGGACCGGCAGGGCGCTGTTGGGCATCTGCGCGTCGCGTTTCAGCCGGACGATTTCGGGTGCAGTTACGGCGGCCATCATGCTCTCCTCAAGCAGCGGAAGCTTTTTGCGGGGCTTTGGTTCCCGGCGCGAGACGCTAGCAATGGAGCGCGTATGCGCCAATTTGGGCGTGGCATACTGATACCCCGGCTTCCTTTGTGGTCGACTTGGCGCCCGAGCACTCGCCCATTGCTGAAAGTGAAGCACTCGCGGGAATTACTTAGTCAGCCCGTGGCCGACGCACGGGAAAATTGGCATCGATGCCGCGGAGCTGTCTGATCGCGTCGTTCAGCATCGTCTGATCGAGATTGAACGTCACACTATGTGTCTCGGTCATGTGGTCAGGTGTCAGCGACACGCGCATGCGAATGTGCCCGAGCCCGTCGCCGGTCAGTTCGGCGTGCAAGTTGGGTTCGGTCGACATCAGCGTCGCGGTCCCATTGAGGTCGCGATAGAGATTTTCCAATTCGGCGGCGAAGAGCTGGAGGTCCAAGGTCTGCAAGAAGTTGCCTTCTGCGGCTGCATGAGAACTCGACGTTGCCAAAACTGCACGGATACGGAGCCAGTTGTCATCTTTCGCATCCGGGAATTGATACCCCCTAACCCAAAGGCTCAGACCCGCCAGACGGAATGGTGGTTCGACAGAATCGGGCATCGGCACACTCGCGAGAAAATCCAGCCACGGTCAATTCGGCCACCGCATTCTTCCAATTCGGCCGCCGCATTCTTCCTTCATCTCCAGCGGTTCCCACCCACCAGCCTGACGGCTGGTTCCCCCTCCCGACATGCGAGAGGAGCGCCGACTGCGCGCTCTATGGTGGGAGCAACGCCGCTGGCTGGGGAACCTGGATTCGAACCAAGATTGACGGAGTCAGAGTCCGTAGTTCTACCGTTGAACTATTCCCCAAAACCATTGCGCGGCAATGATCTGGCAGTCTGGGGCGCGCCGGGGCGGGCCTGCTGCGGGGGTTGGCCAAGCGCCGGCCCCGTTGCGGGCTGGCTTGTAGCATATTGGTCCGGTCGATCAACTGCCACACTCAGCGGCTGGACGGGGGCCGAAGGGCGGCGAGGGACAGAGCGGAAAAGAGCCAGCGCCGCGTCGGCTGCGCGGCCTTTGGCCTCGACCGCCGCCTGCAAGTGCTCGAGCGGCTTTGGCTCGTCGCCGACAAAGCCGTTGACGAGGCCGCGCCAGGCGGGCGGCACACTGAACATCTCGCGCGTTTCGCCATTGGCCCAGTGCGCGACGTAATAGAGCTCATCCTCGTGGCTGTAGACGACGCCGCTCCGCGTCTGCCGAATGGCCGGGCGGAAGCCCTGCCGGATGATCAGGGGATCGCCCTCGGGATCAATGAGTGCCGCGGCTACCGCCGCATCGATCGCCGCCCAATCTACGCCATCTTCCGCCATCGCCATGCCTCCGATTGACGGAGATGGCTAGCCGGTAATATTACCGGCGTCAAGGGAATGCGGTAATAATACCGAGATGGTGCGGCTCGATCGCCTTCTCCCCTTGAGGGAGAAGGTGCCGGAACGGCGGATGAGGGGTTGGTTCAGCGAGCGCCAGACCTGAAGTGCTGACTGCACCGACCCCTCATCCGTCTCGCGCGCTTGTTTGCGCTCTGTCCCTCGCGGCCTTCGGCCACGAGGTCCAACCGCACCGCGCGCGATCCACCTTCTCCCTCAAGGGGAGAAGGAGTCCCGACTGCGCCCGCAACGCATCACTGCCGGCGCCTAAGCGACTGGCGTGAACCAACGCTCCAGCGCGTCCTTGAGGCCCGCAATGTCATCCGTCCTGCCGGCCCAGGCGATGCAGCCATCGGGGCGGATCAGGAGCGACGAGCCGGCTTCGATGGGAAAGCTGCCCAGATGCTTGAAGCCGGCGGCCAGCCCAGTCGCTCGCCCATCCGTCGACGCATCAAGCAGAACGCCGTCGCCATCGGCCATCGCCGCGAACAATGTTCCAGCGCCGGCGACACCCACCGGCCGATCGCCGATGAGCCGGCCAACCGCGTTCTCTGCCGAGCCCAGATCATAGCGCGTCGCCAGCCCACTGATCAGCCCGTCGAGTTTGGCATTGACCGCATCGAGTTCCATCAGCTCGACGACAATCGCGCGCAGCGCTTCCGAGCGCTCATCGCCGCGCATGAGTGCGATCTGCGCCAGCGTATTGGCGAGCACCGCTTCGGCCACCGGCCGCCGCTCGGCGGCATAGCCGTCGAGGAGGCTCTGGGGTTTGTCGCCGCGCGCCACCGCCGCAAGCTTCCAGCCCAGATTAGCCGCATCGACGAGCCCCAGGCTCAGCCCCTGGCCGCCAAGTGGCGAATGCACATGCGCCGCATCGCCTGCGAGCAGCACGCGGCCGTTGCAATAATCGTCGACGAGGCGCGTCACATCCGAGAAGCGCTGCGCCGCCTCGAGCCGGGTCACCCGCACATCGGCGCCGCTGATCCGCCGCAGCGCGGCTTCGACCTCCTCGGCTGTCACCGGCACGTCGCGATCGGCCGGCGGGCGGCTGAAATCGTGCAGCCCCAGTCGCCGCGGTCGCGGCCCGTTGATGACGACGCCGCCGGCCATCCGTGTCGCGCCGCGCGGCAGGCGCTCGGGGTGATCGAGATCGGCGATGGCCTGATAGAGCGTGAGGCTCGGCGGCGTGCCGGACATGGCAAAGCCGGCGAGCTGGCGGATCGTGCTCCGCCCGCCATCGCAGCCGACCAGCCAGGCGCAATGCGCCTCTGCGGGCCCGCTGGCGGCGGTCCAGCCAAGCTCGATATGGTCCTCGTGCCGGGTGAGGCGGGTGACATCGACGCCGCGGCGGATCTCGATGCCGAGCGCCGCTGCCCGCGCGCCGAGGATCGCCTCGAGGCTCTGCTGATCGACCCAGCGCATACGCCGTTCCGGTTCGCTGTCCGAGCGGAGCGGCAGCAGGGCGAAATGCCCGCGCGACCGCGACAGCCGCTCGCGCATCGCGGCGCCGGCCGGGCCCATGGCGGCGAAGGCGCGCGCCTCGGCCACCTCGAGCGCCGCCCCCATCCCCCGCCGCGCCAACGCCTCCGCCCCGAGCGGCCCGACCGACGGCGCCTTGATGCCAGGGTTGGGCGCGATGAGCCGCTCGAGCACGAGGATATCGGCGCCGGCGAGTTTGAGCTCGATCGCGAGAAGCAGCCCAACCGGCCCGGCGCCGACGATGATGATGGTGGTTGGGGTCATGGGCGTTGCGGCCTTTGTAGCAGATGCTGCAGTCGGCGTTCCCTCCCCCGCGTGGGGAGAGCGGCGCGCTTGGCTTCGGCGACCAGCCGAAGCCAGCAAGACGGGGTGGGGGGGAGGCTGCGAGACAAACCCGGTCTGCGGGCGTGCTCCGAAACTCCCCCCACCCAGTTCCGCTAGCTCGCTTTCGCTCACAAGCTCCACTGCCCTCCCCACTCGGGGGAGGGAAAACGCGGAGACTGCGCTTACCCCACCAACCCATCGTCCGTCTCGATGCTTGTTCACGCACGAGCCGCGCAATCAGCACTCCCTCCCGACAAGCGGGAGGGAGCAGGAGCCGATGGGGCGTACGCAGTCTTCCCCGCTGGCTCGTAACCACGACACCGAATTTACTCGCGCCGCTGCGGGCCGCAGCCTAAATTCGCTGCAACAACCGGCGAGGGGCCGGATAAAGGGGGGTTCGCATGTTAAGATCGGGACTTATCGTTCTGGCGTTGGCCTTGGCCACGCCGGCCTTCGCCGCCGAGGGCGTGTGCGAGTCGCCTGAGTTCATTCAGTTCATCAAGGAGACGCTGCCCAAGATGGAATATGCGGACGGCACCAGAATGACGAAATATCTGACCAAGGACTCGGTGGTGAAGGCGACCACCGTCAAGGCGGTCAAAGGCCATACCCGCTGCCGCGTCACCATCCGCATTATCGATGCGGGCGTCCCCCAAAACCTCAAAGGCATGTTCGACTACCGCGAAACCCCCGCCGGCAACTCTGCCCACTGGGACCCGACTTACTAAGCAAAAGCGGAGTCTCGTTCTAGAGGCCGGCGAGGCGAGAATGAAGTCGAAACAAATCCGCCTCACCTCCGCCTGGGGGAGTGTAACAGCCGAGCTTGCCGCGAACGACGCTGCCCGGGCGCTGGTAGATCTGCTGCCCCTTAAGCTTTCGATGCGCGATCATATGCGGCAGGAGAAAACGGGTGTCCTGCCATCCCCGCTTCCCGATCAGGTGAGGCAACGAGACTTCTCGGCCGGCATGCTCGGCCTGTGGGGTTCCGACGATTTTGTAATCTATTATCGCAGCGGACGGGTTCCATCCCCGGGGATCATCGTGCTGGGAGCGGTCACCGGCGAAATATCGATCTTCGATCGACCAGGCAAAGTCACGGTGACGATGGCTCAGCTCCTATAGCCAAGACGAGACCAGCCGTCAGGCTTTTGGGTGGGAACCGCTGGAGATGGAGGAAGAAACTTGGTGATGAGCCGAGAGTGATTTCGCACTGATCACACGACCACCGCGCCGGCGGCTCGCACCACCGGCTGCGCCGGTCCCTTCGCGGCCTTTGCCACGAGGTCCAACCGCCGTGCAGCAAAAATGGGCCCGAGCTAGTGCAAGTCAACGAGTGGTGCCGTATAGAAGCCGACGGGCGCGGGTGTCGCCAATCCGGCCGAGCCTTGGTTCGAGCGATCTAGGCCGTTTGCGTGGGGGGTCACATGATTGCCGATGAGGAACTCTTCTTTGCCAGACGACTTGGCTACGGCTTGCGTCAGAGCGAGACGATGGGCTCCAGCGCTCGGGACTGGGCGGTCCGCCAGATTTCGGCGATCCCGCCTCTCGATTTTTACGGCCGCGGCGGCGCCAATATCCGGGACCACTTCCCCGACTTCGCCGAGCCCGTTCCGGATTTCGCCAATGGCGCTCGGCTATGGGGAGAGTACGCCGACAAGGAGGTGGCGCTCGAGGATCAAGTCAGCAAATTGGATGCGTCGGTCTGGCAAAAGCGGATGGAGGAGGAGATCTATCGCCCCCGCACCGACTACCCCCACTGGCGCGAGTGCCTGGTGCGGTCCCTCACCGCCGTCAACGGCCCGAGCCCGGTCTTCGAGCGCTTCTGGAGCTTCTGGGTCAACCATTTCACCGTGAACGCCAATTCCTTCACCAAGCTCCTTTATGGCCCGCATACGCGCGTCATCCGCGACCGCATGACCGGCAAATTCGCCGATTTGCTGCGCGACGCCGTCCTCAACCCGGCCATGCTCTATTATCTCGATAACTGGCTATCGACGGGTCCGCATTCGCGCTCCGGGCTCAACCACGGACCCGACGGCAATAACATCAATGAGAATCTGGCCCGCGAGCTGCTCGAACTGCACACCATGAGCCCGTCCGCTGGATACACCCAGGACGACGTCATCCAGGTGGCCTATGCATTATCCGGTTGGAGCATTCACAATGGCGATCGGACTCAGGACGACGTTCCCAAGGCAACCCCGTTCGGAACCTATTTCGCCGCACGTCGGCATGAGCCCGGGGCCCGCAAAATCCTTGGGGTCAAATACGAGGCTGGCAAGAAGAACGGCGTCGGGCAAGCGCTGGCCTTGCTCAACGACCTCGCTGCACGCCCCGAAACGGCGCGCTTCATTTCGCGGAAGCTGGTCCGCCACTTCGTCGCCGATGTGCCGCCCGAAGACAGCGTCGCACGAGTCGTCCAAGCCTGGGTCGACTCCGGGGGCGATCTGGTCACGATCCACACAGCGGTGATCGACGAGGTTCTGGCTAAGGCTCCGGACAATCCGAAATTTCTCACCTCTGAAACATGGTTCTATCAGGCGCATCGTACCATCGGGGTCGATGTTCCAGAGACGGCCATCTACGATTACAGTGATGACAAGAAGTATTGGGTCACCGCGGTGGCCGCGGAATTGGGCCAGCCCTATAGCGAATGTCCGCAACCCAATGGCTGGTCGGACTTGCAGGACGACTGGATTTCGGCGGTGCTTTTGGAACGCCGGGTTCGCTATGCGTTTCAGCTGGGCGGACAGATGCAAGACGCGAGCGCACCGCAATATTTGAAAGATGTCGCCGCGCGGCTAAGTGGCCCCAGTTCGGGCCTTACCTCGGCGATGCGGGATGCTCCCGACGCCGCGTCCCTCGCAACCATTCTGCTCTCCAGCCCCGAGTTCATGAGGATTTAGATCATGTCGAACAACATGTACCTCAACTGCGAGGGCCAGGCGCTGATCAGCCGCCGCAACTTGCTCAAGGCCACCGCCATCCTGTCCTTCGCGGCGCTGCCCGAATTCTCCTTCGCCAAAACCCCAAGCGAAACTCGGCTGCTCACCGTTCTGCTGCGCGGCGGCCTCGACGGTATGTTTGCCATGCCGCCGGTGGGCGACAAGCGCCTGGCAGCGCTGCGGCCGCGGATCAACCCGGACAAAACGCTGAAACTCGATGGCTTTTTCGGGCTCCATTCGGCGTTTAAGAACATCTACGACATGTATCAGAAGGGTGAGGCGCTCCTGGTCCATGGCGCGTCGATGCCCTACACTGGCCGATCGCATTTCGAAGGCCAGAACATCATGGAGACCGGCGACCTGGTGCCCTACGCCGTCAAGACCGGCTGGATGGGACGGGCGCTTGACCTGCAGGGCTATGAATCCGTAGCGATGAGCCTGCCTGCGCCCCTCCTGCTTCGCGGACGGTCGCGGCCGGACAATTTCTATCCGAGCTGGCTGCCGCAAATTCCGACCCGGCTCTACGAGAAGATCCTGCCGCTCTGGGGCGCCGACCCCTCGCTCGCGCCTTACAGCGACCAAATGCGTAGCGCGCTGGCGGCGCCGGTTGAACCCTCAGACCTCCACGTTGGCGACAAGAATTCTCTCAGAGTCCTCGCTGAGGAAGCGGGAAAACGCCTGCAGCTCGGCGACGGGCCGCGGATGGCTGTGCTCGATCACGTCGGCTTCGACACCCACGCCAACGAGCCAAACGATTATCGCCGCCTGTTCGCCGAAGTCGACGATGCCATCGGCGCCTTCCGTCAGGCTGTCGGCGACGAGGCCTGGAAGAATACACTCGTCGTCACCGTGACGGAGTTCGGCCGGACGGTCGCCGAGAACGGCTCGCGCGGCACCGAACACGGCTGGGGCACAGCGATCTTCGTGCTGGGCGGCAAGCTCAAGAAGGGCGGCGTCATTGCCGACTGGCCCGGACTCGACAAGAAGTCACTATTCGAAGGCCGTGACCTCCATGCCAGCATCGATGCCCGCGGCCTCTATGGCCAGTTGATGTCGACGGTTCTCGACCTCGATCCCGAGCAAGTGCGCAAGGACGTCTTGAACTTCGAAAAGACCGACCGCTTTAGCGCTTACATTTGAGCAGCTGCAAGGGCATGCAGCCGTGAGGGCTGCGTCCTTGGATGTC
>JBDSEK010000178.1:0-5462 GCA_039920085.1 Devosia sp. | reverse complement strand
CGCTGGTTTCCGCGCTGATCTTCATGCCGATCATCGGCGCGATCATCGCCAGCAAGCATGTCGACCCCAAGGCCAAGGAAGCGGCCGACATCGTGATGTATCCCGACAAGTTCGACGTGAACAAAGTGCGGGGCATTACCGGCGTCTATGTGCGGGTGATGAGCAAGCTGCTCCACACGCCGCTGCTGACGCTGCCGATCGGCTTTGCGCTGGTGATCGCTTGCTTCGTCATTTACGGGATGAACCCCACGGGGTCGGAAGCCTTCCCCGCGTCCGAGCCCGAATTCGGCACGGTATCGGTGGTGGCGCGCGGCAATTATTCACCGGCCGAAATCCGCGACTTCCTGGTCGAGGTCGAGAACAAGATCCTCACCGTCGAAGGCGTCCAGGATTCGGTGATGAGCTTTGGCGGCGGCAGCGGCGGCTTTGGCGGCGGCGGTGGCGTACCCGACACCATCGGCACTTTCCAGCTGCAGCTCCTCCCCTGGAACGAGCGCGTGCCGGCCGACGAGATCTTCACCAATATCCGCAACGCCACGGCCGCTATCCCCGGGCTGCAGATCCAGATCGCCAAGGAAGAAAATGGCCCGCCGGCGGGCAAGGCGATCAACCTTCGGGTCGAGAGCACGAACTATGACGATTTGCTGCCGGTGGTGGCGCGCCTCCGCAATTTCGTCGAGCATGATCTCGGCGACACGATCGACGTCGAGGATGGTCGCCCCTCCCCCGGCATCGACTGGGAAGTCACCATTGATCGCGTCGCTGCCGCCAAGTACGGCATCGGCGTGCGCGAGCTTGCGCCCTATGTGCAGCTCGTGACCTCGGGCGTGCGCATCGGCGCCTATCGCCCCGACGATTCGACCGATGAGCTCGATATCCGTGTCCGCCTGCCCAAGGAGCAGCGGACCTTCGATGCACTGGATTCGCTCCGCATCGTCACCCCCAAGGGGCTGGTGCCGGTCTCCAATTTCGTCAAGCGCCAGGCGGTGCCGAAGGTCGCAAGCCTCAGCCGCCGCAATGGCGTCTATGCCATGAGCGTCGCCGCCAACCTCACGCCGGGCGTGATGGCCGACAGCAAGATCGCGCAGGTCAAGAAATGGGAAGCGGCCGAGATGCAGGCCGGCACCATCCCGTCCGACACCAAGCTCGTCTTTGGCGGCGCCGAAGAGCAGATCGGCGATACTAACGCCTTCATCATGAAGGCGCTGGGCGCGGCCCTGTTCCTGATCTTCCTGATCCTCCTGATCGAATACAATTCGTTCTGGCAGGTGATCGTCACCATCTCGACCGTGGTCATGTCGCTGGCGGGTGTGTTCCTCGGCATGTCAGTGACCGGCATGTCGTTCTCGGCGATCATGACTGGGCTCGGCATCGTGGCGCTGGCCGGCATCGTCGTCAAAAACGGCATCGTTTTGACCGACACCTATAATCACTACAACCGCGACGATGGGGTCGAGCCGATCAAGGCGATGCTGCTGACCATCAGCCAGCGCGTCCGCCCGGTGCTGCTCACCGCCACGGTAACGGCGCTCGGCGTCATCCCGATGGCGCTCAATATCGAGTTCGATTTCATCCGCCGCGAAATCGTGGTCGGCGGCCTCGCCGGCTCCTGGTTCACGCATCTGAGCGCGGCGCTGGTCTCGGGCCTTTTCGTTTCGACCGCGCTAACGCTGGTGATGGTGCCGGTGATGATCGTCGCGCCGGGCGTCGCCGGCCATCAGCTCGCCCGCTTCTTCCGCGCCATCGGCGGCTTCTTCAGCCGCCTCCTCGGCTCGACCTTCGGCCGCGGCCGCGCGCTCACGCCCGACGGCACAATGGTCGATGTGCCAAGCGAGCCCCCGGTGATCGTCCGTCCGCCGGAGCCGGTCGAGGAGATTGATCCGAAGCGGCAAGCGGCGGAATAGTCACAGTCCTGAGCGCGCCCGCGTTTTCCCTCCCCCGCGTGTGGAGGGCAGTGGAGCTTGTGAGCAACAGCGAACTAGCGGAACTGGGTGGGGGGAGTCGCGAAGGCGCGTCGCCCGGATTTGCTGCGGAGCTTCCCCCCACCCCGCCTTGCTACGGCTTCGGCTGGTCGCCGAAGCCAAGCGCGCCGCCCTCCCCACGCGGGGGAGGGAAAACCCGACTGCGCGCTCCGCGCTAATGGATGCGAGCGCCCCTCGGAGCCACGATGGGCGGTGCCCGCCCCGGCTTGAATCTCCCGGCCTCCTTCGCCGATACTAGCGGCCGGTGGCACCGGGGACAGTTGTTTTGCGTATTCAGGCCTTCGGCATGGTGAAGCCGGTCCTCGCCGCGCTTACGGCGCTGGCGCTGACCCTTGCCCTCGCGCTCCCCGCCCTCGCCCAGGACAACCGCCGCGTCGCCCTCATTGTGGGCAATGGCAGCTATTCCGCGCTCGGCCGGCTCGGCAATCCGGTCAACGATGCCGAGGACATCGCCGCGGCGCTCAGCGGCGTCGGCTATGACGCGATCTTGGTCACCGATGCGGATGAACGCGCGTTGACTCTTGCGCTATCGGATTTCGCCAGCCGCGCCAATGGCGCCGATATAGCGTTGTTCTACTATGCCGGCCATGGGCTCCAGTATCGCAGCGAGAACTATTTGATCCCGGTCGACGCGCATCTCGATAATCGCTTCTCGCTGCAGCAGGAAACCCTTTCGCTCAGCAATGTGATGGACGCCATGAGCGGCGCGCGTCACTCGGTGGCCTTCATCGATGCGTGCCGGACGCTGCCGCTCGAAGGCACGTTCCTTGCCAGCGCCAATGAGCGGATCGCTGTCGTCAGGGGACTGGCGCCGATCGCTGCGCAACCCAATCAGTTCATCGGCTTTTCGGCCGGGCCGGGGCAAACTGCCGATGATGGGGTGGGCCGCAACAGCCCGTTCGCCGGCGCGCTGCTCGAGTTTCTGGCGCAGGATGTCGACGTCGAAGAGATGTTCCGCTCGGTGTCCGCGCGGGTGCGCGACGCAACGGCCGGCCGGCAGGTGCCGCAGCGCTGGGCCGATCTCGACGAAAAGCTCAGCCTTCGTCCGGCGGGCCCGACGACGTCGGACGAAAGTAGCAGCCCCGGCGAGGAAGAACGGCTTTACGCCTACGCCAAGCAAATCGGCACGATCGCCGCCTATCGCGCCTTCCTCGCGCGCTTTCCGGGCGGCTTCTTCGCCGAACTCGCCAAGGAAGCGATCGCCGAGCGCGAGAACGCCCCTCCCCCATCCACCGAGCTGGTCGTGGCGCTGCAAAGCGAGTTACGCCGCGTCGGATGCTATGCCGGTGAGCTCGACGGCCAATGGGGTCCGCTCAGCCGCGCGGCGCTCGCACGATTCAACGCCGCCAAAGGACTTGGCGGCGGCGGCGAGCCCAGTGCCGGCGCGCAAGCAGTGGTGGCTGCCGCCGATGCGAATGTGTGCGCGGCTTCGGCGGCGCCCATGAAACTCCTGGGCGATGTCGCGCCGGCGGTCCCCGCCTGCGTTGTCGTCACCGTTGAAGCGGGTCCGCACGATGCCGACAATGCCGCCTGGGACACCGGCAAGGGCAGCGAAGCGCCGGACATCAAGATCAACGAAATGACCACCGGCGCCCGGGCGCAATGTTCGCAGACCTGGACCTGCTCCATCGTCGTCCACCCCACGAGTGGGGAGATCCAGCTGAAGCTCCTCGACGACGATTTCGATACCGACGAACTCATTGGTGAGGGGCCATGCACCATCGCGGAAGCGTGCACGGTGGGACTGGCCAAGGTCACGACGGGGCAGTGCTAGGGAGTTGGTGGTACAGGCGAGCCACCGCGTTTTCCCTCCCCCGAGTGGGGAGGGAAGCAAAGCTAGGAGCGAAGCGACATAGCGGCGCTGGGTGGGGGGACTTTCGGAGGCGCGCCTCGACCGGCTTTGTCGCGGGGTCTCCCCCCACCCCGTCTTGCTAGGGCTTCGGCTGGTCGCCGAAGCCAAGCGCGCCGCCCTCCCCACGCGGGGGAGGGAAACCCCGACTGCTCGCTCCGCTTTCGTGGATGCAGCGACCCCTCTCTTGCAAATACCTGCTTCCCCCTGCGGCGACCACGGCGTTATTCGCCGCATGATGTGCGGCGATTAGGGACGTCATTCGCCGCATAATGTGCGGAGAATAATGGTTGACTCGCGCGCCGCTACTGCACCAGAGGCGGAACCTGCTCCCTGCTTCGGTGCGGCCAGCCCTGCGATGGCCGCAATGGACGGGGAGAACTGCAATGGGTCGATCGGACCGAAAGGGGCAGCCTTGCGTCATCTGAAAGCGATCGTGCTGGGCCTTTTGCTCTGTGCGCTGCATGCGGCGCAGGCTGTCGCGCATCCGCATATTTTCGTCGATGCCAAGGCCAACATCGTCTTCGATGCGGTGGGCCGCGTCATCGCCATCCACAACAGCTGGAGCTTCGACGAGGCCTATTCGGCGTGGTCGACCCAGGGCCTCGACACCGACAATGACGGCACCATCACGCGCCAGGAGCTGCAGCCGCTGGCCGACGACAATATGGATGGGCTGGCGGAGTATGAGTACTACACCTATGCCGGCGAAGGTGCCGACACTCTGGGGTTCGTCCACGGCCGCAATGCGACCATCGACTTTAAGGACGGCAGGACGACGCTGACCTTCGATGTCTCGCTCAAAGAGCCCTACCGGATTCAGCGGGCCCTCGAGATCGCGATCAACGATCCCGAATATTATGTTGCAATCGAATTTGCCGGCGCGAGCGCAGTCACGCTGGTCAATGCGCCCTCGGGCTGTTCCGTCGCGATGGAAGAGGGCCACCCGATGTCGGACGAGCTGGCGGCGGAGCTCGCCGCTATTCCTGCGGACGTCACCAAGATTCCCCCCAAGCTGCTCAATGCATTGCGCGGCGTGCAGGGCGCCATCCTGGTCAATTGTCCCAATGGGGCCCCCGGGACGGGCGAGGCGCCCCCAGCCGAACCCGCCACGGCGCTCGATGCCGCTAATGCATTGGCCGAGACGCCGGCGCCCGATGCCACTACTGCAATGGCCCAGACCCGGGCCTCTGGGACCGACATTCCCTTTGGCGGCCCGCCGCCGGAACCCGGCCTCAATCTGCCGCGCACCGGCTTTTTCGGCTGGATTGCCCAGGTGCAAAAAGACTTCTACCGCGCTTTGACCAACGCGCTGGGCCGGCTCGCATCGGACTGGACGGCGTTCTGGGTGCTGGGGTCGCTGAGCTTCCTCTACGGCATTTTCCATGCCGCGGGACCTGGCCACGGCAAGATCGTCATCTCATCTTATGTGCTCGCCAATGAGCAACAAATGCGGCGCGGCGTCTGGCTGAGCTTTCTTGCGGCGATGATGCAATCGGCGGTGGCCGTCGTCTTCGTTCTGGTTCTCGCACTGGCGCTTGGGCTCACCAGCATGGCGCTCAACGACGCCGCCAACTGGATTGGAATCCTCTCCTACCTCATGGTCGCGCTGCTGGGCGCCTGGCTTATCA
>JBDSEK010000177.1:0-14396 GCA_039920085.1 Devosia sp. | reverse complement strand
CCAGGGCGTTATCACTCACATAACCACCGACCCGTCCGAGCGCCAGCGCATCGACCGCAGCGATTCCCCCGCCACTGAAGAAGGCGTCGGCCTGGAACTCAACGCCGGCGATGATGCCGTCACTGATCGCGAAATTGTTGCCGACGACGACGCCCAAGGTCCCTGAGCCGCTGCCGGTCCAGGCGAGGCCGCCCGTGGCACCGATATAGAAGCCTTCGAAGTCGAATAAAGCGGCTTCGCTGATCGGCACCGGCGTCAGCAGGTCGGCGGCAGCAGCGGCACTGGTCAGCAGG
Organism: Devosia sp.; assembly: GCA_039920085.1. Lineage (GTDB taxonomy): Bacteria > Pseudomonadota > Alphaproteobacteria > Rhizobiales > Devosiaceae > Devosia_A. Next base: position 14,103 of record JBDSEK010000177.1, on the reverse strand, counting down.
GCGATCGCGGCAGTTCCGGCAAGCAGGGTGCGAGCGATATTCATTTTGGAGTCCCCAAGGGAGTGGATGTTTCACTGGGGATTTTGCGCGCGCAGCCGCTTCGGAACAATTAGCGGAAAAGTTTAATTGCTTCTAAGGGCTAACAAATCCTTGCCACGCCCGACGCGAACAAAAAAAGGCCCCGCGATGCGGGGCCTTTTCAAACTAAATCTGGCGTGGCTCAGAAGTGCCAGTTGAGCCCCGCCTTGAAGACGTTGGCATCCTGCGCGCTTGAGGTCAGATCATTATTGAACTGATACTCCGCCTTGAAGCTGAGATTATCCGCGAGCGCGACTTCGGCGCCAACGCCCAGGGGTACATAGGTGCCGTTGGTCGAGTGCTGTCCGATACCGAGGAAGCCGTAGATCGCCAGGCTGTCGCTCACCAGCACGCCGGCGCGGCCATCGACTTGCGCCGACCACGTGCCATTGCTGAGCAGGCTGGCTTCGATCTCGCCGCCGAAGAGGAAGGCATCGGCCGTCGCGTTGGCACCGACGACCACACCCGCACCGAACGTGCCCGGCACGTCCTGTACAGACAACAATCCGCCGATATATGCGCCATCCCAGCTGAAGCTGTTATCGATGATCGGCTCGGACACTGGGGGATCGAGGATCAAGTCGGCCGCCAAACTGGCCGACGAGATTGCCGCGGTCGCAACGGTGGCGAGCAGGGCGATTCTGAGAGTACGCATGTTGAATTCCTTTATCTGCGTCGTGGAAGCCGCGATGGTTGAAGGATGCGACTCCCTATTGGTGGATGTAACGCGGACCGGCGCGATTTAGACCCGCCATCGCCCGCATTGTGCCCCTTTGTGGCACATCCGCCACATCAGGTAAGTCTTTGTTCAAACACAGAAATTCGTCGCGACCCTAAGGTCTCGATGAAGCCCGTTTGCGGTGGGATTGCTCAAGCAACTCGGTAAGTTCCCCCGCCCTCTGATCTCAGCAACGGAGCAATCCGGAAGCGGTTCCAGCAGGACCGTTCACACACCGCCATCTGTTGCAGTGCGGCCACAACGACCGCGACGATCACGGTCGGCGCTCAGTGTGCGCTCAGTGCGTTTTCCGGGAGGCTAAAACAAGGCACCGACACGGTGTGGCATCTCTGCCACGATGCGCTGTGAGGTATCCTTTAGGAAGGGGTGGCGCGAGAGACGGGGCTCGAACCCGCGACCTTCGGCGTGACAGGCCGACGCTCTAACCAACTGAGCTACTCCCGCAGCAAACGTGGCCCTAAGGCCCCGCGCAACGTGGCGCTCGTGTACCGACGGCCCCTGGCCAAGTCAAGCAAGCAATCCGGCCATTCCCACGCGCTTGGAGTGAGCGCGATGCGCTTGGCTTTTGTTGACGACGGCCGATCACCGCCCTAGTTACAGCGCCATCTGGAGAGGGCGGTTAGCTCAGCGGTAGAGCATCTCGTTTACACCGAGAGGGTCGGCGGTTCGAAACCGTCACCGCCCACCAGTCTTCCGTAAAGCAATCGACCCCGGCGCTCTTCGCACACGGGGCCGAATAGGCAAACTGGATTGCGGGTCGCGCCTCAGTTGATGGCGTCCTTGAGACCCTTGCCGGGCTTGAACTTGGCCTGATTGGAAGCGGGGATCTGGATTTCGGCACCGGTGGCCGGGTTGCGCCCGATGCTCGCCTTGCGCCTTGAGACCGAGAATGTACCAAAGCCCACGAGACGGACCTCGTCGGCCGCCTTCAACGATTTGGTGATGGCGTCGAATACGGCGTCGACGGCCTCGCCGGCCTGGGCTTTGGTGACGCCCGACGCATCGGCGACCACACCGATCAGATCGTTCTTGTTCATAGGTTCCTCACTGTGAAATGCCCGCCCTCGCTGGCGCGCCGAAACGCGGCAATCCATTTGTCGATTCTATGCCAAAGGCAAGGAAGTCCGGGCGTTTTGCCCCCTTGGCGACCGCGACTCTGTTAATGAACCCGCATTTGCAGAGCGGTCAATCGCTAATCGGCCTTTTTCGGCCGGAAACGCCCGGATTTCCGCGCTTTTTGAGCTATTGCGAGGGGTTCGACGCGGCTTCTCGGGGCCGCACGGTGAAAATCACCGGCAAGAACAGCGCGTAGATGATCACCGCCACCAGCCAGGTGAGCCCCGGCCAGCTGGCATTGCTGGCAAAGTAGATCCACGAAAAGAACAGCGGTCCAAAGATCGAAGCAAGGCTAACCACGCTCGCCATCACACCCTGCAGTTGACCCTGATTGTCGGCATCGGTCTGACGGGTGGTAAGCGACTGGAGCGCCGGAACGCCGACGCCGCCGAGCGCGTAGATCGGCAGCAAGGCGAACACGATCCAGCCCTGCGTGGCAAAGGCGGTAATGGTCAGCCCGATGGCCTCGAAGGCCAAGCCGATGAGCAGCGCATTGCGCTCGCCGAAGCGCTTGGTAACCGGTCCGGGCAGAAATGCCTGCACCAAAGCGTGGAACAAGCCATAGCCAGCCAGCGACAATCCGACCAGAAGGCCGTTCCACTGGAACGCGTCGTGGCCGAACAGCGCCCACACGGTGCCGTACATGTTGCCGACGAAATTGAGGATGAAAAACACCCCGATCAAAGGCAGCAGACTAGGCAGCCGCAGGGCCCAGCCCAGAGGCTTTAAGGGGTTGAGACTGCTGAGTTCAAATCGGGCCGAAGCGTCCCCTGGCCGCGATTCCGGCAAGACGAACAGCGCCAGTGCAAAATTGAGGCCGTTGAGGATCGCTGCCGCGATAAAGGGCGCGCGCACCCAATAGTCGCCGAGCCAGCCGCCCAGCACCGGGCCGATGATGAAGCCGATGCCGAACATGGCATGAAACAGCCCGAAGCGGCGGGCCCGTTCCTGCTCGGTCGAAATATCGGTGATGTAAGCCGTAGCGATCGCCATGTTGGCGCTGGTGATTCCGGCGATGGCTCGGCCGACAACCAGCAGCCAAAGCTCGGGCGCGAAGGCCATGAACAGATAGTCGATGGCCGCGCCCGCCAGCGAGACCAAGAGCACCGGGCGGCGGCCAAAGCGGTCGCTGAGCACCCCCAGGACGGGGGAGAAGAGGAAAGTCATCGCCGCATAAAGCGCATAGAGCACCCCGACATACGGAGCGATGTTCTCGACATGCGTTACCTCCGCGAGCAACCGCGGCAGGATCGGAAAGATCAGCCCGATGCCAATTGCATCGAGGGTCACGGCGGCGAGGATGACGATCAGCGGTTTGTTCACGGCAGGTCCCCGTGCGGGCGGGGTTGTTAGGCTTCGGCGCTCGGCAAGGCAACCCAGAGCAGGAACACACGGACCAAGAAGGGGATCGTTTGCTGCAGGTTGACTTTTTTGGCGTCGTCCCGCGTTAAGTGACAAGACGTTTGCGCGGGAAGAATCGGGGCTTCGACGCCGCGTCCCTGGATAGCCAACTCCCATCTGCCGACCGGGGCACCATGCCGATCGTCGAGATTACCAACCTGGTCAAGACCTATCCGGCGCCCGGCAAGGGCGGCGGCCGGAACAGAGTCGTCGATGGCATCAGCTTTTCCATCGAACGCGGCGAGATCTTCGGAATTCTTGGCCCCAACGGCGCCGGCAAGACGACGACGCTGGAGATCATCGAAGCGCTTCGCGATATGGATAGCGGAACGGTGCTACTTGACGGATTTTCCGTCACCAAGGACCCGATCGCAGTCAAGCAGCGCATCGGCGTTCAGCTCCAGGAAAGCGAGTATTTCGATTTCCTGACGCTCAGCGAATTGCTGGGCCTGTTCGGCACCCTCTACAATCGCCGCATCGAGCCGCTCGACATCCTCGAACTGGTGCAGCTCACCCCCAAGAAGGACGCTCGGCCCAAACAGCTTTCCGGCGGGCAACGCCAACGCTTCTCGATCGCTCTGGCGCTCGTCAACGACCCGGACATCCTGTTCCTCGACGAGCCGACGACTGGCCTCGACCCGCAGGCACGCCACAACCTTTGGGAGCTGGTCCGGACCATTCACGCCCGCGGCAAGACCATCGTACTGACAACGCACTACATGGAGGAGGCCGAGGAGCTGTGCGACCGCGTCGCAATTATGGATGCAGGCAGGATTATCGCGCTCGACAGCCCGCGGAAGTTGATCGCCGAGCATGCCCCGCAAGCACGAGCCCAGCGTACAAGCGGCACGCTCGAAGACGTCTTTCTCGCCCTGACGGGCCGCGATCTGAGGGATTGAGATGCAAACGATCCTTCGCCTGTTTATCACCCAGCTCCAGATGTATTACCGGGATCGGCAGTCGGTATTCCTGTCGCTGTTCTTCCCGCTGATCTTGATGTTCGCCCTGGGCTACATGGTGAACTCGGGTATCAACCCCCCCGCCATCGCCCTTGTCGGCGACACCACCGCCGCGCCGCGTCTCGCCGAAGCCCTCCAGACCAGCGATCTGATCTCGGTCGAGACCGACGACAACGACACGGCCCGCGAAAAGCTGCGGGGCGGCGGGGTAACGCTCATCCTTGAAATGCCCGATCACGAACCGGCGCCCAATGCACCCGTGGCGCTGAAGGCCCTCGTCAACGCCGGCAATGCGAGCGGAACGGCGCAGACCCTCGCCCTTCTGCAAGCCGCGCTGCACAATCTCGAATACCAGATCAGGGGCGATGCCCCGTTATTCTCGATCACCACGGAGGACGTGTTCGAACGGCATCTGCGCTATGTCGACTTTCTGATCCCGGGCATTCTGGCCTTCATGGTCATGCAGCTGGCCGTCGCTGGGTCGGGCTTCAATATCGTCGAGTACAAGCGCAAGGGCATCCTCAAGCGCCTCTTCGTCACGCCGCTCAAGCCGCTCGACTTCGTCATCGCATTAATCGCGTCGCGGCTCGTCACCATCCTGGTGCAACTCTCCGTCATGCTGGCCGTAGCCTTCGTCGCCTTCCACATCGTCATCGAGGGCAGTTTCCTGCTCCTCGTCGCCTTTGTGATTGCTGGGAGCATCATGTTCCTCGGTATCGGCTTCTCACTCGGAGGATTGGCCAGCACGCAGAACGCCGTGATTATGATCGGCAATTTGATCTTGTTCCCGCAGACCTTCCTCGCAGGCGTCTTCTTTCCGCTCGACGCCCTGCCAAGTTGGCTGCAGGTCGCAGCCGGCCTGTTGCCGCTCGCCTTCGTGTCCCACGCGATCCGCGCCATCGCCAATGAGGGGGCCGGTGTCGCCGACCTTGGCTGGGATATGGCCGGCATCGCAGCCTGGACAATCATTGGACTGTTTCTGGCGGTCAGGTTCTTCCGCTGGTCCGACGCGGGCAACTCCTGATTGCAGCGGCGAAATGAAAAGCGGCGCCTCGACGGCGCCGCTCAATTCGCTACTGGCCGTGCCGTTTAGTGTGGCACGCCACCGACTTCGTCGCCATCGACCGTGAGGTCGGGAACCGGCGGGACGGCCGCCGCCTTGGCAGCGTCCTCATAGGTCCATTCGATGGGTTCGGGCTGGCGCACTAGCGCGACTTTCAGCACTTGGTCCATGCGCGACGCCGGCACGATCTCCATCCCCTTTGTGACGATCTCCGGTATCTCCTTGAGATCACGGACATTGTCCTCGGGGATAACGACCGTCTTGATGCCGGAGCGCAGCGCCGCCAGCAGTTTTTCCTTGAGCCCGCCGATCGGCAGCACCCGGCCCCTGAGCGTGACTTCACCGGTCATCGCCACATCGTGTTTGACCGGAATGCCAGTCATCACCGAGATGATAGCGGTGGCCATGCCGACGCCCGCGGACGGGCCGTCCTTGGGGGTCGCCCCTTCGGGCACATGGACGTGGATGTCGCGCGTGTCAAACAGCGGCGGCTTGATGCCGAGCTCGGCCGCGCGCGAGCGCACATAGCCGTTTGCCGCCGAAATCGACTCTTTCATCACTTCCTTGAGGTTGCCCGTCACTGTCATCCGGCCCTTGCCATGGGTCATGACACCCTCGATGGTCAGCAACTCGCCACCCACCGGCGTCCAGGCCAGACCGTTGACCACGCCGACCTGCGGCTCGGCGTCGAGCTGGTCGTTGCGATAGAACGGCGCTCCAAGATAGTCCTCGACCAGCTTGGTATCGATGGTGATCGACTTCTTCTTGCTGGTCATGATGTCGCGCACGGCCTTGCGCATGAGCTTTGAAATCTCACGCTTGAGGTTACGTACGCCGGCTTCCCGCGTGTATTTGCGGATGATGGTCATCAGCTCGTCGTCGCCGAGCACGAACTCCTTGGCCTCGAGCCCGTTCTCCTTGAGCGTCTCGGGGATAAGATGGCGGCGGGCGATTTCGAACTTCTCCTCTTCGGTGTAACCCGAGAGGCGGATAATCTCCATGCGGTCCATCAACGGGCCGGGGATGTTGAGCGTGTTCGAAGTGGTAACGAACATCACGTCCGAAAGGTCGTAGTCGACCTCGAGATAGTGGTCGTTGAACGTGTTGTTCTGCTCCGGATCGAGCACCTCGAGCAGGGCCGAGCTTGGATCGCCGCGAAAATCCATGCCCATCTTGTCGATCTCGTCGAGCAGGAACAGAGGATTGGCCTTGCCGGCCTTGCGCATCGACTGGATGACCTTGCCGGGCATTGAGCCGATATAGGTCCGCCGATGGCCTCGGATCTCGGCCTCGTCCCGGACGCCGCCCAGTGACATGCGGATGAATTCGCGGCCGGTGGCCCTGGCGATCGATTTGCCGAGCGAGGTCTTGCCGACGCCCGGTGGGCCGACGAGGCAGAGGATCGGGCCCTTGAGTTTGCCGGTGCGGGACTGGACGGCGAGATACTCGACGATCCGCTCCTTGACCTTGTCGAGTCCGTAATGGTCGGCGTCGAGCACTTCCTGCGCGTAGTTGAGGTCGCGCTTGACCTTGGACTTCTTGCCCCAGGGCAGCGACAGCAGCCAATCGAGATAGTTGCGGACGACCGTGGCTTCCGCCGACATCGGCGACATGGTCTTGAGCTTTTTGAGCTCGGCCTCGGCTTTGGTCTTGGCTTCCTTGCTCAGCTTGGTCTTGGCAATGCGCTCCTCGAGCTCGGTGAGCTCGTTGGAACCCTCCTCGCCGTCCCCCAGCTCGCGCTGGATCGCCTTCATCTGCTCGTTGAGGTAATATTCGCGCTGCGTCTTCTCCATCTGCCGCTTGACGCGGGAGCGGATGCGCTTTTCGACCTGCAGCACGCCGATCTCGCCTTCCATAAGGCCGAGGATTTTCTGCAGGCGCTCGCCAACCGACACGGTTGCGAGCAGATCTTCCTTCTCGGTGATCTTGATCACGAGGTGGCTGGCGATGGTATCGGCAAGCTTGCTGGCATTGTCGATCTGGCCGACGGCGTTGACGACCTCGGCCGAGATTTTCTTGTTGAGCTTGACGTAGTTCTCGAACTCGGTTTGCGCCGAGCGCGACAGCGCTTCGATCTCGGTGACGTCGCCCTCCGGCTCGAGCAGCGCGGTGGCTTCCGCCTCGAAATAATCGGTGGTCTGAAGGTAGCGATCGATGGTCGCACGATGCAGGCCCTCGACCAGCACCTTCACCGTGCCGTCGGGCAGCTTCAGCAGCTGCAGCACTGAGGCAATGGTGCCAGTCGCAAAAATCTGGTCGGGCGCCGGATCATCGTCCTGCGCATTCTTTTGGGTGACGACGAGGATGTGCTTGTCCTCTCGCATCACCTCCTCGAGCGCCTTCACGGATTTCTCGCGGCCGACAAAGAGCGGCACAATCATTCCGGGGAAGACGACGATGTCTCTAAGGGGGAGGACCGGATAGACCCGGTCGCGATCGAATTCGGCGCCGTGCGAGGGGACGTCCGACATGTCATATCCTTTCAGGGCGCGCGGGAGGAAGGAGGAGATGCGAGCCCAAACAGCCACCAGAAAGACGCCGGAAATGGGCCGCCACTCTGATTCTGCTTATTAAATAGGGTCGCACCCGGCCAAGACAAGTCAACCCGCGCGCAAAGTGTTGGTCTCGCGGCAACCCATTTGTGACCCAACCGCAACGCCTCCCCAATGGCTATTCGCAGGCCTCCGCGCCCATGAAATCAGTGTAAACAGCGTCGACCCCCATGAGGCGCAAGGCGAAATCGGGCTCGCAGCTATTGACGGTATAGGCATAGACCGGTGCGTCGACCCACAATTTCGACCAGTAACCCAGCCCGTCCATGGCGTCGGCGATCGACATCGAGACTGCTGACAAATGGATGCGCTTGCCGCGCATGCTGCCCACCAGCAGGTAGCGCTGGTAGATATCGGGCATCCTGTAGACCGCGAGTATGAGCGGATAGCGGCCGTTTTGGCTGAGCGCCAGGGCGGATTCGAGGTCGTAGACCGAAGGCAGCAATTGGTCGTGCAGCGCCATGCGCAACTCGACATTGACGGTCACCGTGTCCACCTTGGCGTCCGATATGAGCGTCGCATCAGGGTGGGCCCTGAACCACGCCACAAGATCGCCGAAGGTACAGAGCGGGTGCGTAAAACGGGCATTGACCGCGAGGAAGCGCTCGAAATCGGGGATTTCCCCACCAAACGGCTCCCAATCGTGACTGCACACCAGAACGCCGTCCCTGGTGCGCTGAAAATCGACCTCGAAGCTGCGAAACCCCTTGGCGTAAGAGGCCTCGAAAGCATCGACGCCGTTTACATAGGTCAAGTCGCCAAGCCCGCCGCCAGCATGGGCAACGTTGTCCAGGCCGGGGTACATCGGCACGCCCCAGGCGCGCCATGACGTCGAAACCGCAAACAGCATCGCGACGAACGCGATGACAAAGGCGCCGATGCGGTTCACCCGCACCCGCCATTTCGGCATCGCCCGGCCTTTGCGAATCACCAGGGTGTCCAAAAGCAGACCTCCGGCCCACGAACCCGGGAGTCTGCACGCGATGTCCTTTCGAATATCTAACTGAAATGCTTAGCGATTCGCCACAGCAGGCGCCGATTGCCGTCCCCTGCGGACCACCCTAAAGCAGTTCCGCCATGGCGATGCCGCGCTCGCCGGCGACCGAATAGAGCAGGAAGACCCGCCCGTTTTCCTCGTAAATCGCCGGGTCCCGCAGCGCATTTTCCGGTCGGCGGGCGGCTCCCGATCGCGATTCACGTAGCGCAAACCCCGCCCCTTCCCAGTCGGTTTCGGGGCGGAGCACTAGCCGTGCCGTACCGGCCAGCCACTCGGCATTCTGCTTCGACAGGTCGATTTCCGCCACGAGGATGGATTCCGGACGGTCGCCGATCCGAGTGAAATAGACGGTCAGGCGATCACCCGCACAGCGTAGGGCAACATGCCGGACGTCACCGCGACCATTGGCGGACCGGCCTGACATCGGAAAGGCGGGCACCAGCAGCGGCTCAAGCCGCTGGCCGCCAGGAGCCCCCAGATACATCCGGCCCCCCTTGGACATGCCGACAAGCTGGTCCCGCCAGCGCACCACACGCAAATAAAAATCGGCAATCGGGTCGGCTGAGGCTGAAAAATTCAGTCCGTCCGTTGAGTTTGCGACAAACGACGCCTGCTCGGATTTTCCCGCCATAACTCCATGGAAGTACATCCTGATCTCCCGCTTTTCGTGATCGACATGGACATCCGGGGAAGCAATGTGCTCGCGGCAGCCGGTAGCGTCGGCCAGGCGCAAGGAGCCGGGTCGATGGACGCGCCAGGGACCGCTGATGTCGTCGGAGACGGCCAGCCGGATGTAGCGGCCGGCATGATGCGCGAAATAGAGATAGTAGGTTCCAAGCCGGTCCGGCAGCCATTCCGGCGCACGAATGAGCGATGGCCCGTTAATGTTGCAGCGGTCGAACAGGGGCAACTGCCGGGGCAAAATTATGGGATTGTGTGGCAGCCGTCGAATCTGGATGGCTGGGCTGGTCAACAGGCGCTCCGCGAAGAGGTGTGATGAGGTCGCTGTTCTTCCGCGGATTTGATCATATCGCCTTCGTCTGCGGCTGCGGACACACCGGCACGACGCTGATGGCCACGATCCTGTCGGCGCATCCCGATGTCTTCGTGCCCTACCAGGAAACCGAAGTCTATCTGCGGCCCTGGTGGCGGGCGATTGGCAGCTTGCGGCGATTGCGCGCCGCGGCGCTGGCGTCTGGCCGGCTCCATCTGATCGAGAAGACCCCGCGCCATGTGAGGCGAATAGCCCAAATCCGCCGCTCGCTGCCGCGCGCCAAGTTCCTGATCATGGTCCGCGATGGCAGGGACGTAACGGCTTCACTCGGCCGTCGAAAAGAGGGGGATTTCGCGAGCGGCCTGGCCCGGTGGTTGCGGGATACTGAAGCAAGCCTCGAGCAGCGAAACAATGCCGATACCCTTGTGGTCCGCTACGAGGACCTCGTCAGCGATCCATCCGCGACCATCCGCACTGTCTGCGTGTTTCTGGGTGTGCCCTTCGTCGAGACAATGCTCGACTATCACAAGCAGACCCGCCTCTGGTACCACCGGCAGGAGGTCACGCGAACCGACGGCATCGGCCGTTCACACGAGGATTTGCGGAATTGGCAGGTCAACCAGCCCATCTTCGACGGTCGCGGTCGCTGGAAGTCGGACCTGCCAGAAGAATTCGTGGCCGCCTTTAGAATTGGGCGGCCACGCGAGCTGATGGATGCTTTCGGCTATTCCGTGGACTAGCCGCTCAGGCGGGAGCCTTGGGCGGCAACTGGCCGGAGGGCGTTGAGAGCGAAATCTTGAGCTCATCCTCCGTCATATCGGCGGGGACATCGGCAAACAGCGGCGTCGAGATGTAGCGCTCCCCCGTGTCGGGCAGCATGGCGAGGATGGTCGAACCTTCAGGAGCGGATTCGGCCACTTTGAGGGCTGCCGCGAAGGTCCCGCCCGAAGAGATGCCGACAAAAATTCCCTCCTTCTGGGCCAGATTCTGGCTCGCCTTGATCGCATCGGGGCCTGGAATGGTCAGCAACTGATCGATGAATTTGGCATCGACCGCGTCGCCAGTGATCTTAGGGATGAAATCGGGACTCCAGCCCTGGAATGGGTGCGGCTTCCACGCCGGGTGGCGCGCGGCCGCTGAACCGTCGGGCTTACGATCCTGGGCCTGGTTGGAACCCAGCATCGGTGCCGTTTCGGGCTCGGCGACGATGATTTTGGTATTCGGGCTTTTCTCGCGCAAAACGCCGGCAACGCCCTTGAGCGTGCCGCCGGTGCCAAAGCCGGTTACCCAATAATCGAGCTTGCTGCCCTCGAAATCGCGGACGATTTCCTGCGCCGTTGTTTTGGCGTGATAGGCCGGGTTGGCCTCGTTCTCGAACTGGCGCGTGCGGAACCAGCCATTGGCTGCGGCCAGCTCATCGCATTTGGCCACCATGCCGGTCGCCCCCAGCGGCGCGGGTGTGAGGACCACCTTGGCCCCGAGGAAGCGCATCAGCTTCCGCCGCTCGACCGAAAAGCTCTCGGCCATGACCAGGACCAGCGGATAGCCTTTAGCGGCACAGACCATGGCCAGGCCGATGCCGGTGTTGCCGCTGGTGGCCTCGACGACCGTCTGGCCCGGCTTCAGCGAACCATCCTTTTCGCCGGCCTCGATAACGCCAAGCGCCAGGCGGTCTTTGACCGACCCGAGCGGGTTGAAGGCCTCGACTTTGACGTAGAGGTTGATCCCTTTGGGGCCGAGCTTGTTGATGCGAACGACCGGCGTATTGCCGACCGTGCCCAGGATGCTGTTGAACTTCATGATGTCCTCACCGCTTTTGCTTGGGTGCGAACCTACCCCTTGAGGCGCGCGGGCGGCAAGTGAACCCGAGGTACGGAATGATTTGTCCATCCCTGGCCGGAGAGTTCAATCGACCCTGCGGACGCGCCTTCCGAGGAAACTTGTCCCTGGGCGGGGATCGACCACTAATAGGACGATCCTCAAAACGACCGCGCCGGGCTCTCGCCCGGCGCTTCAAAACTCAAATTGCCTGACCCCTCAGGCGCTTGAAGCCTGCGGCTCTTCCTTCTTCCGCTCCGAATAGATGTAAAGCGGGCGAGCGTCCTTGTTGTTGACGACGTCCTCGGAGATCACGACCTCTTCGACGCCTTCGAGCGAAGGCAGATCGAACATCGTATCGAGCAATATCCCTTCCATGATCGAACGGAGGCCGCGAGCGCCGGTTTTCCGCTCGATGGCGTGCTTGGCGATCGCCTTGAGCGCGTCCTCGTGGAAGGTGAGATCGGTCTCTTCCATGGCGAACAGCCGCTGATACTGGCGAACCAGCGCGTTTTTGGGCTCGGTGAGGATCTGGATGAGCGCTGGCTCGTCGAGATCCTCGAGCGTTGCGATGACCGGCAGACGGCCGATGAATTCGGGGATGAGGCCGAACTTCACCAGATCTTCCGGCGCGACTTCCTTGAGGATATCGCCGACGCGGCGGTCTTTGGGGTCCTTCACGACCGCGCCGAAGCCGATGCCCGAGCCTTCCGAACGCGCCGCGATGATGCGCTCAAGGCCGGCAAAGGCGCCACCGCAGATGAACAGGATATTCGTGGTGTCGACCTGCAGGAATTCCTGCTGCGGGTGCTTACGGCCGCCCTGCGGCGGCACGGAGGCCACGGTGCCTTCCATGATCTTGAGCAGCGCCTGCTGGACGCCTTCGCCCGAAACGTCGCGGGTGATCGAAGGATTGTCCGATTTGCGCGAAATCTTGTCGACCTCGTCGATATAGACGATACCGCGCTGCGCCTTCTCGACATTGTAGTCGGCGGACTGGAGGAGCTTGAGGATGATGTTTTCGACATCCTCGCCGACATAGCCAGCCTCGGTAAGGGTCGTGGCATCGGCCATCGTGAAGGGCACATCGAGGATACGCGCCAGGGTCTGGGCCAGCAGCGTCTTGCCCGTACCGGTCGGGCCGACCAGCAGAATGTTGGACTTCGAAAGCTCGACGTCCTGATTCTTGGTGGCGTGATGGAGCCGCTTGTAGTGATTGTGGACCGCGACTGAGAGGACGCGCTTGGCGCGATACTGGCCGATCACATAGTCATCCAGAATCTTGCAGATCTCGGCCGGAGTCGGCACGCCATCGTTGGTCTTCAGCGTCGAGGTCTTGTTTTCCTCGCGGATGATGTCCATGCACAGCTCGACGCATTCATCGCAGATGAACACGGTCGGGCCGGCGATCAACTTCCGTACTTCATGCTGCGACTTACCGCAGAACGAGCAATAGAGCGTGTTCTTGCTGGATTCGCCGTTTGAAGTCTCTTTGGACATCCGTCACTCCTCGGGAACCCCGGTTCCCGCTAACCCACGCACCGACAAGCTAACGCGCGAGACTTAAAGAATATGTTGCCGGACCGAGCTTAGCGGCGGGCCCGGCAGGGGACAATGACCGGAGGGTCACAGTCCCGTGCTGTGTTTGCCAGCAACGTTAATGCTGGCGTTTTGGGTGCAAACCCCACCGATCAGACCGGATCGGGGATCGCACGCTTCTGGTAGACCGAGTCGATGATGCCAAAGGCCTTGGCCTGGTCAACGCTCATGAAATTGTCCCGCTCCAGGGCCTCTTCGATGGTCTTGAAGTCCTGGCCCGTGTGCTTTTCGTAGATTTCGTTGAGCCGGCGCTTCAGATTTTCCGTGTAGCGGGCGTGGATGAGGATGTCCGTCGCCTGGCCTTGATAGCCGCCGGAAGGCTGGTGAACCATGATCGAGGAGTTCGGCAGGGCCGAACGCATGCCCTTCTCGCCGCCGGCCAAGAGGAGCGATCCCATCGAGGCCGCCTGCCCCATGCACAGCGTCGCCACGGGTGGGCGAATGAACTGCATGGTATCGTAGATGCCCAGCCCCGCGGTCACGACGCCGCCCGGACTGTTGATATACATATTGATTTCCTTCTTCGGATTCTCCGATTCAAGGAAAAGCAACTGGGCGATGATGAGCGAAGCCATGCCGTCTTCGACCACGCCGGTGACGAAAACGATGCGCTCCTTGAGGAGCCGCGAATAGATGTCGAAGGCCCGCTCGCCGCGGTTAGTCTGCTCGACCACCGTGGGCACGAGATAGTTGGTATAGGTATCGATCGGATCGCGCATGCCTGATGCCCCCTGGGTGCTGCCGAATCGGCGCTGGATCGGCCGAAGCTGAGACGAGGCCCCGTTAA
>JBDSEK010000176.1:0-6537 GCA_039920085.1 Devosia sp. | reverse complement strand
CATCGGCTCGATCTCGTCGTCATTGACGCCGGCCATCGCCACCATGTTGATCTTGATGGCGAGCCCGGCTTCCGCCGCGGCATCGATGCCGTCCAGCGTTTCGGCGATGCGGCCGCGCCGGGTGATGGTGCGAAACCGCGCCTCGTCCAGCGTATCGAGCGACACATTGATGCGCCTGACGCCGGCCGCGGCGAGGCGGCCGGCATAACGGCGGAGCTGCGTGCCATTGGTGGTGAGCGTCAGCTCGTCGAGGCCGGTGCCAATAGTGCTGCCGAGCCGCTCGACCAGCTGGATGATGTCGCGCCTGACCAACGGCTCACCGCCGGTGAGCCGGATCTTGCGCGTGCCGCGGGCGATGAAGGCCGAGGCGATCGCGTCGATCTCCTCAAAGCTCAGAACATCCTTTTTGGGCAGGAACTCCATATGCTCGGACATGCAGTAGACGCAGCGCAGATCGCAGCGGTCGGTGACCGAAATGCGAAGATAGCTGATCTGCCGTCCGTAACGGTCGATCAGCGGCTTTGCGGCGGCCGGGGCAATGTCGGGCTGGGAGAACAGGATGGTCATTTCGGCTAAAGGATAGCTGCACCATGCGCAAACAAAAAGGCCGATCGCAAGGATCGGCCCAATCGCAGTCATGGAGGAAAGACTAAGCCTGGTGGACGACGACCAAGGTTCCCACTTTGACGCGGTCGTAAAGGTCGATGACGTCCTCATTGGTCAGCCGGATGCAGCCCGAGGAGACCGCCTGGCCAATCGTCCAGGGCTCCGAGGTGCCGTGGATGCGATACAGCGTCGAGCCGATATAGAGCGCCCTTGCGCCGAGCGGATTCTTGGGGCCACCCGGCATATAGGCCGGCAGATCGGGGACGCGCTTCCGCATCTCGGCGGGCGGCGTCCAGCCCGGCCACTCGGCCTTGCGGGTGAGCTTGTGCTGGCCGGCCCAGGTGAAGCCGTCGCGGCCGACACCGATCCCGTAACGCAGCGCCATGCCATCGGGCAGGACCAGATAGAGCCGGCGCTCGCCGGTTTCGATGATGATCGTGCCGACTTTGAACTTGGTTTCATAGGGGACGATCTCGCGCGGGATCGCCTTGCCGCGGCGGCCGCGCACCGGCCTGTCCGACTCATCCACCCACTCGTCGAGATCGGTATCGTAATAGCGGCTGGCCTGCGCGGGGCTCGCCAGCACAAGCGGCAGCGCTACGGCAGAAAGAAGGGAGAAGGCAAACTGACGTCGATTCATGAGGGCCTCATGGAATGCGCGGGGAAACCGGCCAAACCTGATAAAATGACTACCTAAAATGCCGATCGGGGAAAAGAGCCCCAAGCCGCGATTCGACGCGTGCACCGCGAACTAGCCTGCCGGTGTTGCCGCAAGGCGACAGATCGATCACCGAGCCGTGAACAGCAATGTTGACTTGCCGCGGCGCCGCTTCTAGCACCGCGACGATTGGCGAGAGGGGCAGAACTTCCGTGAGCGATGCGTTGAAGCGTCAGGCGGCCATTGCCGCGCTCGCCGAAATCCGGCCCGGCATGCGGCTCGGGCTTGGCACCGGCTCGACCGCCGATCACTTCCTCGTCGCGCTGGCCGAGCGGGTTCGGGCTGGGCTCGATTGCGTGGGCGTATCGACCTCCGAGGCCACCGAAACCAAGGCGAGGGCGCTTGGCATCCCGCTTTCGACGCTCGATGCGACGCCCGAACTCGATCTGACCATCGACGGCGCCGATGAAATCGGCCCCGGCCTCGTGCTGATCAAGGGCGCCGGCGGCGCCCTGCTCAGGGAAAAGATCGTGGCATCGGCGTCACGCCGCATGGTGGTGATCGCCGACGTGTCCAAACGCGTCGATCAATTGGGCCGTTTTCCGCTGCCTATCGAAGTGAACCGCTTCGGCCTGGAGGTGACGCGGCGCGCCATCGCGGCGCTGATGGCCGAAGAGGAGGCCGAAGGCGGCCTGGTTCTGCGCGGCAAGCCAGGCCGGCCGCCCTTTACCACCGATGGCGGGCACCTGATTTTCGATGCTTCTTTTGGCCGTATTTTGCGGCCAGAAGCGCTGTCGAGCGCGCTTGCCGCCATACCGGGTGTGGTCGAGCACGGGCTGTTTTCGGGACTTTGCGACCGCGCCTATGTGGCCGGTCCCGACGGGGTCCGAACGATTGATGCGGTGCGCCGCGGCGCGCCTAACGGGGGTTGAAACCACAATGATTGGCAGAATTTTCACGCGCGGCTGGATTGCGTCCATCCTCATATTGTTTGCGCTCGGCGCTCCGCATATCGCCATTGCCCAGGAGATTTCGCCCGAGCAGATGGAGCTCGGCCGCAAATACGTCCATCAGGTCGGCTTCGAGAATCTCTACTCGCTGGCGCTGGCCAAGCAGGCCGACGACGCCTTCACCTCGCTCGTCGCTCAGACCCCATCCAAGGAAACCGAGATCCGCGACGCCATCATCCGCGCCATGGCTGCCTTCCGCGACAAATCCGCCGATCTGACCGACCAATATGCGCGGCTCTACGCCACGGTGTTTTCGACCGAGGAACTGAAAGCCATCACCGACTTCTACGACACGCCCGCCGGCAGGAAACTGGCCGCGGGGACCGGCCAGCTCGCCGAGGAGATGCGCGCCATCGGCGCCGTCTTTGGCAATAATCTCAGCAAGGACTTCTTCACCAAGGTGCGCGCCGAGCTCAAAGCGGTCGGCCTCGACATGTGAGGCGCGCCGCTTAACGCTCCAAAGGGCCCCGCCTTGTGCGGGGTCTTTTTTTGCTCTAGCGGCAGCCGGATGGACTACAACCTTATCGTCATTGGCGGGGGCTCGGGCGGGGTCAGGGCGGCGCGCATGGCCGCCACCTACGGCGCCAAAGTCGCAGTCATCGAGGAATATCGCGTCGGCGGCACCTGCGTGGTGCGCGGCTGCGTACCCAAGAAGCTCCTGGTCTACGCGGCGCATTTCTCCGATTTGTTCGACCTCGCCGGCAGTTTCGGCTGGACGGTCCAGTCGCGTTTCGACTGGCCGACGCTGATTGCCAATAAGGACAAGGAAATCGCCCGGCTCGAGGCGGCCTATGTGGCGGCGGTCGAGCGGCCGGGCGGCGAAATCATTCGCGACCGCGCCGTCCTCACCGGTCCGCAATCGGTCCGCCTCACCAAAAGCGGGCGCGACCTCACCGCGACGACCATCCTCATCGCCGCGGGCGGCCATCCTTTCGTGCCCGATATTCCCGGACGCGAACTGGGCATTACCTCCAACGAAGCCTTTCATCTCGAAACGCTCCCCCATTCGATCCTGATCGAGGGCGGCGGCTATATCGCCGCCGAGTTCGCGACCATCTTTGCCGGGCTCGGCGTCAACACGACGATTGTTTATCGCGGCCAGCGCGTGCTGCGCGGCTTCGATGAGGATTTGCGCTTGGCGCTTGAGGCCGGGCTGCAGACGCGCGGCATCAGGCTGATCTACGAAACAGACGTGCTGTCGCTCGACCACCAGGGCGACGATATTCGCGTGCATTTTTCCGATGGCGTCGATGCGCCCTTCGGGGCCGTGATGTTCGCGACCGGCCGCCGCGCCAACACCGCCAGCCTCGGGCTCGAGACCGCGGGCGTCGCCCTGCGCGACAATGGCGCCATCGAAACCGATGCCTATTCGCGCACCAACATCGCCTCGATCTTTGCCATTGGCGATGTCACCGGCCGGTCGCAGCTGACGCCGGTGGCGGTGCGCGAGGGCCAGGCCTTCGCCGATAGCGTCTTTAACAACAAGCCGACCGCCGTCGATCATTCGCTGATCGGCACCGCGGTATTCTCCGATCCCGAGATCGCGACCATCGGCCTCACCGAGGCCGAGGCAGCGACGCATGGCGATGTCGACATCTATGTGACGCGCTTCCGGCCGATGCTGATCACGCTCTCCAGCCGGTCGGAGCGCATGCTGATCAAGCTGATCACCCTTGCCGACGGCGGACAGGTGCTCGGCGTTCACGTCGCTGGGCCCGGCGCGGCGGAAATGATCCAGATGGCAGCCATTCCGCTGGGGATGGGGGCATCGAAGGCCGATTTCGACCGTGCCATGGCCATGCACCCGACCGCCGGCGAGGAACTCGTGACCTTCCGCGCCCCCAATATCCGCTATCGCGGCGGCGTGAAGGTCTAAGCCAACAGTCTAACGGCACTGAGGCTTGGCAGGGCATCGCTTGCTTGCTAGACCGCCGCACCGAAGGTAACGCCCAAAACCCACATGACGAACTGGTCTCCCGACAGCTGGCGGCAAAAGCCGATCACGCAGATCCCCGCCTATCCGGACGGGGCGCGGCTTGCTGCCGCCGAAAAGCAGCTGTCGAGCTTTCCGCCGCTGGTTTTTGCCGGCGAGGCCCGCGAGCTCAAGACGCAACTGGCCGAAGTGGCGCGGGGCGAAGCGTTCCTGCTGCAGGGCGGCGATTGCGCCGAGAGCTTTGCCGAACACGGCGCCGATCACATCCGTGATTTCTTCCGCGTCTTCTTGCAGATGGCGGTGGTGCTGACCCATGGCGCGGCCAAGCCCGTATTGAAGGTCGGCCGCATCGCCGGCCAGTTCGCCAAGCCCCGTTCCGCCGATACCGAAACCATCGATGGCGTGACGCTGCCCAGCTATCGCGGCGACATCATCAACGACATCGCCTTCACCCCCGAGGCGCGGCTGCCCGATCCCGAGCGGCTGCTGCTCGCTTATCGGCAATCGGCCGCGACGCTCAATCTGCTGCGCGCCTTTGCCAGTGGCGGCTACGCCAATCTGGCCCGCGTGCACGAATGGACCATGGGCTTCATGAAGGATTCCGCCGCCTTTCCGCGCTTCGAGGAAGTAGCGAGGAAAATCGACGACGCCATTGATTTCATGCGCGCCCTCGGCCTCACGCCCGACAATACGCCGGCGCTGCGCGAAACAAGGTTCTACACCAGCCACGAAGCGCTGCTGCTCGGCTATGAGGAAGCGCTGACCCGGCGCGACTCGATCACCAATGAATGGTACGCAACCTCCGGCCACATGCTGTGGATCGGCGATCGCACCCGCCAGCCCGACGCGGCGCATGTCGAATATTTCGCCGGCATCCGCAACCCGATCGGCATCAAGTGCGGGCCGACGCTATCGGGCGATGATTTGCTGAAGCTGCTCGATCGGCTGAACCCGGCCGACGAGCCGGGCCGTATCACGCTGATCTGCCGCTTCGGTTCCGACAAGGTGAAGGAGCATCTGCCGCGGCTGATCGACGTCGTGAAACGCGCCGGGCGGAACGTCGTCTGGTGCTCCGACCCCATGCACGGCAACACCATCAAGGCCGCCAATGGCTATAAGACGCGGCCCTTCGACAAGGTGCTGGGCGAGGTCCATTCCTTCTTCCAGATCCACCGGCAGATGGGGACCTATGCCGGCGGCATCCATATCGAGATGACCGGCGACGATGTCACCGAATGCACCGGCGGCGGTGTCGCAGCCATCACCGAAGCCGGGCTCAAGGACCGCTATCACACCTATTGCGACCCGCGGCTCAACGCCTCGCAGGCGCTGGAGCTGGCCTTTCTCGTCGCCGAGGAAATCCGCGCCCAGCGCCCGGCGCGACCCACGCTCGCGATGGGCATGTAGCCCGACAGAGTGCCGGCCAGAGTGCTGGCCAACGTGTTGGCAAAACAGGTGAGGCGGGCTTAGCGGTCCATTAACCCTAACGAGGCATAAACGAAGCATCGCGTTCGTTGTGCCGAGGGTTCCATGTCCCGTTTGACCTCAAGTGTAATCGCCCTTATCGCCGCTGCCGGTCTCTGCGGCGCACCGGCACGTGCGGCGGACTATGATGGTGGCTGGGGCGGCGGCTCTACCGACGAAGGCTTCGAGGACTTCCGCGATTCCTACCCGGTGACGCCCGCACAATGGGCCGGGCTCGGTGACGAAGACGATCCCATCGCGATCGAGTTCGGCGCGCGCTACTGGTATTCGATCGGTGGGCACGACTTTAACACCTTTGGCGGCAATTTCACCTCGGAAGATACCTCCCATCTGGGGGAGCTGTATCTGCGCGTAGAGGATCATTCTACCAATAGTTTCGCCAAGGCCGTGGCGGGCTACTCCATGCTCGTGCAGGGCAATTACGAGGACCCGTTCAACGGCGTCGGTACCGTCGACGATGGTTATATCGGCTATGCCGGTGCCGATTTCGGCTGGAATCCCTTCGGCAACAATGCCGGCTCAGGGGCCGGCTTCCTCGTCGGTTACATGTTCTGGAACGATTCGCCGGCGACTGAGCGGGCCTCGTACACCACCCAGCTGGCCAGCGATCCGGTGGCCTACAATCAGGAGACCGGCGAGACCTTCCTGCCTTACGATTCCTCGCCCAACAATATCGACATCCACATGATGCGCCTGGGCGTGCAGGGCAAAGCCGACCTCGGCGGCATCATCGACGTCGAAGGCGAACTGGCGGCGGTGCCCTTTGCCAAGATCGACGGCATCATCGGCGCCGACGAGACCACGACGACTTTGACGCCGCTGGGCAATATCGCCTCCATCAAATC
>JBDSEK010000175.1:0-11012 GCA_039920085.1 Devosia sp. | reverse complement strand
AGCATGGCGAAGCGCTCTATTCGCGGGCCCGCAAGATGCTCAAGACCAATGCCGAGATCATGGACATCTTTTCGGACGAGGATCTGGCCGGCTCGATCCGCTTCGGCGTCCCCGACGATTACGCGGTCCGCCTGCTGCCGGTGATCCTCTCGAGCTTCCAGCGCACTCATCCCAAGATAGTGGTCGATGTGCGCTGCCAGCCCTCCGAGGAATTGCTCGAGGGCATGAAGACGGGCAAGTACGATCTGATCGTCTTCACGCAGGGGACGAACCAGGAGTTCGGCGAGCTGTTCCGCACCGAGCGGATGTTTTGGGTCGCCTCGCATGGCGGCCAGGCGCTGCTGCAGGATCCGCTGCCGATTGCCGGCGGGCAGGTCTGCGGCTGGAAGGAAAACGCCATCGAGGTACTCAACCGCATCGGCCGCGACTATCGCGTCGCCTATACGACGTCCAATGCCGTGGCCATCGCCAGCGCCGTCCTCACCGATCTCGCGGTCGGCTTCCTGCCCGAGAGCGCGCTACAGCCCGGCATGCGCGTGATCTCGGAGGAAAAGGACCTGCCCCGCCTGAGGGATGCGCAGATCGCCCTGATGCGCGCCAGCCACGCCTATGGTGGCATCTACGATGCGCTGGCCAACCATATCGTCACCAGCATGGGCAATCTCGACAACAAGGATGCCTTGCCGCTGGCGGCGGAGTAGCAGAGCGATACCTCTTAGCTACTTGCCTTCCCAGACGCGGTCGATCGCTGTCTTTAGCGCGGCAGATTGCTTGCGCATGGCGGCGGCAAAGGATCGGGCCGCAGCGAGCCGCTTTTCGGAGTCCGCATTCGGAGCCGGCAGGTTCGCCGCAAGCACGTCGGCGAGCCCACGGTTGAGGATGGCGCTGGTGCGCATGAAGCGCGCGATCATCTGCATGTCGGCGAGCGGCATCTCAGTCATTTCGTTTTCGCCGAAGGTGCGCATCTCGTCGTAAACCAGCGCGCCAAGGCTCTTGGTCAGCGCGGTGGACTCGATGAAGACCTTGCGCCGATCAACCGTGTCGCGGCGGCGACTTACATAGCCCGCCTTCTCCAGCCGATCGACGAGCGGCGTGACGGCCCCAGTGGTGAGTCCCGCCTCGGCCGCCAGTTGTCCGGCGGTGATCGGTCCCAGGCGCTGGAGGATATCAAGACAGCGGCCGTCCGTCCGATTGATCCCCAGGAGGGTAGTAAACGCCTCGTCCAGGATGTCGGTCGCGGCCTGGGACTCGCGGATGGCCGTGACCATGTCCCGCATCGCCGTGTCACGAAGATTATCTCTTGACGACTTGATATCTTTATTCATAAGCTATAATACCATCTAGCGAATATCATCGCAACTGCGAATAGGCGATTGCCCCAGATATCCAGCACGGAGGCGACTATGAACATGCAAACCGCGGCCACGGCTTTCAGGCCGATTCGGCACCGCCCCGACAATGAGGACACAATGGAAAACACGATGATCGAGGCGAAGGGGCTGAAGCGCACCTTCAAAGCGCGCGGCAAGACGATCGACGCCGTGCGGGGAATCGATCTTGCGGTGAGGAAGGGCGAGCTCGTCGGCTTTCTTGGGCCCAATGGCGCCGGTAAGACCACAACCCTCAAGATGCTCTGCACCCTGCTCGAGCCGACGGGGGGCACTGCGACCGTCGCCGGAAGCGACCTCCGGCGCGACGCGATCGGGGTGAGGCGCAAGATCGGCTATGTCAGTCAGGCGGGCTCGACTTCGCCGGAAGCAGTGGTGGGCGAAGAGATCGTCAGCCACGCGCGGTTCTACGGCATCGACAAAGCGACGGCGACGAAGCGGGGCAAGGAGCTCCTCACCTCGCTCGACCTCGACGACGTCTGGACCCGTGCCTGCGGAACGCTGTCGGGCGGGCAAAGACGGCGGCTCGACATCGTGATGGGACTGATCCATCAGCCGGAACTGGTGTTTCTCGACGAACCCTCGACGGGACTTGATCCACAGAGCCGCGCAAATCTGTGGACTCATATCCGCTCGCTCCGCGACAAGCTTGGCACG
This sequence comes from Devosia sp., assembly GCA_039920085.1. GTDB lineage: Bacteria > Pseudomonadota > Alphaproteobacteria > Rhizobiales > Devosiaceae > Devosia_A. Next base: position 8,967 of record JBDSEK010000175.1, on the reverse strand, counting down.
ACAGTGTTCCTCACCACGCACTATATGGACGAAGCGGACTCGCTGTCGGACCGCATCCTCATCATCGACAACGGCGCGATCGTCGCCGAAGGGACGCCGGCGGAACTGAAGAAGCGGGTGTCGGGCGACGCCATCACGCTGACGCTACGCAACGAGGCGGATGCAGAGCGCGCTGCCGGGATCGCTGGTGCGCTGCAAGGGGCCGACAAACCTAGCGTCGAAGCGCACGTGGTGCGGCTCCATGTACCGGATGGCGGCCGCGCCCTCCCCGTGCTGCTGGGCGATCTGACCAAGGCCGGCATCGATGCGATCGGCGTCGACGTCAACCGGCCGACGCTCGACGATGTGTTCCTCACCCTTACAGGCCGCAGCCTGCGCGACTAGGAGAGACTAAAATGACATTCTTTCGTGATACCTGGATCGTCTTCACCCGCGCTATGCGGCTGTCCCTGCGGCAACCGCTCTGGGTGATGATCGGGCTGATGCAGCCGATCCTCTATCTGACGCTGTTCGGTCCGCTGCTTGCGGGTATTGCACAGGCACCTGGCTTCCCGCCGGGCGATGCGTGGACCATCTTCGTTCCCGGTCTATTGGTGCAGATGGGGATTTTCGGCGGACTGTTCGTCGGCTTCGGCATCATTGCCGAGTGGCGCTCGGGCGTGATCGACCGGATGATGGTGACGCCGGCGAACCGGACGGCGCTGATCGCCGGGCGGGCGCTGCGCGATGTCGTGGTCATCGTGGTGCAGGCGATCGTGCTGCTGGCCTGTGCGTACTTCATGGGCCTCCGCGTGCCGGTGCCATCGCTGATCGTGGCACTGATCCTGATCGGAATTCTCGGGGCCGCGTTCTCGTTCATCTCGAACGCCATCGGCCTTGCGACCAAGAGCGAGGATGCTTTGGCGCCGCTGGTCAATGCGCTGGCGCTGCCGATCCTGCTGCTTTCGGGCATCTTGCTGCCGATGACGCTGGCGCCGCGCTGGTTGCAGATCCTCAGCGACGTCAATCCCTTCAAGCACATCGTCGATGCACTGCGCGCAGTGTTCCGTGGCGAGTTCGTGACACCGGTGGTGCTGATCGGCCTGCTGCTCGCTATGTTGCTCGCGATTGCGGGGAGCTGGATCGGCAACCGGACGATCGCGGCGCAGACAAAATAGTCAGAAGCTGCTGAAGCCCGAAATCTGCGCCAGGCGCTCGACGACTGGTTGCTCCAGCCGGAGTTCGAGCGCCCGCATCGATTGCTTCAGTTGATCGATATTGCGGGCGCCGATCAGCGGAACGATGCGCGGCGAGAAATGCAGGAGGAAGGCGAGGACGAGCTCGCCCGGATCGGCGCCAATGTCATCGGCCACCGCCTCGATCTCGCCGATCGCCGTTCGGCACGCGGCGTTGTCATAGTCGTGCGGAAGCGGCTTGCCGCGCTTGGATGGCTGGAAGATGCCGTGGCATTGCGCCGTATAAAGCATCAGCGTCAAATCTTCGCTCTCGGCTTGGCGGAACGAGGCAGCATTGAGGGTGCGGTGCGTCGTGTCCGCCCGCGGATTGGATCTGAGGCAAAGGATATTGCCCATCGGCTGGTTGGCCACCGGCTTGCTCGCCAACATGCGGGCCTGTGCGATCCGGCTCACATCCCAGTTGGAAACCCCAAGGGCAGCGAGCTTGCCCTGCTGAACGAATTCCCCGAGCGTGCCGAGAATCTCGGCGACCGACACCCGATGGTCGTCGCGATGCAACAGATAGAGGTCGATCCGATCGACGCCGAGCGTGCGCAAACTCTCTTCGACGTCATAGCGCAACGACGCCGCATCGAGACGGTCCCTGCTCGCATCGCCGATCGGCGGATGGCCGCCCTTGGTCACGATTTTGAGCCTGTTTCGGTTGCGGCTCTTTTTCAGCCACTCGCCGATGATCGTCTCGCTGCGCCGGATTTCGCCGGGCACCCAGTCGGAATAGATCGCAGCAGTATCGAGCAGCGTCCCGCCCAGATCGACGAAAGCGTCAAGCAGACGGTAGCCATCCTCGCGGCTGCCATGGAGCCCAAGGCCGCTGCTGCCAAGGCCGATACGGGGCGAAGTGTCAAAGCGGGTCATATTTCCGCTTCCTCAAAGATGCGGGTGAGGTCGCCCGCCCATTCGCCGTGATATTTGTCGAGCCAGCGTTCGGCGGGGCTCATGCCGAGCTCGAGGGTTTCCTCGAGCGGGGCCAGATAGACCTCCTCGCCAAGACCGCGGCGCTTCAGTCCTTCGCGGGCATTGCCAAGAATTGCAGCGGCGACGTCGCTCAGCGGACAGTTGCGGAACTGGGTCTTCAGCGCTGACTTTGGCACGGCGTTGCGGAGTTCGAGCATCTCCTCGACTGACCACTTCTTCACGTGGTCCCACGCGTCTTCGAGCGCCCCATCGTCATAGAGCAGCCCTACCCAGAGCGCCGGGAGCGCCAGCACATGCGCGCGGTCGCCCATGTCGGCGCCGCGCATTTCGAGGAACTGCTTCAGCCGGACCTCCGGGAAGAGCGTCGAGAGGTGATCCTCCCAGTCCTTGACCGTCGGCTTCTCGCCGGGCAATTGCGGCAGCTCGCCGGCGAGGAAGTCGCGGAAGCTCTCGCCGGCGAGGTTGACATAGTGCTTGTCGCGAATGGCGAAATACATCGGCACGTCGAGCGCGTGCTCGGCATAGCGCTCGAACCCAAAGCCATCCTCGAAGGCAAAGGGCAGCATGCCGGTGCGGGCCCGGTCGGTGTTGAGCCAGATATGCGAGCGAAAGCTCAAATAGCCCGAGGGCTTACCATCGATGAAAGGCGAATTGGCGAACAGCGCCGTGACGATCGGCTGCAGCGCGAGGCTGACGCGCAGCTTTCGGATCATGTCGGCTTCGTCGGAGAAGTCGAGATTGGCCTGCACAGTCGCCGAGCGGTACATCATCGAGGTGCCGAGCGTACCGACCTTGTTCATATACGGCGTCATGATGCCGTAGCGCGATTTCGGCATCGCCGGGATGTCGCCTACGCTCCACAGCGGGGTCGTGCCGAGCCCGAGGAAATGGATGTTCAGCGCCTCGCCGACGGCGTGGCAATCGGCCAGGTGGGCATCGAGTTCGGCGGCTGTTTCGTGAATCGTCGCCATCGGCCCGCCGCTCAGCTCGAACTGGCCGCCCGGTTCGAGCGAAATACCGCCCACCGGCGTCAGATTGCGCAGGCCAATCGGGTTGGCGCGGTCGTAGAAGAAATTCCAGCCGGTACGAGCCTTCACCCCGTCGAGCAGCGCATGAATGCCATCCGGTCCGGCATAGGGGACGGGGCGCACCGGGCCTTTGCGGAACACATGCTTTTCGTGCTCGGTGCCGACACGCCACTGGGAGCGCGGTTTGCCGCCGCGCGCCATGGCGTCGATCAAATTGGCGCGCGACTGGATGAGCGGCGAAGACTCGGCGCCAGCCATGGTTACTCCAACTGGCTCTATTCGTGCCGGACGGAGGGCCAGCTTGGCCGGGAACATAGCCAGCGGCGGACCGAAAGCAATCCTTTTATCGCCAATCACCGATGATTGCCTGAACCAGCGCCAGCGCGGCTACTGCGGCCGTGTCGGCGCGCAGAATGCGCGGGCCGAGACTAATCGGCACGACATAGTCCTCAGCCAGCAGAAGCGCCCGCTCCTCGCTGGAAAAACCGCCCTCGGGCCCGATCAAAAGGCCGACCGGCAGGCCTTCGAGCCAGCCGATCTGGTCGATTGGCGTCGCGGCCGGCGCGGCTTCGTCGGCCACAATCAGACGCCGCAGCCCTTGTTGGGTGCGCCAGTCAGCGAGCAGCGCGCCGAGGCCGATTTCCGGCGCGATTTTGGGCAGGGTCAGGACCTCGCATTGCTCCGCCGCCTCCAGCGACCAGGCGCGAAGCTTGTCCGGCCTGGTGCGCGCCTGGGTGAATTTGGTGACGACCGGCTGGATCGTGCCGGCGCCCATCTCGGTCGCCTTTTGCACCAGATAGTCGAGCCGCCCGATTTTCAGCGGCGCAAAGCCGAACCAGAGGTCGGAGGGCGGCGTCTGATGGGCGATCTGCAGCTCAGGCTCCAGGACTGCGGACTTCTTTGCGGCCATCGCGATCTTGCTGAGCCAGGCGCCATCGCAACCGTTGAACAGCACGACGCTGTCGCCCTGTTTGAGACGGAGCACCTTGAGCAAATAGTCGCTCTGGCCTGGCGCGAGCGCGACGCCTGCATCGCGGGCGAGCGCGGTATCGACGAACAGCCGCGGGAAAGACTTGTAATCGCGTGGCATCTTGCTTCGGCAGGTGGCGGGCGGGATAAGTCGCTCCATTACCGCACAGGACGATGGGCGATGCAAAGTCCGCAGATGCCGGCCCCGGGCCTGCCAGATGCCGCAAGCGGCAATTGGGTGGACCGCTTCGCGCCGGGCTGGCTCAGGCCCTATGCCCGGCTGGCGCGCTGGGACCGGCCGATCGGCTTCTGGCTACTGTTCTGGCCCTGCGGCTTTTCACTGGCACTGGCGGCCATCAAAAATCCGGGGCTCGGCTTCGACTGGCGCGCGGCACTGCTCTGCCTCGTGGGCGCGGTGGCCATGCGCGGCGCTGGCTGCACCTTCAACGATATTGTCGATACCGATATCGACATGCAGGTGGCCCGCACTCGCCAGCGGCCGATTCCGTCCGGACAGGTGAGCAAGCGGCAGGCTTTGTTGTTCCTCATCCTCCAGGCCCTGGCGGGTCTCGTGGTGCTGCTGCAATTCAACCTGCTCACCGTTGCATTGGGCGTCGGCTCGCTGCTGCTCGTTGGAATCTACCCCTTCATGAAGCGCGTCACCTGGTGGCCGCAATTTTTTCTCGGCCTTGCCTTCTCCTGGGGCGCACTGATCGGGTGGACGGCTGAAACCTCGGCGCTGTCGCTGCCGCCGGTGCTGCTCTATCTCGGCTCGATCCTGTGGGTGATCGGCTACGACACGATCTACGCGCTTCAGGATATCGAGGACGATGCACTGGTCCGGGTCAAATCGACGGCGCGGCTGTTCGGGGCTCGGGTGAAAATAGCGGTCGGAATGTTTTACGCCGCAGCCAGTTTCTGCTGGCTCGGGGCGGGTCTGCTGGCCGGCGGCGGGCCGGTGCTGGCCATTGCGCTGCTCGCGCCTGCGGGCCTCCTGATCTGGCAGGTGCAGACGCTCGACACAGCGTCTGCCAGCAATGCGCTGGCCCGCTTCCAGGCCAATCACTGGGTGGGCTTGGCGCTGACATTGGCGATGCTGGCGGAATCGATTTTCTGACGGCAGACAGACCGAGGCCCGTCACTCGGGGGAAGTGACGGGCCATCTAGCGCTTGGAGGTCGCTATCGGGGCTGCCGGCGGGGCCTTGGTGCAAAGCGCGGCCGGCATTGGACTAACGGGGCTCAACCCGCAAGGGTTGCAGCCCGAGACGGAAATTTTTGATGGCTTATGAGCCAGCCGATTCGCCGGGCTTGCGGCGATTGAGGAAGCGCGGGCGACGCTCATCGTCATGCGCCATCCTGCGGCGGGCCGAGGACAGGCCCAGCGCGACGCCATCGACCTGCTGACTATAGGGCAGCATCGAGCCGTCGCCGGCCTTGATATAGAGCGGCAAACGGAGCTTCTTGCCCCAGTTCTGCCATTCGGCGACGACGTTGGCGTTCCCAAGTTCCTCGAACACCTGGTAGTTGAGGTCGGGATCGCCATGCACGAGTTCGATCGTGCTCGACAGCACGCCCTCTTCCGAGATGCGGGTCGAAACGGCAACGCCGACGAATTCGGTTACCGGCACCTTCACCTTGATCGCCACGCCCGATTTTTCGAGCTGCTTGCGGATGGTGACGGTCTTGACCGGATCCTTGGGTCCATTGTCGTTGGCGGGGCCGAATTTCTTTGCCGTGTACGGCTCGGCTGCGACCTTTGCCGCGCTACGCGTGCCAAAGAGCACCACAACCGACGAGCCCTCTAGTCCCAAATGCTGGACCATTTTGTAAGACGCCTTCCTGTTAACCCCGAGAGCTTGGTTATTTTGGTGCCCTCTTATGGGTGCCAATCTACCCGCCCCTCTTTCTGCCGCGCTTAAGAAACTGGGTTAAGTTTAGGTAGTTTTGGCGAGGGTTAGCGGGGCGTGACCAGCGGCATGGCAGAGTTAAGCAAAGCCTGCTGGACCGGCCTGATGGATGAGCCTAGAAGGCCCGCGAAACAGACACGATGCCGATGACCGAACCGCCTGCCACGAGCTATGCCGACGACCTGCAATTGCTGCGCACGGCGGCTGTCACGGCGGGGATCATTGCGAGCTCGTATTTTCGCCGCGACGTCAAGAACTGGACCAAGGGCGAGAACGCCTCTCCAGTTTCCGAAGCCGATATCGTGCTCGACAAATTCCTGTTCTCCGCGCTCACTACGGCGCGGCCCAATTACGGGTGGCTCAGCGAAGAGAGCGCCGACGACCCTCAGCGCCTCAACACGCAGCGCTGCTTTGTTGTCGACCCGATCGATGGGACGCGCGGCTTCATCAACGGCGAGGATTCCTGGACGGTGTCGCTCGCCATTGTCGAGAACGGCCGGCCGGTGGTTGGCGTCGTTTACGCGCCGGCGCGCGACCAGATGTATGAGGCCTGGCTCGGTGGCGGGGCACGCGTCAATGGGACGCCATTGGTGCGGCAGACCCCGCCCGACCGGATCTCGCCGCTAATCCCGGCGCCCGGCGCGGTGCATCACGAGCTGCAGGCGGCCGGGCTCGACTATACGCGTGGCCCCGCTTACCCCTCGCTCGCCTACCGGCTGACCCAGGTCGCGACCGGCAAGCTCGACGCCACCGTAGTACGGCGGGGGGCACAGGACTGGGACATTGCTGGCGCGGCGGTGATCATGGGCGAATGCGGCGTCACTTTCGTCGATGCGTGTGGCGCAGCCATGCAATTCAACAAGCCCGATGTGCGCCATGGAGCGCTTGCCGCGTTCGCCCAGGGTTCGCTAAGACAATGGCTGACGAGCGCGCTGATCCGGGTCTATGGCTGCCCGGGGATCGAAGCCGGCCGCGAACGGAGCACGATTTGAAGGCGCAAGCGAAAGACCCCCAGAAGCAGTTGTTGCATCTGGTCATCGGCGGCGAGCTCGAAAATATCGAGGGCATCACCTTCAAAGATCTAAGCAAGGTCGATCTGGTCGGGGTCTATCCCAACTACGCCGCAGCGCAGGCGGTGTGGAAGGCCAAGGCGCAGCTGACGGTGGACAATGCACAGATGCGCTATTTCATCGTGCATCTGCACCGACTGCTCGACCCGCACGAGGACCATTCATGAGTGATGCGGAGGCCCCTCAAGCGGGGCCTTTTGCGTTGTGGCTGCGCCGCGCCGCCGGGTGGGCCGTGCTTGGACCATGGTTGCGCCTGGTGCGCGCCACCTCTCGCGTGGTCTACGACCCGCCCGATTTCTGGGCCCGGATAGAGGCCGATTGGCCGGCGATCGTCACTTCGTGGCACGGTCAATCCAACCTCATCTATTCGACCTGGCCGGAGCCCCAGCGCTTCGCCATCATGATCTCGACCCATCCGGACGGACAGATCGCCCAAGGCATCGCGCAAAGCTTCGGATTCGGCGTGGTCGAGGGTTCGGGGGCGAGCGAACAGCAGCGCCACGGCACGGGCGGGGTCGGCGCCTTTCGCAAGACACTCCGAACCCTGGCTGACGGTCGATCGACGATCGCGACGGCGGACATTCCGCCGGTGCCGGGCCGCAATGTCAGCCGGGGCTTGCTGGCCATGGCGCGGCACTCCGGGCGGCCGATCTTCGTCGTGGCGCTGGTCAGCTCGCGGCGGCGCGTGCTCGAGCGCATGTGGGACCGGATGCAGTTCCATCTGCCGTTTTCGCAGATCGCGGTGGTCGCCGAGGGGCCGTTCTTCGTCGACGGCGGCGCGGCGGAGGATAGCGATGCCGCGACGCTCAAAGCGAGCCTCGATCGTGTCCTCGAGAAGGCCTTCGCGCTCGCCGATTCCTAGCGCGACAGTTCGGCGATGATGGCTGCAATGGCGCCGGGCGGGCCGATGCGTTCGCGGCCGATGGCCGAGCGACGCGCTCGTTCGGCCGGATCGGCAAGCAGCTGCCGCAAGGCCGATGCCACGGAGTCCGGCTCCGCTTCAACCAGAATGCGGGCCTCGCCATAGAGCGCGCTGATGCCCTTGATGCGCGCGTCGCGATTGCGCTTCGCCCGCATGGTGACCACCGGCTTGCCGCTGCCGATGGTCTGGATGGTGGCGGTCCCCGCCTGCGACAGCGCGAGGTCGGAGGCATCGAGCAGATTGCCGAGGACGTCGCGGCTCAGATGCACCGTCAGGTCACCCGTCAGCGTACCGGCATCACCCGCCTCCGCCGTCGCCGCCGGCGCGAAACGAAGGCTTGCGATCTGTCCCAGCGCCACCGGGTCGACGCCGGCCGAGAGCGCGAGGAAGAGATCGGGCCGCAAGGCTTCGGGCAGCAGGCGAAGGGCCGCCGCCTGGATACGGAAATTGTCGATGGTGGTGTCGCGGCTGCCGGGCAGCAATACCACCGCGAGCGGCCGGATCCGCTGCGCTTTGGCGTCATAGTCGCCGCGCGGGATGGTATCCATCATCACATTGCCCGCGGCGCTCGCATCGATGCCGGCATCGCGCAAAGATTTCGCCAGAGCTGCGCTGCGGCAGAACACGCGGGCGCAGGTCATTCGTATCAGGCGCTTTTCGATGCCCCAGTAAGAGCGTTCATAGCCCGATCGATAGACGTCGATATAGGTGATGCCGCTCAGCGCAGCGAGGCGGCACCCGAGGACCATGGTCAAATCGCCAATGACAATGATCCGGTCGTATTGCATGCGGGCCTGACGAAGGAACCCGACGCTCGCGGGCACGGTCGCCAGCACGCCGCCGCGAATGTCCCTCAGCAACCCGCCGCGATAGGCGCGCGAACCGCGCGAGGCAAGTTCGGCCCGCGGGCCCACCAGTTC
>JBDSEK010000174.1:0-5868 GCA_039920085.1 Devosia sp. | reverse complement strand
TGGTTGGGGGCGGGCGCGTCGGACAAACCGACGACCGCTTGCGCCATGCGGATCAAATGATCGCGTTCGGAGCGATCAAGCGCATCACGCCAAAGCGGCTTGAAGCGGCGAACGCAATCTTTGGCGTCGACGACGTCGCGTGCCGCCCATTGGGCAAAGCTGACGATTTCTGCCAGGCGCGCTTCCGGCACGACTCTAGCGATCTGGGCTTTCACCGCCGCCTCGGCGGGGAGCGCGAAGCCATCGCTTTCATTCACCAAGGCAAACAGAAACACCGCCGCGGCAACGGCCGGATCGTCGATCGCGGCGTGGGTCGAGCCTCCGACCTTGCGGCGGAATTTGTCGACACGGTAACGGCCTTTGACCCGACCGAACATGGTCGCAACTTCGTCGGCCATGCCGCGCAACAACTGCAACCGCCAGTACCAGACGATGGCCCCAGCAAGTACAGCCAAAATCAGGCCAACTATTGCCACGCCGAAGCGCCTCCCAGGTTCCGCGGGGGACGTTTCCATCATTTGGCGTTGCTTACAACAGGTAGGCGCTGTGTTCATCGTCCGAGATACCGCTCGATGACGACTGGGTTGGCGCTGACCTGCTCCAGCGTGCCCTCGGCCAGCACCGAGCCCTCGGCGAGGCAGGAAACGCGGGTGCCCAGTTCGCGGACGAAGCTCATATCGTGCTCGACGACGATCACTGAGCGGGTGGCGGCGATTTCTTTCAGAAGCTTTGCGGTCTCGACCGTCTCGGCATCGGTCATGCCGGCGACCGGCTCGTCGACCAAAAGGAGCTTCGGGTCCTGCGCCAGCAGCATGCCGATTTCGAGCCATTGCTTCTGGCCGTGGCTGAGGCCCGAGGCGAGCTCGCCCTTGCGGCCGGCCAGCCGGATGGTTTCGAGGATGGCGTCGATCCGAGCCACATCGTCATTGGCCGCGATATAGGACAGTGCGGCGAACACCGAGCGCGGTTTTTTGAGCGCCAGCTCCAGATTGTCCCAGACGGTATGGCTCTCGAACACGGTCGGTTTCTGGAACTTGCGGCCAATGCCGAGATTGGCGATGGCCGCCTCGTCGAGCTTGGTTAAGTCGGTGCGGCCGTCGAAATAGACTTCGCCATCGTCCGGACGGGTCTTGCCGGTGATGATGTCCATCATGGTCGTCTTGCCGGCGCCGTTGGGGCCGATGATCGCCAGCATCTCGGCGGGCTTGACGATGATCGAGAGATTGTTGAGCGCCTTGAAGCCATCAAACGACACCGAGACGCCATCGAGATAGAGCATGGTGCCGTCTTTTTCGGTGGGACCGGCAAGTTCGTTCATTCGGCGGGCTCCGGTTTCGCAGAAGAGCTCGGCGGCGTTTCGCCCATAGCGGCCGCGGCGCTTGCCGCCTTGCCATTGCTGAGACGTGAGCCCCCGCGCGCAGCTGCAAAAAGCCCGACAACACCCTTGGGCATGAACAAGGTGACGAAGACGAACAAGCCGCCTAGCGCGAACAGCCAGTAATCGGGTAGCGCGCCGGTGAAGAGGGTCTTGCCGGCATTGACCAGCAGCGCGCCGATGATCGGCCCGACAATGGTGCCGCGGCCCCCCACCGCGACCCAGATCACGGCCTCGATGGAATTTTCGGGTGCGAACTCGCCGGGGTTGATGATGCCGACCTGGGGCACGAACAATGCGCCGGCGACGCCAGCAATCAGCGCCGAGACGACGAATGCAAAGAGCTTCACGTTTTCGGGGCGCCAGCCCAAAAAGCGCGTGCGGCTTTCGGCATCTCGGATTGCCACCATGACCTTGCCGAGCTTGGAGTTGACGATGGCCGAGCAGACCAAAACAGCGAGCGCCAGCGCGATGGCCGAAATCGCGAACAGAGCGGCGCGCGTCGTCTGCGCCTGGACGTTGAAGCCGAGGATGTCTTTGTAGTCGGTGAGCCCGTTATTGCCGCCAAAGCCGAGGTCATTGCGGAAGAAAGCGAGCATCAGCGCGTAAGTCATCGCCTGGGTGATGATCGAGAGATAGACGCCGGTGACGCGGCTACGGAAGGCGAGCCAGCCGAAGATGAAGGCAAGAAGGCCCGGCACCAGCAGCACCATGATGAAGGCGAACCACCAATGGTCAAAGCCCAGCCAGAACCATGGCAGCTGCTTATATTGGAGGAACACCATGAAGTCGGGCAGGACTGGGTTGCCGTAGACGCCGCGTGCCCCGATCTGGCGCATCAAGTACATGCCCATGGCGTAGCCGCCGAGCGAGAAGAACGCCGCGTGGCCAAGCGAGAGAATGCCGCAGTAGCCCCACACCAGATCAAGCGCCAGCGCGAGTATGGCGTAGGTCAGATATTTGCCGAACAGCGGCACGAGGTAGTTGGGCAGATGCAGGGGGCTGCCGTGCGGCACCAGGAGATTGAGTATCGGCACTGCAGCCGCGAACAGCAGCAGAGCGGCGATCAGCCAGACGGCTTTGCGATCGAGAGCGCGAAAGACCAGTTGAGTGATCACGTCTCAACCGCCCGGCCTTTGAGCGCAAACAGGCCACGCGGTCGGCGCTGGATAAAGAGAATAATGAGCACCAGGATGATGATCTTGGAGAGCACCGCGCCGGTGTAGGGTTCGAGGAATTTGTTGGACATGCCCAGGGACAGCGCGCCGATCAGGGTGCCCCAGAGATTGCCGACGCCGCCGAACACCACGACCATGAAACTGTCAATGATGTAGTTCTGACCCATGCCAGGCGACACGTTGTCGAGTTGGCTCAAGGCCACACCAGCCATGCCGGCGATGCCGGAGCCAAGGCCAAAGGTCATGGCATCAACGAAGGGGGTGCGGATGCCCATCGCTGAAGCCATGCGGCGGTTCTGCGTCACCGCCCGCATCTGAAGGCCGAGGGCGGTGCGCTTGAGGACGAGCTGCAGGGCGAGAAAGACGATAATGGCGAACACCACGATCCAGAGCCGGTTGAGCGTGATGCTGAGTCCGCCCAGCTCGAAGCCGCCGGACATCCAGGTCGGGTTGATGATCGGCCGGTTGTTGGCGGTGAAGATGACGCGGATAGCCTGCTGCAAAATCAGCGAGACACCCCACGTGGCGAGCAGTGTTTCGAGCGGCCTGCCATAGAGCCAGCGGATCAAACCGCGCTCGATACCGATGCCGACCAGCGCGGTAAAGGCGAAGGCGGCGGGGATGGCGATCACCAGCGAGTAGTCGATGAGGCCCGGCTGATATTCCAGGACGAGCTGCTGGACGACATAAGTCGTATAGGCACCCAGCATCACCATCTCGCCATGCGCCATGTTGATGACGCCCATGACGCCGAAAGTGATGGCAAGGCCGATGGCCGCGAGCAGCAAGACTGAGCCGAGCGACATGCCATACCAGACGTTCTGGCCGACGTTCCAGACGGCGAGAGTACGGCCGATCGCATCGATGCCGGCCTGGATCACAGGCTTCAGCTCCTCCGGTGCGCCGGCGAGATAATTAACCAGCACCGTCTGCGCGTCGCGATTGCCCGCTGCCACGATGGCGGCGACCGCGCCGCGCTTTTCCTCCATCGTCGCGTCGGTCTTCAGCACGATTACCGACCGGGCCAGCTGCATGACGCCTTTGATCTCGGGGTCGGTTTCCTGTGCCAGCGCCTGATCGAGCAGATCGAGCATGGTGGGGTCTGCGTTTTTGAGGATGCTTTGGGCGGCCGCCAGGCGGATGGTGCGGTCCTCGCTGAGCAGCGTCATCGAGCCGATGGCCGTTCGGATCCTGCCGCGGAGACCGTTATTGACCTTGATCTTTTCGATCTCGGTCTTGGCCGCTTCGCCGAGCGCGGCGCCATCGAGGGGCCCCGTCAGAGCGAAACCACTGCCGGCCTTTTTGGCGAGGACGACTTTTCTGTCGGCTTTGCGGACATAGAGGTCGCCATCCGAGAGCGCCTGGAGGATTGGCGGGACGCGCGCGTCGCCGCTCGCGACCAGTGCATTCATCGCCGCTTCACGCTCGGGGAAGCCCCCTTGCCCGAGGGCATCGACGAGCGGCGTCAAATCGGCCTGGGCATAGGCCGCGGGAATGGCCAGAAACCATGCAGCGATCAGGAAAGCGATCAGTCGAACGAGACGGGTGGCCATCATGTGCGCTCGGGGTCGAGGGAGGCGAGGGCGGTTGCCGCCCTCGCCGGAAGTCGTGTTCAGGTCACGGGGCCGGAGCGGTCGTGCAGGCGTTGGTCGCGGTGTCGAAGTGACCGCAGCCGGTCAGCGGATCGGTCCAGTCGGCTTCGATCCCCTTGTCTTCGGGCAGCGCATCGGACCACGCATCGCCCGGCACGTCGCCATCGGTCTGCCAGACCGTCTCGAACTGACCGTCGGCCTGAACTTCGCCAATCAGAACCGGCTTGGTCAGGTGATGGTTGGGAAGCACGGTTGCCGTCCCGCCGGTAAGATTGGGCATCGATAGCCCGACGATCGCCTTGAGGACGGCATCGGTATCGGTGGTGCCGGCCTTCTCAACCGCCTGGACCCACAGGTTGAAGCCGAGATAGGCGGCTTCCATTGGGTCGTTGGTAACCACGTCGTCGCTTTTCATATAGGCCTTCCAGGCCGTCACGAATGCTTCGTTTTCCGGGGTATCGACGGATTGGAAGTAATTCCAGGCGGCGAGATGGCCGACCAGCGGGGCGGTGTCCATGCCGGCGAGCTCGTATTCGCCCACCGAGAAGGCAACGACCGGAATGTCCTCGGCTTTGATGCCCTGGTTGATCAGTTCCTTGTAGAACGGCGTGTTGGTCTCGCCGTTGAGGGTTGAGACAACGGCGGTCTTTTTGCCCTCGGAGCCGAACTTCTTGATCGCCGCGACTTCAGTCGACCAGTCGGCGAAGCTGAAGGGCGTGTAGTTGATCTTGATGTCTTCGGGAGCGACGCCCTTATCCTTGAGATATTGCTCGAGGATCTTGTTGGTCGTGCGCGGATAGACGTAGTCGGTGGCCTCGAGGACCCAGCGCTTCACCGAACCGCCTTCCTCGCTCATCAGGTAATCGACCGCCGGAATCGCCTGCTGATTGGGCGCGGCGCCGGTGTAGATCACGTTCTTTTCAGACTCTTCGCCCTCATATTGCACGGGATAGAAGAGGATGTTGTTGAGCTCCTTGAACACCGGGAGCACCGATTTACGCGAGGACGAGGTCCAGCAGCCGAACACCGCGGCCACGCCGTCGACGGCGATCAGCTCGCGCGCCTTTTCGGCAAAGAGCGGCCAGTCGGAAGCGGGGTCGACGACGACGCCTTCGATCTGCTTGCCTAGGACGCCGCCCTTCTTGTTCTGCTCTGCGATGTAGAACAGCATGGCGTCCTTGATGATCGCTTCCGAGCCGGCCATGCCGCCCGATAGCGAATGCAGAATGCCTACCTTGATCGTGTCTTGCGCGTATGCAGGGACGATAGCCGAAGCCATCAACGCTGCCCCCAGGCCGATACCGGCCAATAAGCGTTTCATTCCTGTCACATTTACCTCCGACAGTTGGTTGTTTGCACCGGGGTGGAGGGTGCAAGGCCTGTGCCATCGCTCGCGGAGCAGTCAAAACCCTTAGAGTCGTGGGCGACTCCGCCACAGCAGGTGGCTGGTTGCTGGTGATCGGTCAGTGAAGCTGCTGGTTCGCTGTGCAGTGCCGTTAAGGTCTGCTTAACTTTTGGGCAACGGGTTAGGCTGCTGCCTGTGTGTGCAGCACTCAGGGACTTTGGAGGCGTGACCCACCCTGTTGCTTGCGCTAAATTCCACCCACCGGAGGTTCGCTTCCGGCAGAGGTTGTTTGCACCGACGCCTCGGCCCCGTACCCGCAAGGGTGCGGGGCTTTTGCTTTTCAATCAGGTACTTGGCTGACAATTGCCTGACAGCAAC
>JBDSEK010000173.1:0-6158 GCA_039920085.1 Devosia sp. | reverse complement strand
CCTCAAATCGGATGCGGTGCTCGCCAGCCGCATCGCCGCGATCCTCGCGGCACGGCTCGACGCCACCTCGGCGCTACTGGTCGAGCTCAGCCGCGAGCATGGCGGCAAGCCGCATGACAAGGGCATCCTCGCCCGCATCATGGGTGCGCTGATCGCTCCGCCGCACGCGCCGACCGAGGACAAGAGCACCGATCTCTTCACGATCGATCCCGCCCTTTGGCCGCGCGGACCGCTCTGAGCCGCCGCCCCCTTCCGCCCCCCAAGCGCCTGCGGCCGTAGTCGCGAAGTTGTCCTCGGCTCCGCGCGACCGATCCCAAACGGGCTCGTTCGGCCAACCGGCCAGCTTCCTTGAGCTCTGGCCGAGCGATCCAAGTCGGATCGTTCGGCCAATCGCGGGCGCGCCTCTTCTTGCTGCTCCAGCCGAGCGATCCCAAACGGGCTCGTTCGGCCAACCGCAGGCGCACTTCTTTTTGCTGCTCTGGCCGAGCGATCCCAAACGGGATCGTTCGGCCAACCGCTCATATATCCTCGAACTTCTTCTCCACATCCCCCGCCGCCAGCGCGTGGAAGAACATCTTCAGATAATCCGGGAAGCGCGGGCCTGATCGCCTCGGCAGGAAGTCGGCAGTCACTCGTTGCCCCCAGCGGCCGCGGTAGCCGGTTTCGAGATCGTCATTGGGCCACCAGCGCTGGGTGTCGCGATCGACGAGGTAGTCGTAGCGGCGGCGGTCGATGCGCAAATTCTGCTGCACCTTCCACTCATCGACGGTGTCGGCGGGACCGGCGCCTGCGACCGTGACGCCCTTCGGGCGGATGGTCCTGCCGGCGCCCGCGGCGGCGGCCTGGTCCGGGTTGGGACGATCCTCGGTGCTGCCGGTGACGGTGAGGCCCCAGCCCAGATTGCCCTCGGCGGAGGCGGCGAGGACGCCAATGACGGCGCCGGGTGCGCCGGCGGTGCCGAGGCCGGTCAAGAACTTGGCAAAGAAGGCGGCGAAGCTGCCGAAACCACCATCATCATCGTCATCATCGGATTCGCCGTAGCCCTCGGGCATGGCGCTGGGTGTATCGAATGTACCGCACCATTGCGGTTCCTGGCCGTTGCGGTAGGGCTGCACCGCGACCCCACCGGACACAGTGTAGAGGCTGTGGCTGCCGAGCGCGACGAAGAGGCGCGGATGGCTGTTTTCGTCGACCGCAGGGAGATCGCGCGCCGGGCCGGTGGCGGGGCGCCAGCGCTCGACCTTCATCACGGTCAGCCCGTCCTCGTCGAACTGCGACGGGCGGGTTTCAGCTGCGTCCGCGGCGTAAGGCCGGGCGCCGGTGCAGCCGAAGAATTGCGGCTTGTAGCGGGCGGCGACGCCGCTGCCGTCGCCCTCGAGCAGGATCGCCATGCACTGCCAATCGCCGGCGTGGCACGCCACCTCCTGCGAGACGGTGTCGTTGCACTCATCCACCGCGACCGATTGTACGTGCGCGGGGAAGAACATGTAGTAGCAGAGGAGCGCCGAATTGGCGGTGATGAAGCGCGACACATCGGGCGGCGCGGCGCGACTGGCCATGAGGGCCAGCCGAGCGCCATCATACATTTCGCAGTGATACCAGAAGCGGCTCTCCTTGAGCGCCGCCTCGGCATATTTGTCGGCGATGGCGGTGCGATCGGCATAGACATTGGTGGAGGTCGCGGTGACGCCCGCCTCGTGCATCAGGGCCGCGTCCTTCCAGCCCCCCATTTCGAGGAACATCTCTTCGTCGGGGTTCTGCGGGCGGAGCGGATCGGAATCGATCAGCTTGCCATTTTCCGCGGCGAGGCCGCTTAGATCGCCGGCGGCAACCAGCGGCTGACGCGGGAAAGCGGCGGGGGCAACGCCGCCCCAATTGTTCTTGTCGTCGAGCTTGCCCTTGGCCGACCAGAGATTGGCGTTCTCGATGTAGCGCTTGGCATCGACTGGAACGAACTTCTCCTCGGGATGGAGAAACAAGACCGGCGCGAAGCGCTTGACCAATTCCTCGTTCATGGCTGCACCTCCAAAAGGCTCGCAGTCTGTTTGAAGATGCCGGTGAAGCCCGGATCGCAATCGAGGCTCGGCAGCCGCTTGAAGATGCGTTGCACGCAGGGGTCGGTGGCGAGCGCCGTCAGCGCCGGATCGTTGAGCTGCAGATCGCCGCCGATGCCGCTGACAAGATCGCTCAAGATGCGCGCGATGCCGTTGAAATCACCGGTTGGCCAAAGGCGCTGGTACTCGGCGATCGCGGCCTGCCAGGTCGCGGCGGTTGCCGGGCTGCCCTGCAGCGCGCGGCGGGTAATGGCGGCGACGGCGGCCTTGATCAGATCGCGGACGTGCCGCGCGCATTCGGGATCTTCCTTGATGGCAACGCCCAGCGCATCGCTCCATCGCTTCCAGCAATCGCGGGTGGCGGGATCGGCGGGGCGGTTGATAAAGGTATTGTCGATGTAGTGCGGGTTGCGCCGCCAGACTTTGACGTCGTCGATCCGGCCCGTCCACGCCTGGCCGCCGGCCCGAGCATTGCCGATCACCGCATGGCTGGTTCGTAGGAGCCGGGTTTGCCAGATGTCCTCCCAGCGTGTGATCTCAGTGCCGTTGAGGATGAAGCCCGAGGCGCCGATCACGCCATCGTAGACGAAGCCCACCGTCACCCACTGGTTGAAGGGAATCGCCGGGGTGCCCTCGCTCGATACCGGCCCAAAGCGGGTGCCGCTGCCGCCGCTGGCGAGCCCGTAGTCGAGGCTGGGTGTGCCCTGGGTGACCCCGAATTTGAAGCTGCCGGCATCGATGAGCGTGCCGCCGCCGCCCGTCGAGTCACAGCTGCACACGAACTCGCAGCGGATGGCATCGAGCGAGCTCCAGGGGCTGGTTGGCCGCACGTCGACCGCGCTACCCGGGTGCAGCGCGATGGCGCCCGAACCCGTCGCCGCGCCATCCGGAAGGAAGTCGCTATCGCTCAGATGCACCGCCGTGCCATGGCCGGTCCGGCCGGGCGAGCGGTCGAAGATCACGCCGGGCGAGCCGGCATAGCTGTGGTGTAAAAGCAGTTCCCACGGTTCGATCATGCTGAGCTCCGCATTGTGAGTCCCCGGCCAATGCCAGCGAACTCATGAAAGGCCAAAATGAATGCCGCCAGAGTGCGACATGTCACGCGGCATTTTCAAGACGGGGGCAAATGATAACGTTGCTCAGGTCCGGGGCGCTAGGATCGCCCTTCTGGCGTTGAGCGCTACGGTCGCAACTTCCTGCTCCAGTACCTGTGGATAAGCGTGAATTCCGGGCGGGATTCCGGCGGCGCCGTTGGTGAGCAGCCAAAGCAGGCCGCGAATTATCACGCCGGAAAAGGGATCGAACATGCTGGAAGTGGCAGAGCGGCCGGTAAAGGCGAGGTTGATCATGCTGCCGCGGTTGAGGAGGAACAGCGTCCGGGTGCCGATCGCGTAGCGCTCGATATGGTCCTTCATACCCCGCCGCTCGTGACGGTCCAGCCAGTCGACATCGATCTCACGGTTGCTATGCCCGACATTGAAGACGACCGCGCCTTCGCGACAAAGGCTCAGTTCCGCTTCGCCGAGGACGCCATCGCGCCCGGTTGCGGTTACGACGACGTCCGCTTCCGCGAGCGCGGCGGTCAAAGGCTCCACCCGGCAGCCGAAATGCAGAGCCTCGAGCTGGCGCACGGGATCGCGTTCGGCCACGGTGACGATGGCGCCAAGGTCGCGCGCCCGCTCAGCGACCCCGCGCCCCACCGGACCGAAGCCGACCACGAGAATCCTCCGGCCAAAAAGGGAGAGGCCGGTGATGGCTTCGAAAGCGGGCCAGGTTTCAGCGCCAACGTGGAAGCGGTTCTCGATGGCATCCTTGAGGGCGATGCCGTTCCAGTCGAACACGGGGAAGGTGAGGTGTAGCGGCTTGATCCGGTGCAATCCGGTCGTCGTCGCTTCGAGTGCCCCGGCAATCGGTGTACCCGCGAGGGTAGCGGCCTCGATGAGCTCGCCGCCCATGTCGCAGATGACGTCGAGCGGGCCGGCGGCGAAACGGCGAAGGGTTTCATCATAAAGCTCGCGCGGCTCACGGCGACCATCGAAGACCTCGACGCCGTGGCGGACCAGATAGTCGACCACGTGGGGGTCGGTGCTGTCGGGGTTGCAGGCGCCGACGCGCAGGGAGACGCCTGCCTCGACGAAGGGCATCAGGGTCAGGATCGTATCAGGCAGCAAATGCATCCAGCCGGCGAGGCGCTTGCCGGAAAGATCGGTGCGGCGCACCTCGGCGCCAAAGTGCTCGCTGACCGGATGGGTGAAGCGAAGCCATTCGAGACCCGCCTCGACCTTGCCGTCGGCGAATTTTGGCTCATCCATGATTGTGTTGCGCCCCTCGCCGCCCGTCCCCCGCGTACGAGAATACCCCGATTGGTTTGCGGGGCAACAGCGCCCCGCCTGGGCCCCTTTCCCCTTCCGCCTCCATCCCTCTCGCGATAGGCTCGACCTCACGCCCGGATCCGGAGCCCATCATGGCCAGTCTCGTCACCCTAACCTATTCGCAGCCCTCGCGCTCCCTGGCGCCGGGGGAGGTGCTGATCACTGAGGGCTCGCCCGGGGGCACGCTTTATGTGCTGGAGGATGGACGGCTCAGCGTCGAGCGCGGCGGGGTGGTGATTGCCACGATCTCGGAGCCCGGCGCGCTGATCGGCGAGATGAGCGTGCTGCTTGGCACGCACAACACCGCCACGGTGCGTGCGGAAAAGGCGAGTGGCGTGCGGGTGGTCAAAGACGCCATCCGCTATCTCGAGCGGCAGCCAGAGGTGGCTCTGCGGGTGGCGACGGTGCTGGCCGCGCGCCTCGACAAAACCAGCAAGGTGCTGGTGGACCTCCAGAGCGAGCATAAGGACAAGCCCGAGCAACACGGTCTTTTGAGCCGGCTCGCCTCCTCGCTGTTCTATCAGGGGTCGCAGGAGAGCGAGCCCGGCTGAACCCCGTAGCGAGCCCGTTGCGGCACCCATCCCGCCTCTGCTTTACTGGCGCAAAGCAAAGGATATCGATCGCATGGCCAGCCTCCTCGCCCTCACCAAGTCCCAGACCGTCCGCCCGCTGATCCCCGGCCAGAGCCTGATCACCGCCGGCGAGCAATCGGGCGAGCTCTATGTGCTCGAAACCGGCAAGCTCGCCGTGATCCGCGACGGCGTCACCATCGCCACGATTTCCGAGCCGGGCGCGCTGATCGGGGAAATGAGCGTGCTGCTCGGCATCGATCATAGCGCCACGGTGCGGGCCGAGACCGAGGCCCAAGTGCGCGTCATCGACGACCCCATCGCCTTTCTCGAGCGCCAGCCGCTGGCGGCGCTGCATGTCGCGACCCTTGCCTGCGCCCGGCTCAACGCCACCTCGGCGCTCCTCGTCGAGCTCAGGAAGGAGAACGAGGGTAAGACGAGCGAACAGGGCCTCCTCAGCCGGATCTTCAACGCGATGGTGGTGATGCCGGAGAAGAAGGCGGGACAGCGCTGGGCGGCGCATGAATAGCGGCGCCACCGTATAGTCGTTGACGGCAGCCTGGCATGTCTCCAACTTGGCCCTCCCATGGCCAGGGGACAGCCGATGCGCGCGATCGCTCAAACCAATCTGCAGCTCTACAATCAGATGCAGGAGCGGCAATTGCCGCTTGCGGATCTGCTGCTTGTTCGAAAGGCGTATGACCTCGCGGCGCTATTGACTGCCGGCTACTATCAGGCAGACGGCAAGCCCTTCCTTTGTCACACCACGGGCGTCGCCTCCATCCTTTGCCACATCGGCAGCCCGGCAAATTTCCTCGCCTTTGGCCTGCTCCATAATGTCTACACCAATGGCGATTTCGGCGACGGGCTCAACACGCCATTGACGGCCCACAAACGGAACTTCGTACGCGAACGGGTGGGAAACGAGGTCGAGGACCTCATCACCCGATTCCGAGACCTTCGCGTCAAACGAACCAACATGGACCAGATCGAA
This sequence comes from Devosia sp., assembly GCA_039920085.1. Taxonomy (GTDB): domain Bacteria; phylum Pseudomonadota; class Alphaproteobacteria; order Rhizobiales; family Devosiaceae; genus Devosia_A. The sequence goes on along the minus strand of JBDSEK010000173.1, from coordinate 169 downwards.
GCCGGGCAGGACGCAATGAGCGACACCGACCGGCTGCTCATTGCGGCCGACCTTGCCGACCACATGGAAAAATATGTCGACCGGGGCGTGCTCTATTTCGGCGATGGATCGTGGATTACCAACAAGATGGACACGACGGGGCCGCGGCTGGTCGCACTGGCGCGCAAAC
>JBDSEK010000172.1:0-5425 GCA_039920085.1 Devosia sp. | reverse complement strand
AGTTGGTCCGCGACAACGTGTATGGACACCGTTCAGAAATTATCGCCTAAGAAGCCCCGATTTCAAAACACCGAGTGCCGCAGCCCATGTCCGTTCCTGTCATCGAGACCGAAAAGACCAATCTCGAATTGATGTCGGGGCATTCCAAGCTCCATATTCTCAAAGACGTCACGATGAATGTGAATTCGGGCGAGGTCGTTGCCGTCGTTGGCCCATCGGGCAGCGGCAAGACGTCACTGCTTATGGTCCTGGGCGGGCTGGAGCGGGCAACCAGCGGCAAGGTCAAGGTCGCAGGCGTCGATACATCGACCCTCAATGAAGACGGCCTCGCCATCTTCCGCCGGAAAAATCTCGGCATCCTGTTCCAGAATTTCCATCTCATTCCGTCGATGACGGCGCTTGAGAATGTGAGCCTCGCCCTCGAAATCGCCGAAACCGGCATGCCGCTAAAAGACATTCGCCGCGCCGCCATGGACGCGCTCGATGAGGTGGGGCTAGCCGACCGCGTGACGCATTTGCCGAGCGCCCTATCTGGCGGCGAGCAGCAGCGCGTCGGCCTTGCCCGCGCCATGGTCGCGAGCCCACGACTGATGCTGGCGGATGAGCCGACGGGCAATCTCGATCAGGATACCGGCGCCCGGGTGATCGAACTGATGTTTGCCCTGGCCCGAAAGAAGAACGCGGCCGTGCTGCTCATCACCCACGACCGCAGCCTCGCCGAGAAGGCCGATCGCAAGATGACCATGAACCACGGCCATCTGACCTCGGCGAACGAGCCCGTCCTCGCATGAGCCGACTTCTGGACTGGATGCGCGTCGCGGTAGTCGATCTGCGCGGCGACCTCAGGCGCTTTGGCGTACTGCTCGCCTGCCTCGCCCTCGGCACCGGGACCATTGCCGGTGTAAGTTCAGTCGGTGCGGCCCTGCAGGCCGCCATCATGCGCGACGCCAATACCCTGCTCGGCGGCAATGTGGAGGCGACCCGCGCCGACCGCCGCGCCAATGCCGAAGAACTTGCCTATTTCAACTCGCTCGGCACGGTGGCCGAGACGATGGACACCAATGCCCGCGGCTCGTCTCTCGATGACGCCGGCAATTCGGCCTTCCTCGATGTTCTGGCGGTCGGCGATAACTACCCGCTGCTTGGCCAGGTGCTCAGCCCACAACTGCCGGATGGAGCCAAGCCCTCGACGCTGCTGGCGTTCAAGGACGGTGCCTACGGGGCGATCATCGATCCGGTGCTGCTGGATCGGCTTGCCATCGATGTCGGCGACCGATTCAAGATCGGCGAAACGCTTTACGAAGCCCGCGGGCTACTCGTCTCGGTGCCCGATGGGGCGGTGCGCGGCTTCCATCTGGGTCTGACCGTTGTCGTCTCGATCGAAGCCGTCGAGCAGAACCCGGACGCTCGGCCGCCTTTGCCGGGGCTGCTGACCCAGCACCGCTACAAGATCATACTCAAGGAAGGCGACTACACCACCGCGATGCCAGCCATGAAGGCGCATTTGGCTGGAGACTCATTGTGGCAGGTCCGCTCTCCTTATGAAGCGGCGGGTACCCTTTCGCGCTTCTACGATTTGTTCGTGCGGTTCCTCTTGATCGTCGGATTGAGCTCGCTGCTGGTCGGCGGCGTCGGCATCTCCAATGCCGTGTCGGCCTATATCGCCGAGCGGCAGCGCTCAATCGCCACCTTGCGCAGCCTTGGCGCGACGGGTCCTCGCATCCTCGTCCATTTCTTCACTCAGATCGGCATCCTGTCGCTCGTGGGCATTGGCATTGGGCTCGTGATCGGCGCCGCGCTGACAGCGCTGGCCTTACCGGTCCTGGGACGAATCCTCTCGGTCAATTTGCCACCCTCGGTCGATCTTGGTTCGCTTCTGACAGCCCTGGCGTTCGGTATTCTCGCCGCCTTCGCTTTCTCGTTCATCCCGCTGGTGCGGGCGCGCAAACTTCGCCCCGCAATCCTGTTCCGGACAGTCGGAACCAGCGTTCAGGATCTAAAAACACGGGAATATCTCGAACTGGGCACGGTGCTGCCACTGCTCATCGCCGGGCTTGGCATTTTTGGCCTAGCCTGGCTCGTCACCAAGAATTTCCAGCTGGTGTTCTGGTATGCGGTCGGCGTCATCGGCGCCTTCCTCTTGCTCCGCTTCGCGGGCTGGCTGCTGCAGGCTGTATTGCGGCGCCTGCCTCCTTTCCCAAGCGCCACACTCCGCAACGCCTTCCGCGGCATTTACCGCCCGGGCTCGCCCGCGCCGGTCGTCGTCCTGTCGCTTGGCCTGGGCCTCGCGATGCTACTGGTGATCGTTATCCTCTCGAGCAATCTGCAGAACCAGTTGCTCGGCCAGGTGCAGAAAAACGCGCCCACGTTTGTTGCGACCGATTTGTTCGACGACGAGATCGTCGACCTCGAAGCCTTTCTCCAGGGCACCGGCATGCTCACCGATTTCAAATACTCGCCGATGCTGCGCGCCGAGATCACCAAGGTGAGGGGCATCCCCTCCGAAGAGTTCAAGGGCGTCGCCGAGGAATCCGCCTTTATGTTGTCGGGCGAAATCCCGATCACCTGGCAGGCCGTTATGGGCCCCGACACGACAATTACCGCCGGCAAGTGGTGGCCCGCCGATTATGACGGTCCGCCACTGGTCTCGCTGCGCGACCGCACCCGCGCTGATCTCGGCCTCAAAGTCGGTGACACGATTGAGTTGACGCTGTTCGGCGAAACGCTGGAAGCGACGATCGCCAATTTCCGCGACTACCAGTTCCAGAATGGCCTGAACTTCCTCGTGACGCTCTCGCCCCATTCGCTCGACGCCTTCCCGGGCACCAATCTTGCGACCATCAAGGCCAAGGAAGGCGACGAAAAGAACCTCGAGCGGGCGCTGGCCCGGCAATATCCGGACCTGACCTTCATCTCGGTCGGCGACGCGCTCAACCAGGCCGCCAACCTCCTGAGCCAGCTGTCGACTGCCGTGAACATCGTCGGCGCGCTGGCGGTAGTGAACGGCCTGCTGGTGCTGGCCGGCACGATGGCGGCCGGGCGCAAGCAGCGCGAGGCCGATGCCGTCGTCAACAAGGTACTCGGCTCAACCCGCGGCGATGTGGTCAAGGTGTTCGCGCTCGAATATGCGCTGCTCGGGCTGTTCTCGGCGCTGCTCGCGACAGGCGTCGGTATCGCCGGCGCCTACCTCATCCAGCAGCGGGCCCAGATGGAGGTCGGCTTCTCCGTGGACCCGGTGGTGATTGTTGGTGTGCTGGTCGGCGCAGTAGTGCTGACGATCTTTACCGGGGCGCTGACGACATGGAGCGCGCTGAGCACACGGCCGGCGCAATATCTCAGGGCACTGGGGTAGTTCTCACCAGTGTCATCCCCGCGAAGGCGGGGACCCTACTGCCCACTTGTGGCCAGCCTCGTATGGACCGTAGCCTTTAGATCTCTTTCGGGACACGAGCCCGAATTGGGACGATCCCGCTATTGCGACGGTCTGAGCACGCGGTGAGGTGGGTCCCCGCCTTCGCGGGGATGACACCTGGGGCACAGGTTATTTGGCCCTTATCCCTTCATCCCCAGATACTTCTCCAGCCAATGAATGTCGTAATTCCCAGCCAGCACATCTGGCTCGCGGATCAGGCGCTGGAACAAAGGGAGGGTGGTCTTGATGCCGTCGACGACGAACTCATCGATGGCGCGGCGGAGGCGCATCAGGCATTCCTCGCGCGTACGGCCATAGACAATGAGCTTGCCGATCAGCGAGTCATAGTAGGGCGGGATGGTGTAGCCCTGATAGACCGCTGAATCGACGCGCACGCCAACGCCGCCGGCGGGGTGGTAGAACAGAATCTTACCCGGCGAGGGCGCGAAGGTTTTTGGGTCTTCGGCATTGATCCGGACCTCGATGGCGTGGCCGTTGAACTGGATGGCCTTCTGCTCGAGGCTGAGCTTTTCGCCCGATGCCACGCGGATCTGCTCATAGACCAGATCGACGCCGGTGACGCGTTCCGTCACCGGGTGCTCGACCTGCAGACGCGTGTTCATCTCGATGAAATAGAACTCGCCATTCTCGTAGAGAAACTCGATCGTGCCGGCGCCCGAATATTTGAGCTTGCGCATCGCGGCGGCGCAGACTTCGCCGATGCGGTCGCGCTCCGCGGCGGGGACGGTCGGCGCGGTTGCCTCCTCCCACACCTTCTGGTGCCGGCGCTGTAGCGAACAATCGCGCGTGCCCAGGTGAACGGCATTGCCCTGGCCGTCGCCCATCACCTGGATTTCGATGTGCCGGGGCTTTTGCAGATACTTCTCGATATAGACGCTGTCATTGCCGAAAGCGGCTTTGGCCTCGGTGCGGGCGGTCGAAATGGCGATGGCCATCTCGGCATCGTTTGTTGCGACCTTCATACCGCGCCCGCCGCCACCCGCTGTCGCCTTGACGATCACCGGGTAGCCGATTTTCTTTGCAAGCTTCTGCGCCTCTTCGGGCGTCGTCACCTCTCCCTCGGAGCCGGGAACGACCGGAATCCCAAGCTCCACCGCCGTCTTTTTGGCGGTGATCTTGTCGCCCATGATCTGAATGTGATGCTCGGACGGCCCGATGAAGGTGACCTTGTGCTCGCTGAGAATGCGGGCAAAACGCGCATTCTCGCTGAGAAAGCCGTAACCCGGATGCACCGCATCGGCGCCGGTGATCTCGCAGGCCGCGAGGATCGAGGGGATGTTGAGATAGGAATCCTTGGCCGCCGGAGGCCCGATGCAGACGCTTTCGTCGGCGAGGCGCACATGCATGGCGCTGGCGTCGGCGGTCGAGTGCACCGCAACCGTGGCGATGCCCAGTTCCTTGCAGGCGCGCAGGACGCGGAGCGCGATCTCGCCCCGGTTTGCGATCAGGACTTTCTGGAACATTACTCTATGACCGCCAGCGGCTGGCCATATTCGACCGGCTGGCTGTCTTCGACGAGAATGCGCGCGATGATGCCCGAGCGATGCGCCGGAATCTGGTTCATCGTCTTCATCGCCTCGATGATGAGGATCGTCTGACCCTCCGAGACCCGCGCGCCGACCGCGACGAACACCGGCTTGCCCGGCTCCGGCGAGAGGTACGCGGTACCGACCATCGGCGATGCCAGCGTTCCGGGATTTGAGGCGAGGTCGTCGGCGGCAGTCTTAGCGGCGGCGGCCGATCCTGCTGGGGCCATCGGCTGATGTGGCACCACAAGCGCCTGATTTGGGGCCGGGACCATCACCTGCTGCACGCCCGAAGCAAAGGACCGGGTGACCCGGACGCGCAAATCCTCACGCTCGATCTCGATTTCGGCGAGGTTCTGCTCGTTGAGCAGTTCGGCGATGGCGCGGATCAGCTCCTGATCCGTGGGGCCGTCCTTCGGCATGGATTTGCCTCCCTTGGGCGCAGGCTTTGGCGTTGGGGCTTTCA
>JBDSEK010000171.1:0-6372 GCA_039920085.1 Devosia sp. | reverse complement strand
CGTTCCAAGACTGAGGTTTTTTGGCTACAACTCCCATGCAAATTGAGCGAATGTAGCGAATGGCGGATTACAAGGAACTGTTGCGACGGGCGGTAGAGGCTTTGCCCGAGAACAACGGGGCGGCTCGCCGTGCCGTCTATGAGAAGGCCCGCGCCGCGCTTGTCGGCCAATTGCGTGCGATAAATCCGCCGCTTCCCGCTCGCGACATCACCACGCACCGCCTACAACTGGAAGATTGCATCCGCCAGGTCGAGCAGGCGGCCAGCGAAGCGGTGATCGCCAATATCGGGCAGGAACCGCCACCATCGCCTCCTGCCAAGCCGGTCTCGGCCATTTCCGAGCCGCCAAAAACTGCGTCGAAGCAGGCGGCCGCCGTTCCATCGGCCGAGCTGCCCAAGCCTCTGCCAAAACCGGTCACGGCGGCGCCGCCGCCACCCAAGCCGCCATCGCCGCCGGTCAAGCCGCTGGTTACGGCCACGAAGCCTGCTGAGAGCAGGGTATTCCCCAAGCCCAATGGCGATGCGAGACCGGCGCCGGTCAGAGCTGGGTCGATCGAAGACATAATCGCCAATGCCGACCGCGAGCGGCCCTCCTCTCCCACACCGCCGCAAAAACCGGAGATTCGCGCAACCGAGCCGAAGCGACCGCCCAAATCGCACCCGGTGCTGGTCGCCAAGAACAACGCGCCGCAGCCGGCGGCGAACGAGCCCGAACACGAGCGCCCCGCCGCGCGTCAATCTGGCCGTCCGCTCCCGTCAATCGTGGCGCGTGCCGAGGCCGCGAGGAATCGTCCGGTCACGCAGCCGGCGGAACCGGCGCAGCGCCGAGCACCTTCGATCGAGCCGCGCCGCGAAAGCCGTTCCGGTGGGCTTGCGGCGCGAAAGATCGCGGAGGTTTCGGACGACATGGAAGCAATGTCGTCGGTCCGTGAGGTCGAGGTCGAGTTCCAGCCTACCGATCCCCAGGGCGCGATCGACCGCGCGATCGCGACGCTGGATCGCGAAGCGCGCGGCGATACGCTGCCGCCACTGGCTGATGATCCCTATGATGACGAGCCGATGCAGGCGCCGCCGCGCCGCAACGGCGCAATGAACGGTTCGCTCAATGATGGCTTCCGCCGGGACGACATGCCGTTGAGCCGCAATGGTCGCGACCGCGATCGCGACAGTCGCCCCAAGCCAGCGCGCGAGTTTGCGACGTCGGCGCGCCGGGTTCCACGGGCACAGGCCGAGCGCGAGCGCGGTGGCATGGGTGCGGTCACGGTCTTCCTGATCGTCTTCGTTGTTCTGCTGCTCGGTGCGGGGGGCGCGGGGTTCTGGGCCTGGCAGGAAGGCTTCATCAATCTCGACGCAATGTTCGGCAAGGGCCAGCCGGCGGTCGTCGCAGCCGCTGCGCAGACGACAACGGCCGATGGTCCGGGTAACACCGAAACGGCGCTGAACGACGCGCAGCCTGAGACCGAACTTCCCGGAAACGAGCGTCTAGGGACGGAGGAGAACGGCGAAAAAAGCGCTGCGTTGGCGTTGCAGCCGGGCAGCGATACCAAGATCGATGATCGGCTCGACAGCGGTACCGGTCCGAGCGAAGACCCCCTCAAGGGGATCGATTCCGCGACGGCGGCCGGCAGTCAATCGCTGCTGCTCGAAGCGTCCGACAAGGGAACATCCGGCGCTGTGCCATTTTCGGGTACAGTCGAATGGTCGCGGAGCGTCGATGAGACGGGGCAGCCGACCTTGGTGGGCAAAGCCAATATTCCTGCCCGCAACCTCCAGGTCAGTGTGCTGATCCGGAAGAATTCCGACCCGGCGTTGCCGGCAAGCCATTTGATGGAAATCAATTTCACCGTTAGCGACACGTTCCTCGGCGGCTCCATCGCCGGGCTGCCGGGCGTACTGCTTAAGGATCAGGAATTGACCGGGGGTCAGCCTCTGGTCGGCGCATCGGCGCGCGTCGTCGGCAATTCCTTCCTGTTTGCGTTGAGCGCGACGCCTGAAGACAGCGCCGCCAATGTGAAACTGCTGACCTCGCGGAAATGGATCGACCTGGCGCTGATCTATGCCACGGGTAAGCGGGCGATCATCACGCTCGAAAAAGACGCCAATGCGCAGCAGCTGTTCGCCGAGGTCTTCGCCGCCTGGGGCAGTCGCGCTTCGAGCTAACGTGTGATCGTGCCGTCCTTGAGGACATAGGTTCGATCGGCAATCGCGGCGATGTCGTCGGTATGATGGGTCACCAGCACGGTGGCCCATTGCTGTTTCTGGGTGAGGTTGCGGAGCAGGCGGCGGGTGCTGGCACGGGCCTCGTCGTCGAGCGCAGAGAAAGGCTCATCGAGCAACAGCACGGGCCGGTTGCGGAGCAGTGTCCGCGCCAGGGCCACGCGCTGTTTTTGCCCGCCGGAGAGCGTCGCTGCGCTCTGGTTGGCAATGCCAGGTAAGGTCACTTCGGCCAATGCCGCATTGACCGCGGTCGGATCGGGATGCGCCAGGCCGAGAGCGACATTGGCTCCCGCTGTCAAATGTTCGAACAGGGTCTCGGACTGGAACAGGATGGAGACTGGCCGCAATTCCGGCGGCAGTTTGGTGATGTCCTTGCCGTCGACGCGAATGGCGCCGGAAGCGGGGCGCAGGAAGCCGGCAATCAAGTCGAGCAGGGTGGATTTGCCCGAGCCGCTGGCGCCGCGGATGGCGGTGATATGGCCGGCCGATGCTTGCATGCTGAAGTCATAGGGCTTCGCCTGGCCGGGATAGGCGAAAATCAGTTCAGCGAGCTCGAGCATGGCTCAGCCTCTCAAACATCAGCGGCAAGACTGTGAACGCCGCCACGGCGAGGATCAGTACCACGGCGGCAATGGCGGCAGCGTCGGTGCCGCGATAGGCACTGAAGGCGCGAAGCATCAGCAGAGGAAGCGTGACGAAGTCCTGGGTGCCGAACAGCGCGATGACGCCAAGGTCGCCCAAGGAGAAACAGAAGGCGAGGGCGAAGACGGTGCCGAAGTCGCGGCCAAGCAAGGGCCATTCAACCAGCATGAACTGTTTCGACCCGCTAAGGCCGAGCGAGCGCATGAGGCGGCCCCGCGTTCGAACGACCGAGTCGAAGGCCGGCGACAGTGTTGCCATGCCGAACGGTAGAGCCAGCAAGGTGTTGGCAACGATCACCACAAGCGGTGCAACCGCTCCGGGTGCAATACCCAGATTGCGGATGAAGAGGAAGGCGCCGAGCGACAGCGCGACGGCGGGAACCGCGAGATAGGCATAGGCCGGTACTCCCAGTCCAATACGGAAGAATTTGAGAGAGCTGGCGGCACGGGCGGCCGCGAGGGTCACGGCTAGAACGAGAGTCAAGATCGCGGAGGCAAGGCCGATGGCAAGGCTGGTGCCGAGGGCGCGCCAAAATGATGGGCTCTCAAGCAGTTGTACAGCATCGCTAAGACCATCGATCAACAGGGCGGCAAGTGGCAGGCCAAACCCGGCGGTCGCGGCGAGGAGCACCAGCCCTTGCAACGGCGTCGCCCAGCCGCGGTCGCGCCAGCGCAATGGGCTCCGCTGCGCGACACTCACGGGAACAGCAGGCGCCGCCGCGGCCAGGAGGATGATCGCTGAACAGAGACCAATCTGGAGCACAGCGAGAAGCACAGCGGCATTGAGGTCGAAGTCGAGACGCACGGCCGAGTAGATCGCGACCTCGAGGGTTTGCACGGAGGGGCCTCCGCCCAGCAGCAGCACGATGGGGAAGCTGGTGAAGGCGAGGAGGAAGATAATCGCGCCAAGGCCAGGCAGGCTGCTGCGGATAACAGGCCAGTCGATGATCTCGAAGCGCGTCCGTGCCGACAGACCGAGGCTCTGGCCAGTTTTCAGTCGCTCGAGGGGAATCGAATTGAGGCGGTTCAGCAGGATCGTTGCGGCAAAGGCGCCATCGAGGATCACATGCGCGGCAACAACGCCGCCAAGGCCAAAGATCGGCAGATCGAGCGGCGCGCCAAACCAGACCTCGCTAACGCGGCTGAGCCAACCACTTCGTCCCCAGACAGTGAGCAGGCCGAAGGCGACGACGATACCGGGCGTGACGATCGCCGAGGCGAAAAGTCCGGCGAGCAGTCCGCGCCCAGGAAAGTGCAGGCGATTGAGCGCCCAGGCGATGGCAACACCGACGACCAGAGAGATGCTGGTCGAGAGAGCGGCCTGGAGGGAGGTGATCCACAGCAGCCAGGGAATGTCGATGGAGGATGCGGCGGAAAGCGGCTGTGCCTCTGCCGCCTCGAGGATGGTCCAGAACAACACGGCCATCAGTGCCGCGATGGAAAGTGTTATGGCCGCTCCGCCGAGGAGACGGAGCGGCCGGTTAGGGAGAGCCCGGTCAGCGGATCGCGGCAAGGGCTTCCTCGATCCAGGCCGCTTTGTTGGCAGTGATCGCGGCCTCGTCGAGGCTCAGCACCCTTTCGGGTAAATCGCCGAAGGCGCTCGGTAGAGCATCGCCGACCGGCGCCACCGGATACATCCAATTGGTGGTTGGAATGATGGCTTGTGCCTCGGGCGTGACCAGCCAGGCCAGAAACTGCTTTGCCAGATCCTGGTTCGATGAGGTCTTGAGCATGCCGGCGATCTCGATTTGCGGGTAAGCCCCCTGGTTAAACGTCGTCGCGCCGTAATTGGGATCGTTCTCGGTCACGGCGTGGACAGCGGGTGAGGTGGTATAGCTCAGCACCATATCGGCCTCGCCTTTGAGGAAGATGCCATAGTAGGCGTCGGACCAGCCGCGCGTCACGGTCCGGATGTGGGGCTTCAGGCCCTTCCAGATGTCGGCGGCGCGCTCGCCGTAGGCGGCCTTGATCCAGAGGACGAGGCCGAGACCAGTCGTGTCCGAGCGCGGGTCTTCGAGCACGATCTTGAAGCTCTCGGGCATGGCGATCAGGGCCTCGAAGCTTGCCGGCGGGTTGGGGACTTTGCGCTTGTCATAAACGAAAGCGAAATAGCCATAATCGACCGGCACGAAGTCGGCATCGGCCCATGCAAGATTGAGCTTGTCGAGCGCCAGGGTGTGTGGCGCGAACAGGCCGGTGGCCCGTGCTTCGCCGGCCAGAGATGTGTCGAGGCCTAGGATGATGTCGGCATCGGTGGTCGTGCCCTCGAGTTGGACGCGCCGCAGAGCGCCGATCGAACTGTCGGCAGCGACGAAGTTCAGCTGGCAGCCGCAGATTTTCTCAAAGGCCGGCTTCAGAATGGGGCCGGGACCATAATCTGCGGCGAAAGCATCATAGGTATAGATCGTGAGCGTTCTGGGTTCCTGCGCCGTCGCGAATGCGATGGACGAGAGGACCGCAAACGCGAAGGCGAAAAAGCGGAGCATGGCCCGGTTCCTTCAGTTGCGGCCATGAGTGGGAAAGCAAATGGTTGGACGCCAAATCCAATACGCGCCCTTGCCATCTCGAACTTCCTCCGCCAGCATGACCTGGTTCAGGTTCAATGGGTTTTTCTCAGTTCCGTTTCCGGAACACCCCAGCGAGACAGCCGACAGATAGACAGAGTTTCCCCGCCGTGCAAGAGCGCGTGGCCCCTTCCGAAATCATCAAATTCACAGGCCTGCTGGTCATTGTCGGCGGCGGCACCGTCGATGACGGGCTGCTCCAGGAGCTCTATCTGCGGGGCGGGCATCTGGTTGGAGCCGATGGCGGCGCCGATGTCATCGTCGCGGCCGGGCTGATGCCTGAGGCAATCATCGGCGATCTCGACTCGCTCGAAAATCCGATGGGCTGGCTTGGTCGCACGCGCATGATCACTATCGCCGAGCAGGAGAGCACCGATTTCGAGAAGTCGCTTTATTCGACCCGTGCGCCGGTGACGGTGGCACTGGGGATGACCGGCAAGCGCTTCGATCACACGCTGGCGGCGCTCGATGCGGTGGCGCGCCAAACGGTGAACCGGCCAGTGATTCTCGTCGATGAAGCCGATATCGCGATCGCTCTATCGGGACCGTTCGCGTTTGCGGTGGCGGCGCGGGAGCGGGTGTCCGTCCACCCACTCGTCCCGATCCGCTTCCGCGAGAGCAAGGGGCTCAAATATTCGCTCGATGGCTTGAAGATGGCGCCGGGCGAAAAGACCGGGACCTCGAACGAGGCGACTATTGGGGCCTTTTCGATCGATCCCGATCCCCGCGGCTATCCGCCGACCTACATGGTGGTCATCGACCGGCGGCACCTGTTCGCGGTGATCGACGCGCTGCTGGAGCGCGGCGGAGCGTCGCGCGCTTAGGCGCGCTCCTGCTCGCGCAGTTTCTCGCGGGCGGCGTGGGTCACCGCTTCCTGGACCTTCTCGAAGGCGCGCACTTCGATCTGGCGGATACGCTCGCGGCTGACATTGTATTGCTGCGCCAACTCTT
>JBDSEK010000170.1:0-6895 GCA_039920085.1 Devosia sp. | reverse complement strand
ATGTTGGACATGCGATTGATCCGTTCTGATCTTTTCAATGGGGCGTTTCGTTGGAAATGTTCCAACCGCCCGGTCTTGGTTGCACGGAGGTATTTGGTCTTGTTGGCCGGGCCGAAACCCTAGGCGAGCGGGCCTATAGAGGAGATTTGGCCACGAGTCTAGCGCTGCCCAGCTAAAGCCAGCCCGCCAGGAAGCCAAGGCCGCCCAGGGCAAGAGCGCCGCCGGCGATTTGAACGAGGCGCCGACCGAAGCGACCGGCCAGCGCGGCCGCTGTTAGCGCAGCGGCAATTCCCGACAGATGCAGCAGCGCCGTGGCTGCAATGAAGCCGAAGGCGTAGTTCAGACCGTTTGCGTCGGCCGGCATTTCACTGCCATGCGCCTGGCCGTGGAACAGAGCGAAGGCGCCAACAAGCCCCATTGCCGCGGCCAGCGGTATTGGCCGGCCAAGGGCCGCGATGCCGCCGATGACGATGCCACTGAAAGCGATACCGAGCTCAACCATCGGCAGTTCCAACCCGGCGCGCCCGAGCAGGAAGCCAATAGCCATCATGCCGACAAAGCTGAGCGGCACGAGCCAAAGCGCCCGTCCCCCCAATACGAAAGCCAAAAGGCCAACGGCGAGCATCGGCAGAACGTGGTCGAGTCCGCTGAGCGGATGGACGAAGCCGTGAACGAAGCCGGCGGTATCGCCATGCCCGGTATGAGCCAGGGCGGCGGTCGGAATGGCGATGAGCAGAAGGCTTAGAATGACGCGCATAATTGTCCTTTCGGCTTCCCACGCCATTCCTGTCAGGACTCGGTTTGAAGATCAATCGGGGGCGGGTGCATTTGCCGCATGCGAGGAAGAAGTGGGTGCGCTAGACCTCCGGCCAAGCATAGAAATGGAATTGCCATGCGTCTCGCCGCTGCCGGCCTTGTTGTCCTCTTTCTCTCCAGTCCCGCATTCGCCCACAAGGGCGTACAGCATGAGGGCTGCCCCACCGGCCAGTCGTTCAATTCGGGGCTGGTGACCGTCTCAGGTGCATTTCTCCGCGCGACGCCGCCAGGCGCGCAATCGGCCGGCGCTTATCTCACGCTCGTCAACACTGGAAATGAAACCGATACGCTGCTTGCCGTCACCAGCGAGGCGGCGGCCAGCGTCGCGATCCACTCGATGAGCGTCGAGGATGACGTGATGAAGATGGCGCCCGTCGAAGGCGGTCTTTCGGTTCTACCGGGTGAGACCGTGAAGCTCGAGCCCGCCGGATATCACCTGATGCTCACCGGCATGGAGCAGCCTTTTGTCGAAGGCCAGTGTGTCGAGATGATTCTCAAATTCGACAAGGCCGGTCCGGTCGCCGTGCAGTTCAACATCGGCAGCCTGACACAGCGGGAAGCACCTACCGGCGAAGGCGCCGCGCCGATGGATGGCATAGAGCACGAGATGAGCTCGATGGAAGGGATGTAGGTTATTTCAGCAGATCGGGCCGGCGGTTCCGGGTCAGCGTCCTTGCCTGCTCGCGCCGCCATTGCTCGATCTTGCCGTGGTCGCCGGACGTCAGTACCGGCGGAATCGCCCGCCCTTCGAATTCCTGTGGCCGGGTGAACTGCGGGTATTCCAGAACGCCGTTCTCGAAACTCTCATCGGTGTGACTGTCCTCCCCGCCGAGCACGCCCGGGATCAGCCGCACCACGGCTTCGAGCAGGACCATCGCGGCCACTTCGCCGCCCGCTAGCACATAGTCGCCGATCGAAACTTCCTCGAGATTGCGCGCCTCGATAACGCGCTCGTCGACAGCCTCGAAGCGGCCGCAGACGATAACGACGCCGGGGCCCGCAGCGAGTGCGCGAGCGCGCGCCTGGGTCAGCGGTGCGCCGCGCGGGCTCATCAACAGGCGCGGGCGCGGATCGTTCTGGTGCGATACCGCATCGATGGCAGCGGCGAGAATGTCGGGCTTCAGCACCATGCCGGCGCCGCCGCCGGCCGGCGTGTCATCGACCGAGCGGTGCCTGTCGGTGGCGAAATCGCGCAATTGCGTCAGCTTAAGCGACCATAGGCCCTGCGCCGCGCCGCGGCCGATCACGGAGGCGCCGAGCGGGCCGGGAAACAGTTCGGGAAACAGGGTGACGACGTCGGCGGCAAAGCTCAATCGGGCTCCTCCTCGCCGGGCTCTGCATCGAGCGGCACCTCGATGATCAGATAGCCCTCGCCGACATGCACTTCGGGTACGACGGCGCGGCTGAAGGGATAGAGGAAGGTGTCGCCGGTGCGCGGGTCGCGCACTTCGATCAGATCGGAGGCGCCGAAATTGGGAATGGCCGTCACCTTGCCGATGACGCTGCCATCCTTGAGTCTCGCATCGAGGCCGATCAGATCGGCATGATAATAATCATCTTCGTCGCCGGCGGGCGGCAGGCGGTCGCGCTCGATGAAGAGTTCGGTGCCATTGAGCCGCTCGGCGGCGCTACGGTCGGTGACGCCCTTGAGCCGGGCTACCAGTACATTGGTGGTGGCGCGCGCCGCCTCAATCTCGATCACGACACCCGGTCGATCGGTCAGCAGCGGACCATAGTCCTTGAGCGCCAGCGGCTCGGCGGTGAAGCTCTGGATGCGCACTTCGCCATGGATGCCATGGGCCGCACCGATGCGGCCCATGAGCAGGCGCTTGCTGGCATCCGCCGCCATCTTACTCGGCGGCAGGGGCTTCGGCGGGCGCCGCGGCAGCGGCGGCCTTGTCGGCCTCCGCCTTGGAACGGGCCTCAACCCGCTCGGTCGCCTTCTTGCCGGGCTTGGCGCGCTCGGGATTGTTGCGCGCCTCGCGCTTCAACAGTCCCGCTTTGTCGAGGAAGCGCAGCACCCGGTCGGTCGGAGTCGCACCGACGCTCAGCCAATGGGTGGCGCGCTCGGCCAGGAGCGTCACGCGCTTGCTGTCATCGGCAAGCTTGGGATCGTAGGTGCCGATCTTTTCGATGAAGCGGCCATCGCGCGGCGAACGCGCGTCGGCAACGACAACGTGATAATACGGGCGCTTCTTGGTGCCGGCGCGGGCGAGGCGTAGTTTGAGGCTCATTGGGTCAGTCCTTGGTTGATACTGGATTGCGTTCTATTTCTTTTTCGGCACGAAGCCACCGCCCAGTCCGGGGAGACTGGGAAAGCGCGCACCGCCAAGACCGGGCAGGCCCGATCCGGATTTCAAGAGCTGGCTGACATCGGTCGGCAGCTTGTCGCTTAGTTGTTTGGGTGGCGCCTGAGAGGGGAGCGATGATGGATCGATCCCCATCTGGCGGGCCATGGCCTCGAGTTCGGCGGGATCCATGTTTGTGGGGTCGGGCATCTGGCCGAGACCCGGCATCATGCCGCCCAGCTTGCCGCCGAACATGCCGGCGAGCGAGCTCATGCCGCCCTTGCTTACCTTTTTCATCATGTCCGCCATCTGGCGGTGCTGCTTCATCAGCTTGTTGACGTCTTCGACCTTGGTGCCGGACCCGGCGGCGATGCGCTTGCGGCGGTTGGCGTTGAGCAGATCGGGATTGGCGCGCTCTTTTTTGGTCATCGAATTGATGACGGCGATCTGGCGATCGAAGACTTTCTCGTCGAGATTGGAGTTGGCCATGGCCTTCTTCATCTGGCCCATGCCGGGCATCATGCCCATCAGCGCGCCCATGCCGCCCATCTTCTTCATCTGCAGCAACTGGCCGCGCAGATCTTCGAGATCGAAGCTCCCCTTTTTGAGCTTCTTGGCCATTTTGGCCGCGTCCTCGGCCTTGAAATTCTCGGCCGCCTTCTCGACCAGGCTGACGATGTCGCCCATGCCCAGGATGCGGTCGGCGATACGGCCGGGATGGAAGTCTTCCAGTGCATCGAGCTTTTCGCCGGTGGCGATCAGCTTGATCGGTTTGCCGGTCGCGGCGCGCATCGAGAGCGCCGCGCCGCCACGGCCATCGCCATCAACACGGGTCAAGACGATGCCGGTCAGATCGACGCTTACGTCAAAAGAGCGGGCAAGGTTCACCGCGTCCTGGCCAGTCAGCGCATCGGCGACGAGCAGAATCTCGTGCGGCTTGGTAATCGCCTTGATCTCGGCGGTCTCGGCCATCAGTTCTTCGTCGATATGGGTGCGGCCGGCGGTGTCGAGGATCAGCACGTCATAGCCGCCGAGCCGGCCTTGGTTCAGGGCGCGGCGCGCGATCTGGACCGGAGTCTCATTGGCGACAATCGGCAGCGTCTGCACGCCGATCTGCTCGCCCAGCACACGCAATTGCTCCATGGCGGCAGGGCGGCGGGTGTCGAGCGAAGCGAGGAGGACCTTCCGGTTCTGTTTTTCGCTGAGGCGTTTGGCGATTTTGGCGGTGGTAGTGGTTTTGCCGGAGCCCTGCAGGCCGACCATGAGGATGGCGACCGGTGGCGTGGCATTGAAATCGAGCGGTACGGCGGTCTCGCCCAGCACGCGGACGAGTTCGTCATGGACAATCTTGACGACCTGCTGGCCGGGGGTCACCGAGCGGGTGACTTCGGCGCCGATGGCGCGCTCGCGCACCTGCTCGACAAAGGCCTTGACGACTTCGAGCGAGACGTCCGCTTCGAGAAGGGCGCGGCGAACTTCGCGCAGCGCCGAATCGACATCGGCCACGCCAAGCGCGCCGCGGCCGCGCAGTCCCTCGAAGATTTTGCCAAGCCGGTCGCTGAGGCTTTCGAACATTCGGTTTCCTTCCGGTTCAACACCGGACATGTGGTCGCCCCGAACGCAAACGCCAAACCCACCCCGGGGCGCATGGCGCTGCGGGGTGTTTGCCTCCGGGATCTCTTTAGACCTTTGCGGGTCCCGGTCGGCGGTTCAGGGCTGGCCTGAGCGAAGTTGGCGCGGGTCTAAGGGGCGGGACGGCGGAAGTCAAGAAATTGGCGGCTAGCGAGCAGCTTACCTTCGCCCGACAGCCGACAGAACAGCGCCGCGAAGGCGCTTGGGCATCGCCAGCAGCACCCGCTTGGCCAGCGGACGCAGTCGCCGGTCCCAGAGGGCAATCGACAGCCGGCCCCGGAGCGTCAGCGGGAAAGCGAAGTCGGTCACCTCGGTCACGCCGCTCGCCCAGGTGAGCTTATAGGGCATGACCGGTACCAAAAGGTCGGCAGTCTCGAGGCCGTGGGCGAAGCAGGTTTCGATCACTTCCTTGAGGTGCAGTTTGCCGGGGCTTTCGTCGGATTGTTCAAAATCGCGGCTGGCGACGAAGGCATAGTAGCGGCCCCGATGCATGAAGCCCCATTGCTCCGCCACCGGCTCGCCCCTGTGGCGAAGCGACATCGCCAGCAATTTCGCATCCGCGCTGGTCGCAAGGCTGGCGCAGAAACCGGCGAAGGCGGGATCGGTAAAGGCGCGCGAGGTGAGACCTTGGTCCTTTAGGCGCCCGGCGCGGCCCTCGACGGTGCGTGCGACGATGGCGCGGGCTTCAGCCGCATTGGCCGCAACGTGATGGGTGAGGGCGCCCTCGCGCTCGAAGCGGTTGCGCGCATTGCGCATGTTCTTGCGGGTCTTGGTCTTCAACGTCTTGAAATAGCTATCGAAATCCTGGTGCGTCGCGAGGCTGACAAAGGGCGCGCCCTGCGCCTCGCCGGTCGCCACCGCGCCGCGCAACATCCCGGCTGCCAGCCGGCTGCCGGCCCGCACCTTGAGCCAGGCCACGATGTCGGCCGGGCGTGCGGCGGAGGCACTTTTCAGCATGCCGATCAGCGCTTTTTCCGCGTCGATCCGGGGATCGGCCAGCATGTCGGCATATTGCGGGAAGGCCCCCCCAAGCGGCATCAGCGCCGTGCGGAATCGACCGCGGATGCGCTCGAGCGGCAGCAGCGCGACCAGCCGCCCGCGCTCGCGCCAGGTCGCGATCACCGGGGCAAATTGGGAATTGCGGCGTGCCGCCTCGAAATCGAATATTGACCGGGCCCAGCCCAGCGACTGGAACAGCGTGGCGCCCGGCGCGATGGCTTCGAGATCGGTCCATTCCGCTGCGATCGCCTCAAGCCCTGCGCGCGTCGTGATCGCGGCCGCGTTGCCTGTGGCAGCGTCGTCAACGGCCCGGGGGATGTCGGAGACGGCAAAAGCGTCGAGGGTGGTCATTTCACGAAGGCGTAACCCTCGATGTCGCGCACGCCTTCGGGCGCGCGTGGATCGACGCGGAAATCGACCTTGTAGACCTTCTGCTTTTGCGGATTGAGCGGGGTGAATTTGACCGCCGCGGCGAGCCCAAGCTTGCCGAGATAGCTGAGGCCATTGGTCTGCTGGCTGAGCTTTTGGGCCCCGAGCGAGGAGCGCAGAATTCCGTTGGCGTAGTTGACGGCATAAGATTTGCGGAGATTGTCGGTCCAATGCTCGGTGGTGAAGCTCACATTGAGCATGTTGCCGTTGACGACACGGTGCGGGCCGTTGAGCGGCCAATGGATCATCCGGCCCGGCGTCAAATCGTGGATCTCCGCATACTCGTCGAACCAGGGTTCGTACGGCATGTCGGTTTCGCGCAGCTGGCCGAGGATCAGCTTTTCGAGCGCCGGCTGGCTGATGAAGGGCGCCTTGGCCGGATAGACATAGAGCTTTTTCTCGCCACGGACCTGCCACAGCGACTGGCCGGGAACGTCGGAGTGATACTTCACCGAAACATTGGGCGAGGAGATGAGAATGGTCAGGCGGCGCTTGTAGCTGGCAAAACCCGGGACACGATCCTCGAACTCATCGTAGATCGCCTCGAGCAGCGCGCCATAGCGGGGATCGACGTCGGCCGGAGCCGTCAAATTGATCCAGATGTTGCCGTTCCTCACGACATCGAGCACTTCGGCGCCCGACAGATCCTTGATTTCGCCTTCACGACGCTTGGGCGGGTTGCCCGGCGTCTTCTGGCTGTAATTGACGTGATATTTCTCGCGCGGGCTGCG
>JBDSEK010000169.1:0-7705 GCA_039920085.1 Devosia sp. | reverse complement strand
GGCGGATTCTTGCTCTGTTAAGCCGTTTCGTATAGCACCCCGGCTATTGTCGAGGCCACGTGGCGGAGTGGTTACGCAGCGGATTGCAAATCCGTCTATGCCGGTTCGATTCCGGCCGTGGCCTCCACAAGCTTTTCCGGCACGTCCTCCGCAACACGCCGATGTCGGCCATCCGTCAGCGCGGAAACATTGTCCACCCTGAGGCCAGGATTGCCATCCCACCGCCCAGAAGCTGGATCAGCCCCTCAATTTGGAATCCGAGGCGTCGCGGCCGTCAATCTCGCAGCTGTTCCCCAATAGCGTCGCCGGCGCGCTCCTGGATTACCTTGCTTCGCCTGCGCTTGCCCGTTGGCATCGGAAGGCCTTCCGGCACTAGGAACGTCAGCCTGTCGCCGTTCGGTTCGGGCGGGAATCTCATCGGGCCAAGCACGCGGAACAGGTTTTCACCGCGCTCTGCCGGCACGCGCTCGAGCTTGCCCTGATTGATCAGGTCGATCATTCCCCACTCCCTGGGCAGGACTTCGTAAATCTCGGCCGGCGCGCCGACCACCTCTTCGACCGATAGTGTGGCAATGCCGGCCGGCGTGAACCGGAGAGCCTCTTTGAGCAGTTCGATATCGGCCTGTTCGGGCAACCCATGGGTGCTTGTCGCATCCTGGCCCGTCACCATTGTTCCCTCGGGCAGATCGACGCGCGTGACGGCATACTCGCTGGCGGTGACATTAACCACCTTGCCCACCGACAACGAAGCGGCAACGAAAGCTGGCGCCCAGGTCTTGCCGTCGAGCCGGTTAAGGCAGGGTTCGTGGACGACGGTCACGCGATCCTCGGGCAGGCCGGCCACGGCAGCGGGCCGAGGCCCGGCAATGGCTGCAAACCGCGATATCCGTTCCGTGGCACCCGTAATACGCCAGATCGTCGTATCCGCCGACATCGCCATCACGTAGAGCGGACCGTCTCCCGCCGTAACGTGTACGTCTATCAGTTGGGTCACCTCGTCCTGCCCGGCGATGGTGACATTGGAGGTGGCCGCCCCTTCGTGTGCTCCCACGAGCACCACGACATTGTTAGTCCCGGCAGGCGGCAAGTGGCAGAGCTTGCGGTAGGAGGTGAGCATCCTCCGGCCTGGAACAATGCCGACATCGTCGAAGGCAAAGCGGCCTTTGCCTGCCACCGCGACGCCCACCGGTGCCTCGGCAAGCGTGCTGCGCTGCGCCTCGAACACCGGCTTGTCATTCACCAGGAAGGTAAGCGTGCCATCGTCCTGCGTCAGGCGCAGGGTGTTGAACGTGTTGCCCTGGATTGCAGTATTGTTGCCGGTCTCGATCAGTGTGACCCTGCCGTCCTTCTTTTCAAAAACCTGGAACTGGTCGCCCGCCCCGATAGCAAACACCATGTAGTCGCCCGTTCTTCCAGAGCCAGCCAGCAGCCCGGCCGCCCCGCCAGTCGCTTCCTCAACTTTGACCAAGGCCGAAATTTCGGCCCCGTCCGCATTGCTCAGTGCGCCCCCAGCAAAGCGCAACTGACCGAAGCCGAAATAGTGTATCGCCGTGCTGCTCGTGGTGTTTTCATAGACCAGCGCGCCGTTCGCTAGAGATGTCGTCCATTCGGAGTGAACGCCGAGATCGACATCCCGGTCGAACACGTCGGCAGCATCCTCGAAGGTCTCGGTCCAGGCGAGCTTGGTGAGGATGTCACGCTCGAGCGGCGTCAGGGGAGCCGCGCTCACGCGGTCACTCGCGGCAAAGGCAAGCAGCAGACAAAGAAGGAGACGTCGCATGCGATGGTCCTCTTCGGGCTGCCACGTACTCTTACGTCGTCGGCAACGCTGTCCAGCCGCGACGCCGACGCTGGTTAACCCCTGCCTATTGCCGCACCGCCCCGATCACCGCCTGGACCAGCTTCTCCGGCCAGTAGTTCTCTCTCCAGGGCGTCAGGCCGAGCCGCACAACCACGAGGCTTTCTAAGGGCACGATGGCGATGCTCTGCCCGTCGTGCCCTTCGAGCCAGAACGTCCCTTCGGGGAGACCAACCGGCACCTCGCCGGGCTCGCTCTCATGCGGCCCAAGCAGCCAGGTCTGGAATTGCGAATAACCGCCTGGCAGGCCGTTGGAAACGCGCATCAGGCGACCGCCAGTGCTGCGGACTTTGCGGCCGATCCCTGTGTATCCTTCCACCAGGTCTTCATCTACGCCGAACTCGAGGAGGAACTGTCCGAAGCGGGCCCAGTCCCGGGCAGTGGCGTACATGTAGGACCCGCCAACAAAGGTGCCCGTGGCATCGGTCTCCAGAACGGCGCTGGTCATGCCCAGCGGCCCAAACAGCGCCTCGCGCGGAAAGCGCAGTGCCGACTGCTGGTCCGGCAGAGCGTCCATCCACAGCCTGGCGAGCATGACCGCAGTCCCCGACGAGTAATTGAAGACCGCGCCCGGCTCGGCGACGCTCGGCTGGCTGGCGGCGAAGGCCGCCATGTCAGGCTCGAGGAACAACATCCGGTTCACGTCTGAGACGTCGCCATAGTCCTCGTTGAACTTCAGCCCGCTTAGCATGCTGAGCATGCTGGTGATCGTTACGTTCCGGCGTGCATCGTTCGCCCATTGCGGGAACAGGGTCGTCTGTTCGACCGCCAGACTCTGTCGGTCGAGCACGATGCCCATCAGAACTGCATTCACCGTTTTGGCCATCGACCAGCCGAGCAATGGCGAGTTCTCGTCGAATCCCTCGCCATACTGCTCGGCGACGATCGCGCCGTTCTTCAGAACCACGACGGCGCGCATGCCAGGGCCCGCCAGTGCCGCATCCTCTAGTACCGACTGCAGCGCCGCGTCCGGTTCCGCATTCACCCAGTCGCCGTCCGGCCAAAGAGCGTGTTCTGGTGTTTCGATCACAGGCTGTTCGGCCAGTTGCACAGCCCGCGCACGCGCTACATCTCCGTCCGGCGCCAGAGTGCATCCCAACCCCCGCCGGTTGACCGCCACACCCAGCGGAAACAATCCGAACAGCTTCGATCGGACCACGCCTTCAGCCTCGTTCACCGTCACCGAAACCAGCTTGAGGATCGGATGTCCGGGGGCCTGAACGTCTACGGCCAGAACCTCCGCCGGGTCGCGTCCGGCGATGAAATGACTCGAGCAGACAATCTTGGCGGCATAGCCACCCGCAACACGCAAGATGTCTGGTGGAGCGACCAAAAGCCAGACGGCGAGCGCCGCGGCCACGATGGCGACAGCCACCCCCAGCCGGAGCAGCATAGTTCGGATCACCTTTGGACTCCCTCCCTCAGGTTCGGCATGCGACCACGCAGTCCCAGGCTTGGCAAGCACCTGCGGGTGCGTTGCAGGGGGTGCGGGGGCATTGGTGCTTGGGACGCGGGTGCTCCCGAGCGCAGTAGGAAAGACAGCGGGCCTACGAACGAGCCACACACAGCCCCCGCTGCTGCGCCTTGAACCGCCGCCGATGCGAGGCTAAGCATCGGGACATTGCCCCGTTCCGGAAGCTGCAGATGATTGATTTCGCGCAGGCGCGCAAAGCCATGGTCGACAACCAGTTGCGCACCAGCAACGTCACTGACCGGCGACTGCTCCTGGCAATGGGTGAGGTGCCACGCGAGGATTTCGTTGCGGCAACCCGGAACCCTATCGCTTATATCGATGACACTCACCCCCTGCCGGGCGCGGTTGGCCGATACCTCGCGGCTCCGGCGCCGTTTGCCAAACTGATCCAGCTTGCTGGCATTGGCGCAGGCGAGCATGTCCTCGATCTGGGCTGCGGCAATGGCTATTCGGCGGCGGTGCTGGCCCGGCTCGCCGGCAGCGTGGTTGCGGTAGAAAACGATTCCAGTCTGATCGCGGCCGCGCGGTTGTCGTTGCAGCGGCTCGGTGCATCGAACGTGACCTTGATCGAAGGACCGCCCGCGTTGGGGGCGCGATCAAAATGCCCCTATGACGCGATCGTCATCGAAGGTGTCGTTGACGCCGTACCGGAGGCGTTGTTCGCCCAGCTCAAGGCGGAGGGGCGCCTGGTAGCCCTCATAGCCGAGGGGGGGCGTCCTCCCGTCGCACATTTGTTTGCCCGCTCCGGCCGGGGCATTGCGGCGCGAGCGGAATTCGATGCACGCCTGCCGCCACTGGCCGGCGGCACCCCAACGAGGGACGAATTCGTGTTCTGAAGCGCCGCTACTGACTGGCATGCGGTCAGTGTTGCCGCGGCGTCACGCCGCGCATCAAACTTGTGGTCAATGGGCTGCGCTCTTGTGGCCGCAAGTTGTGCGCACCAGATCAGCGGCCTACGGTGCGCGCTGGAGGCCGTCTATGGTGTTTCTTCGTGGGTTGCGTGCCGGGGCGCTGGCATGCGCGCTGTTATTTGTCCCGGCAACCGCGCAGGCCGAGACGCTGCGCTCGGCGCTGACCAGCGCCTACCTCAACAACCCGAGCATCATGTCGGCGCTGCTCAGCGTCTATTCTGCGGCAGAAAACATCGTCCTCGCAAAATCGGCGAAGTTGCCGACGATCGGCGCGAGCGCCACGACCAGTACCGGATTCTCAGTTGGGGGCGGCACGTCATCGGTCAGCGATCCCACCCTGTCCTTGGGTCTAAGCTACAACCAGAATTTGTTCGACAGCCTCGGTTCGGATGCCGACATCGAAGCCTCGCGCGCTCTGGCCGAGCTGTCGCGCTATTCGCTGCAGAACGCCGAGCAGAATGTGCTGCTTGCGGTGGTCCAGGCCTATATGGGTGTGATCCGCGATACCCAGCTGGTTCAACTCCGGCAGGAAAACGTCAAGTTCTTCGAGGCCCAGGTCGATTCCGCCAATGAGCGGCTGAAGATCGGCGAGGGCACCAAGATCGATGTGTCGCAGGCGCAGGCTCGCCTGGCGCAAGGCACCGCGGCCTATCAGGCGGCGATTTCCAGCCTGCAGACCAGTCGCGCCAGTTTCGAGCGCTATGTCGGACATAAGCCGAGCAACCTGTCGGGTGACTACAAGGTCGGCAGCCTCCTGCCCAAAAGCGTCGACGCTGCGGTCGACGAAGCGCTGGCTTCGCACCCCGCGGTGCGGAGCGCCAAGGCGGCCATCCGCGCGGCGCAGGCGCAATCGGAATCCGCGGCGTCTGCCTTCGGTCCGACGCTGGATTTAATCGGCTCGATCTGCGCGGTCGATTGCTTGCCGGGTGGCGGGCAGGGCGTGACTGGCTCGCTGCGGCTCACCCTTGCGGTGCCGATTTATTCCGGCGGGCGCAACGGCGCCAATCTGCGCAAGGCCAATATCACGCAGATCAAGAGCGAGGTGGACGCCCTGGCCGCCCGCGACCAGATCAAGGAAGCGGTGATTTCGTCCTGGAGCGCGCTGCAGAGTGCGAGCGCCTCGATTGCCTCGGCCGAAACAGCGGTCGGCGCGGGCGAGTTGGCCCTCTCTGGCGTGATCGAGCAGCGCGATGTGGGTCAACTGACGACGCTCGATGTGCTCAACGCTCAGTCCGAACTGACGAGTGTGCGTGAGGGCTTGATCCTGGCGCGCGCTGGCCGGGTGATCGCCACCTTCGCTCTGATTTCGGCGACCGGCCATCTCACCGCCGCCGATCTCGGCCTCGATGTGCCGATCAAAACCGGCGAGGGCTATATCTCGACGGTCGAGGATGTATGGCAGGAGCTCACCGCCATCGATTTCGGAGAGTAGCCGTTTACGCCCAGCCGCTGCGAGTCTAGCCTGCGTCGTCGAGTCGCCTGGCGACGCAGCTTTGGGGGAAGCTTATGAAATCACTACCGTTCTGGTTCTTTGGTGTTGCGGTTCTTTTCGTTCTCGCGGGGATGATCTGGGGTATCCAGATGGCCATCTCGCAGGATCACACCATGGCACCGGCGCACGCCCACAATAATCTCATCGGCTTCGTCACCATGGCGATCTACGGAATTTACTACCGCCTGGTGCCGGCCGCGGCCGACAGGCGGCTGGCTGTTGTCCATTTTTGGGTTGCCCTCGTCGGCGCGGTCTGCTTTCCGATCGGGCTCGCAATGGCCCTGATGGGGCAATCGGACATCCTCATTCAGATTGCTTCGATCGTGGTCCTGCTTGGGATGGCGATCTTCGTCTACACCGTGTGGACGAACAAAGCAGGGCTGACCAACCCCTGACTTCGAAGCGATTCCTGGGGGAAGGACGCGCTTGCGTCCTTCCCGGATTCACAAAGACTCCCGGCACGCGTTAGACTGTTCCTTGACGAATCACGCGTAATTCTCGCGAGGGCTAGAGCTTTCGCCGTTCGCGGAGAATGGGGTCCGAATGAATAAGCCGGCGAGCAAAGAGCCATCGATGGACGAGATTCTGTCGTCCATCCGGCAGATCATTGCCGATGATGACGCCGCCGCCGCTCCGCCCGCGCGCCCCGCCGCGACCGGTGCTCCACCGGCCGCGCCGCCGGCGCGCGAACCGCTTGCGCTGTCGCCAGCGCAAATTGTCCAGCGCCCCGAACCTGTGCGGGCGGTGCCTCCGCCGCCGGTGCCCGTCATGCCGATCATCGAGGCACTCCCGGAGCCGGTCGAAGCCGATTTCGCCATGCCGGAAGGCGAGCCCGAACTCATCGATCCCACGGACGTCGCATTCGAGGGCGACCCCGAGCCCACTCCGCCGCCGCCCCCGGTGGCAGCGGTTCCTGTCTATCGCGCGCCCGAGCCGCCGCCCCGCCGGCCGGAGCCGCCACCACGCCCGGCATCGTCGGTGGCACAGGCGGCGCCCATGCCCGATCCCAGGCTATCCAGCGACATGGCGGAGGAGCTGCTGGCTCCGGCGACCAATGCGGCAATACAGGGCACCCTGGGAAAGCTCAGCGCCATGACGGCAGTCGGAAACGGCACGACCGTCGAGGGCATCATGCGCGAAATGCTTCGGCCGCTGCTCAAGGAGTGGCTCGACGAGAATCTGCCCTCGGTCGTCGAGCGGATGGTCGAGAAGGAAATCGCCCGGATTTCGCGGGGCGTGAAGTAGCTCCGGCCTTCGGCGCTGTTGACTTCAACCCTCCTGCCTTGCTTTAGACCCTCACCCAATCACCCCTGACGGATCATCGATCCCGCCGGGCTTGTCGCCGCTGGACGCTTGTATGATCGAAAAGACCTATGAACCGGGCGCCGTCGAAGGCCGCATCTACCAGGCTTGGCTGGATGCCAATGCCTTCGCTGCTGGCGCGGGAGCCGACCCTGGAGCCAAGCCATTCACGATCGTCATTCCGCCGCCGAATGTGACGGGCTCGCTCCATATAGGGCACGCGCTCAACAACACGATCCAGGACATCCTAATCCGCTTCGAGCGTATGCGGGGCAAGGACGTGCTGTGGCAACCGGGCACTGACCATGCCGGCATCGCGACGCAGATGATCGTCGAGCGGCAATTGATGGAGCGGCAGGAGCCCGGCAGACGGCAGCTGGGGCGAGAGAAGTTCCTTGAACGGGTCTGGGAGTGGAAGGCCGAGAGCGGCGGTACCATCATCAACCAACTGAAGCGCCTCGGCGCTTCTGCCGACTGGTCGCGCGAGCGCTTCACGATGGATGAAGGGCTGAGCGAGGCGGTTCGCAAGGTGTTCATCTCCTTGCACGAAAAAGGGCTGATCTACCGGGCCAAACGGCTGGTGAACTGGCACCCGGTGCTCGAAACGGCGATCTCCGATCTCGAGGTCGAGAACATCGAGACCGAAGGCAAGATGTGGCATCTGAGCT
>JBDSEK010000168.1:0-3572 GCA_039920085.1 Devosia sp. | reverse complement strand
CAGGAGTTTAACCGCGAGGCGAATACGCTCTGCAGCAAATCCAACGCCGTGGAGCTCACGGCGATCGGGCTTGATCTCAAGGCGGTCATCGACCAGTTGCGGGAGCAGGTCCAGAACATCGAGTGATTGATGGCCATTGCGCGCCGCGGAATCATGCTGGTGATCGCCTCGCCCTCGGGCGCGGGCAAGAGCTCGATCTCGCGCGCCGTGATGGCGACCGACGGCAATATCGAATTGTCGGTATCGGTGACGACGCGCACCAAGCGGCCGAGCGAAGTCGACCACGTCCACTATCATTTCATTTTGAAGCGCGAGTTCGAACGCATGCGCGCCGATGGCGAGTTGCTCGAATGGGCCGAGGTGCACGGCAATCTCTACGCAACGCCCCGCGCCCACGTCGAGGAACGGCTATCGGCGGGCCGGGATATCCTCTTTGACATCGACTATCAGGGCACGCTCCAGCTCTACAAATCGAGCCGCCCGGACATGCTGACCGTCTTCATCCTGCCGCCCTCGATCAAGGAACTGCGCCAGCGGCTCGAACGACGCGCCGAGGACGGCGCCGAGACCATCATGCGCCGGCTGAAAAACGCCCGCATCGAGATGGAACACTGGAGCGAATACGACCACGTGATCGTCAACGAGGATCTCGACCGCAGCGTCGAAGCCGTCCGCGCGATTTTGGCGGCCGGCCGCAGCGCCGGCAAGCGCCTGACCCAGATGGGCAGCTTTGTGCGCGATTTGCAAAACCAGATCGACAGTTTGTAATGAGATAGTCTCGCAATCTGCTTTCCTCTTCCCGTTTACGGGAGAGGGGGACCGCGCGTAGCGTGGTGGAGAGGGGAGCCGCGCGCTTGGAGGGCCAAAATGCGGGCGCCGGATTTTGTTCGCGATCGCGCCAAATATCTAAGGCGAAACATGACCGAGCCTGAGAAGAGGCTCTGGACAAGGTTGCGCGAGGGGGCCGCCGGTATGCGATTTCGGCGGCAGCATCCGAATGGACCGTATGTGCTGGATTTCTACTGCCCGTCGGCGAAGCTAGCGATCGAGGTTGACGGGGCAGGACACGATCGGGCCGGGGATGAGCGGCGTACGAAGTGGTTGGCGGGTGAGGGTATCCGGGTATTGCGGTTCACGGCCGCCGAGATTGAGGAACGGCCAGCGGTGGTGTTGGCGAAGATCGCGCAAGCGGCTCCCCCCTCCACCGCCTGACGGCGGTCCCCCTTCCCCGTGAACGGGGAAGGAAGGCACCGCCCCACGCCTATGGCGTTGGGGAGGAGCCAAGGAGCCGCGCCATCTTGAGAAACGCCTCCACCGGCAGTTCCTCCGCCCGCTCATCCCCCTTGAGCCCCGCTGCCTCCAGCAGCCTCTCAACCGGCACCCCCGTCGCCTTCAGCGATTGGCGGATCATTTTGCGCCTCTGGCCGAAGGCGGCTTTGGTGATGGCTTCGAGGGCGCGGGCGGGGACTTCGTTGGCACCTGGCTTCGGTACGAGATGCACCACCGAGGAGGTGATCTTGGGTGGCGGCACGAAGGCGTTGCGGTCGACATTGAAGGCGATGCGGGCCTCGGTGCGCCAGCCGCACAGCACGCCCAGCCGGCCATAGGCCTCGTCGCCGGGCTTGGCCACGATGCGCTCGGCGACTTCGCGCTGGAACATCAGCGTCAGGCTGTCAAAGAAGGGCGGCGACGGGTCGGCGAGCCAGCCGGTGAGCAGCGGCGTCGCGATATTGTAAGGCAGGTTCGCGACGATGCGGGTCGGGCCTTCGGCCAGTGCCCGATAGTCGACCTCCAATGCGTCGGCCGCGATCACCGCCAGTCGCCCCGGATAGGCCGCTGCGATCTCGGCGAGTGCCGGCAGTGCCCGCTCGTCGCGCTCGATCGCAATGATCTTGGCCGCGCCCTCGGCCAACAGTGCGCGAGTCAGGCCGCCGGGGCCGGGCCCCACTTCGATCACGGTGACGCCCGCAAGCGGCCCCGCGACGCGGGCGATGCGGGCGGTGAGATTGAGATCGAGCAGGAAATTCTGGCCGAGCTGCTTCTTCGCATTGAGCCCGTGCCGCGCGATCACCTCCCTGAGCGGCGGGAGGCTGTCGATCTGGCTCAAGCGCCGCCGCCCGTCATCCGGTCGGCAAGGCGGATGGCGGCCAGCATCGAATTTACTTTGCCCTCGCCGGTACCCGCCAGGTCGAACGCCGGTCCATGATCGGGCGAGGTGCGCACGATCGGCAGACCAAGCGTGACATTGACGGCCTCGTCGAAAGCCAGTGTCTTGATCGGGATCAGCGCCTGATCGTGATACATGGCGATCACCGCATCATAGCTGCGCCAGCGCCCTTCGACGAACAGCGAGTCCGCCGCGAACGGCCCTTCGATCAGCATGCCATTGTGGCTGAGATCGAGCACCGCCGGATGGATGACATCGTTCTCCTCATTGCCGAGCGTGCCGCCTTCGCCGGCATGCGGGTTGAGCCCCGTCACCGCGATGCGCGGCTGCGCGATATCGAAGCGGGTCCGCAAATCATGCTCGACGGTTACCGCGGTATCGCGGATCAATTGCGGGCGGATCAGCCCCGGTACGTCGCGCAACGGCACATGGATGGTGAGCGGCACGACACGCAGCCCACCATGGGCGATCATCATCACCGGATGCGGGATGTCGGTGCTGCCATTGCCGCAGAGCGCCGCGAGATACTCGGTGTGGCCGGGATATTTGAAGCCGGCGGTATAGAGCGCCGCCTTGTGGATCGGCGCCGTGACCAGCGCCCGGCAATCGCCATCGAGCGTATCGGCGACGGCCCGCGCGATCGACTCGATCACCAGCTTGCCCGAAAGGGGGCTCGTGTCGCCGGGCTTATCGGGCACGAGGCCATCGATATGGACGACCGGCAGCGAAACGGGGAATTGCTCGGCGGCGGCCCCGGCTGTGGCGGAGGCGAAATTGATGCTGAGCCCGAGCCGCCGGGCGCGGGCGGCGAGGAAGGCCATGCTGCCAAAGACGACGAAGGACGGCAGATTATGTGCCGCCCTCTCGGAATAAAGTCTCAGAATGAGATCGGGGCCGATCCCGGCAGGCTCGCCCATGGTTACCGCGATCGGGGGCAGGGCCATGGGCGCTCCTCAGCTGATGACGATGCTGGCCTTCGCCTTGATCTCGGCGAGGTATTTGTCGGCTTCCGCCTTGAGCCGGGCGTTGCCCGTTTCCTGGCGGAGCGCGCTGGCGAGGAAGGTGGTGTCTTCGGAGACCGATTTGGCGCACACCGCCAGCATCGAAACGCCGTTCTCGACGACGCGCGGCTTGGTGATACCGCCGACATTGAGCTTGCTCAGCTCCTCCGCGATGGCGTCGGGCATCTGCGTCGCATGCCGGCGGCCGATATCGCGCACCGCCGCGTCGGTATAGTTGAGGCTGAGCTGCACGGCGCTGTCGCAGCCCGAAAAGCTCTTCTTGTATTGCGCGGCTTCGGCGGTGCGCTTGCTGGCATTGCCCTTGCCGCCCGGCATGATGAACAGCACTTCCTTGAGGATGTAATCGTAGGAATTGGCGGCCGTGAGCTTGGCCTCCGCCTGCT
>JBDSEK010000167.1:0-14362 GCA_039920085.1 Devosia sp. | reverse complement strand
GCGGCGGGTGAGCGCTTGGCGAGCCGGGCCAGCACGCGCTCGACCAGATATTTGGGCGACATCGGCTTCATGATGATTTCGTCGATCCCGGCATGGATCGAGGCAGCCTTGGCGTCGGCAGTGAGCGAGCTCGCCAGCGCAATCAGCTGAAAATCGCGCCGTTCGAGCTTGCTGTCGCGGCGCAGATCCGCCGCCAGCTGATCGGCCCGAGCCGGCACGCTGTCGAAATCGGCGACGATCAGATCGACCGGCGCGAGGTGGAGGTAAGTCGTCAGCGCCAGCTGGCTGTCGAAGGGGCGAACCCGCAAATTCGACGATCCCGCCAGCGTCATCGACAGGATCGACGACAGCGCAGGGGTCGACACCAGCACGGCTATTGTTCGGATCGGGTCGCCCAAGACTCCCCCCTGGTTAACGAAACGTTAACACCGTTCCGGGGGGTGATGAAGGCGCTACGCGCCCGGCAAGCGCAGATATTCTCCTTGATGCAAAAAAAGCCCCACGCCCCCGCAGATCGTCGGGAGAGGGTTGTCATTGCGATAGCCACCGTTGCGCCAGGAAATCGTCAGCGCGTCAGGCGGCTGACCGAATATCGGCCAGCTGGATGCCTTTAGGCAGACGACAGCGTCTCAACCCCGCTTCGGCTTCGCCATATAGAGTATCGGGCATCGCTCCGCTTGTGGATAACCCGTCGTCGGGACAAGGCGCACATCGCTGAACTGCTCCGCTGCCTCCTCGACCGCCAGAGCCGCAGGATACCAGCTGCTCGAGGATTCCGAGTTGCGATAGAAGTCGATAAAGCGGAAATCCTCCGGTACGAAACCGCACGCCTTCATCAGCGGCTCGCGGCTCGGGAACTTGCTCTCGAAGATTTCGTATACGTCTCGGTAGTTCAGTAGATAATCTGGGCC
The DNA here is from genome assembly GCA_039920085.1 of Devosia sp. Lineage (GTDB taxonomy): Bacteria > Pseudomonadota > Alphaproteobacteria > Rhizobiales > Devosiaceae > Devosia_A. The sequence goes on along the minus strand of JBDSEK010000167.1, from coordinate 13,451 downwards.
GGGGCGCGGGATCGCGTAGAACAGACGCATTACCAAATCGCTTGTGGTCCTGACGCGGCCCGCCAAAGCATCTGCGACGACATCGTCGACCGTGCCCGCATTTTCGGGGCGTGCGAAAAGACGGATCGCCGCTCGCCCGCCTGGACGCAACACCCGTGCGACTTCCGACAGCACCTTCAGCCGCGCCGCCTGCGTGCTGACCACGCAGAGCGCGCCGTCTCCGACGACCGCGTCGACACTGCCCTCATCCAACGGCATTTCGAGCCAGTTGCCCTGCTTCGCGCGGTGGGTCTTGGTGTCGCCCGGCCAAACGACGCCGATCATCGGCGGCGCAACGTCGAGCGCAGTCATTGTCCGCCCAAGCCGCGAAAACTCGGGAGTCACCCCGAGCAATAGCATGTCCGCCTCGTCGGTGTTCAGGAGCGTTCGCATTTGCTGCGCCACGCCTTCGCCGGGGCGCAATGGCTGCTTGTACGACGCCCAGACCTTGCCGACTCCCGCCCAAAGATCGTTCATCGAAACTTTCCTCCCCCGGCATATTCCCCTACCTATAGGGACCGAGAGCTAGGAAAAACAGGTCTCTGGTATGAAGCCCCGGATTGCGGCGATCATTCATGAGTATGACCGGCTGGAAGCCCGGCGTCTGTTCATGCGACCCAAGCCAAAATGCTTGCTGGGTGACATGTTTGCGTCGCTCAGGAAGCGTGGCTACATCGCCAATGTCCTTGCCACCGCGTCCGCACACGATGATGCCGATATTGCGATCCTGCACGTCGACACTACCCGCACACCGCTCGAGTACTCGGACCTCGCCAGACGCTTTAAACTCTGCCTCAACGTCAAGGTTACTGACATCTCGAAGTCTCTTATCAGCGAAGCTCTAATGACGAGGACCGACGACTGGAGAGGGCCGGTCATCGTTAAGACGGACCTAAACTACCGAGGCTTGTCGGAGGCAAAGAAGAACAAGCGTGCAAAAGCTCTCGGCCGACCGCCTCCCTTTCCTGACGTCGCCTGGGCCAAGGCCTACGAGACTTATCCCTCGATCGACCAAGTTCCGGCGTGGGTTTGGGCAGACACGACACTTGTTGTGGATCGATTCTTGGCGGAGCGGGTGCCGGACGGCTTTGCCATGTGCCACTATGTCTTCTGCGGCGAGTATGAATTCTGCGCCCGATTCGTGGGTCCGCATCAACTCGTCAAAGCCAAAGACTGCTTCCGCGTTGAAGAATTCCCCGTTCCACAACACATCCGCGACCGGCGCTCCGATCTCGGGTTCGACTTCGGCAAGTTCGATTTCGTGCATTACGAGGACAAGGACTACCTCATTGATGCCAATCGCACGCCCGGTCGCATCCCGGCCTCAGGCGGCGCGTCGGTCGAGGGAATGGTCGATGGCTTTCTCAGCTTGATAACGAAGTGAGACCTGCAGGTCGGAGTGGTCAAGCAGCGGTTGGCCGAGCGATCCTGTTCCGGATCGATCGGCCAGAGCGAAAAAGAGACCCCTGCGGTTGGCCGAGCGATCCTGCTTGGGATCGATCGGCCAGAGCGAAAAAGAAAGCTTCAGCCAAAGCAGATACAGGCAGCCCTCTACTTGGTCGCCGCCTCGTACATCTCGGCGACGTGGTCCCAGTTCACCAGATTGTCGAACCAGGCTTCGAGATATTTCGGCCGCGCATTGCGGTAGTCGATGTAATAGCTGTGCTCCCACACATCGACGCCGAGGATCGGCGAGCCGCCCGAGACCAGCGGGCTTTCCCCGTTCGGGGTCTTGGTGACTTCGAGCTTGCCGCCCTTGACCGAAAGCCAGGCCCAGCCGGAGCCGAACTGGGTCGTGCCGGCAGCGATGAAATCGGCGCGGAATTTGTCGAAGCCGCCGAGGTCGGAATCGACCGCCTTGGCGAGCCCGCCGGGCAGGCTCTTGCCGCCGCCATTGGGCTTCATCCACTGCCAGAAATGAATGTGGTTGTAGTGCTGGCCGGCATTGTTGAAGAGCCCGGCATTCTTGCCGTGGCTTTGCTTGACGACCTCTTCGAGGCTCTTGCCTTCGAGCCCCGAGCCTTCGAGCAGCTTGTTGCCGTTGGTCACATAGGCCTGATGATGCTTGTCGTGGTGAAACTCGAGCGTTTCCTTCGACATATGCGGGCCGAGCGCGTCATAGGCATAGGGAAGGGGGGGAAGTTCGAAAGCCATTTTGTGCCTCTTATGTTCGTCTGAACTTCATCGTTCGGCAGCGATATATGCCCTTTCCCCCGCCGCGCCAACCGCGGCTTTCGGGCAGTTTATGCCAATCCGACCGAGCTTAGCGCAAAGGCATAGCTGAGTGCCGTCTCCTTGAGCCGGTCGAAGCGTCCCGAGGCCCCGGCATGTCCCGCATCCATATGCGTCTTGAGATAAAGCGGGTTGCTGTCGGTCTTCATGGCACGGAGCTTCGCCACCCATTTCGCCGGCTCCCAATAGGTAACGCGCGGATCGGTGAGCCCGGCCAGCACCAGCATCGGCGCATAGGCTTTCGCCGCGACCTGCTCATACGGCGCGTAGCTCTCGATCAGCGCGAAATCCTCGGCAGACTCGATTGGATTGCCCCATTCCGGCCATTCGGGCGGTGTCAGCGGCAGGCTATCATCGAGCATGGTGTTGAGCACATCGACGAACGGCACTTCGGCGAGAATTCCCGCCCAGAGGTCCGGCCGCAAATTTGCGACGGCGCCCATCAACAGCCCGCCGGCCGAGCCGCCTTCCGCAACGATCCGGCCTTTCGCCGTATAGCGATCCTGAATCAGTTTCTCCGCTGCTGCGATGAAGTCGGTGAAACTGTTTGGCTTCTTGCTGCGCCGCCCTTCGCGATACCAGCGATAGCCCTTCTCCATTCCACCGCGCACATGGGCGATGGCGTAGACGAAGCCGCGATCGGCCAAGGATAGCGCCGCGATCGAGAAGGCCGCCGGCATCGACATGCCATAGGCGCCATAGCCATAGAGCAGGGCCGGCGCGCTGGTATCGATCGGCGTGCGGCGGTGGTGCAAGAGAGTCACCGGCACGCGCTCGCCATCGGCGGCACTGGCGAAGATCCGGCGCGTCACGTAGTCGGCGGGGTCGTGACCGCTCGGCACCTCCTGCTCCTTGCGGAGTGTCCGCTCGCCGGTTTCGAGGTCGAGATCGTAGATGCGCTGCGGCGTGGTGGGCGAGGAATAGCTGAACCTGAGGCTGGTGGTGTCGAACTCGTAGCCCGCCGACATGCCGAGCGAATAAGCCTCCTCATCGAAGCTCACGGTCCATTCGCGGCCATTGCGCAGATCGCGAATGACGATGCGCGGCAGCCCGTCGACGCGTTCGAGCCGCGCCAGATGATTGGCGAGGACGATCACATCGAGGATCAGAATGCCCGGCCGGTGCGGCACGAGATCCGTCCAGTTTTCGGCGCCCGACTTTTCGATCGGGGCGGTGACGATCTTGAAGTCCTCGGCCCCCTCGGCATTGGTGAGGATGTAGAGCAGGCCACCTCGCTCCTCGACATCATATTCCCGCTCGCTGAGCCGTTCAGCGACGAGCTGCGGCGGCCCGCCCGCCTGCTGATCGATCAGCCAGATCTCGCTGGTCAAATGATCGCTGGCCTCGATGCTGATGAAGCGCCGGCTCTGGGTTTCCCCGACGCCGACAAAGAAACCCGGATCGGCCTCTTCGAACACGATCGCATCGTCCGCCTGCGCCGTGCCGAGGCGGTGGTAGCGCACACGCCAGGGCCGGTGATTGTCGTCATATTCGGTGTAGTAGAAGCCGCCGCCACCCGCCGCCCAAAGCGGCCCGCTCGCCGCATCGGCGACGCTCTCGTCGCGATCGATGCCGGTCGCGAGATCGCGGATGCGAATGGTGAAATATTCCGAGCCCTGCCGGTCGGCGGCCCAGGCCAGCAGAAGATGGTCGGGCGAATGCTCGGCGCCCCCGAAACCGAAATAGGCGCCCGCCGCTTCGATGTTGCAGTTGAGCAGCACCTGCTCGGCGCCGCCCTGACGCGGCGTGCGCACGATCAGCGGATATTGCTCACCTTCGAGCGTCCGCGAATTATAGGCCCATGGGCCGTCGGCATCGGGGACGTCGGAATCATCCTCCTTGATGCGACCCTTCATCTCCTCGAACAGCGCTTCAGTCAGCTCGGCGTACGGCGTCTCGAAGGAAGCGGCGAAATAAGCGTTCTCGGCATCGAGATAGGAACGGATATCTGGCGGCAGCGTCTCGGGCGCCTGCATCACCTCCTGCCAATTGTCGGCGCGCAGCCAGTGAAAAGGATCCTGCCGCGTCATGCCATGATGGCTCGCCGCGTGCTGACGCCGCTGGGCGATGGGCGGGACGGGGGGCGTGGGGATGTTGGTCATTGCGCGTCTCATAGAACAGGAAAGCCGGCAAAGCCACGCCGTCAGTTGTCCCACTCTGTTCGCCTTGCCGCCTCCGCCTCAGCAGATAGACTGACCGCCCGAATCCTCGGAATGGGCGGCCGTGGAACTGAGCTTTGACGTCTTTGCGATCCTGCTGACATTCGCGCCGTTTGCCGCGGCGGCCTTGGCGCCTCTGGTGTCGCGCGAGACCGGTCCTGCCGCCGGCTGGATTATGGCGATTATTCCCGCCGGGCTGTTCGCCGCCTTCCTGTCGTTGACCGACGAGGCCGCCGCCGGACAGACCGTACGCGTCGCCATCGACTGGGTGCCGGCGCTGGGGCTCAATCTTTCTTTGCGCATCGATGGGCTGAGCCTCTGCTTCGCGCTGCTGATCACCGGTATCGGCGCGATCATCATTCTCTATGCAAGCCGCTACCTCGCCGGCGATGCGAGGCGCGGACGGTTTCTCGCGGTGATGTTCCTGTTCATGGGCGCCATGCTCGGGCTGGTGCTCGCCGACAGCATGGTAGCGCTGTTCGCCTTCTGGGAGCTGACTTCGGTTACCTCCTTCCTCTTGATCGGCTTCGATCGCGAGCGCGTCGAAGCGCGGCGCGCGGCCTTTCAGGCTCTGGTGGTCACCGGCATCGGCGGGCTCGCATTGCTCGCAGGCGGCGTGCTGCTGCATCTCGCGACGGGCAGCTGGGACCTCGGTCGGCTCGCTGCCTTCGCCGGACCGCTTAGCCAGGATGCGGCTCTGCCCTGGATCACGATCTTCATCGTCCTCGCCGCTTTCACCAAATCGGCGCAGCTGCCGTTTCATTTCTGGCTGCCCAACGCCATGGAAGCGCCGGTGCCGGTCTCGGCCTACCTCCACTCGGCCACCATGGTGCAGGGCGGCGTCTATCTGCTGGCCCGCATGTCGCCGGTGATCGGCGGGTCGCAACTGTGGACGATCCTGCTGACCCTTTTCGGCGGCGCGACGCTGCTCTGGGGGGCGCTCGTCGCGCTGCGCCAGACCGACCTCAAACAGATGCTGGCGCAGACCACGCTCGCTTCGCTCGGCCTGATGGTGCTGCTGCTCGGGATCGGTGGCGCCGGCGCGGCGATGGCGGTGGCCGGCTATCTTGTCGCCCATGCGCTTTATAAGGCGGCGCTGTTTCTGATCGCCGGCAGCATCGAGACCAGCACCGGCACGCGCGACATCACCGCCCTTGGCGGCCTGCGCGACGCCATGACCATCAGTTTCATTTCTGCGGCGCTGGCGGCGCTCTCGATGTTCGGCTTGCCGCCCTTTCTCGGCTGGCTCGCCAAGGAGGAGATCTATTCCGCCGCCGGGGCGATTGGACCGATTGCGATGGCCGCGCTGGTTCTGGGCAATGCGCTGCTGGCGGCAATTGCCCTGTCATTGCTGATCCGCCCGTTCTTCGGCCCCCTGAAGCCAACGCCCCAGGCACCCGCCGAAGCGCCTTTCTCGCGCTGGCTCGGTCCGGCTCTCTTCGGCCTCCTCGGATTCTCTGTAGTGTTTTCCGTCGCGGGCCTCGGCGAAGTACTGCTCGCCCCTTTCGCCGCTTCCGTCACCGGCAGCGCGGTCGAGTCTCATCTGGCTCTGACGCTCGACCCCTCCGGCCTACCCTTCTGGCTGACCATCCTCACCTGGCTGATCGCCGGCCTGTTGTTCTGGCAGGCCGACACCGTGCGCGCGGCTCTCATTGCCGCGGAGCGGCGTCTGGTCTGGAGTTGGGATCGCGGTTTCGATCAGGCCTATTTCGCGCTCGTGCGCTTCGCCGCGCTGGTGACGCGCCTGCTGCATCATGGCCGGCTCGAGCTCTATGTCGGTACGCTGTTCGCCATGCTGGCACTCATTCTCCTCGTGCCCCTCGCCACCATGAGCGGCTGGCCGGCGCTGCCGGCCTGGCCGAGCCTCAGGCTTTACGAATGGGCGGTGGTGGCGATGGGAATCGTGGGCATCGTCATGGTCGTCATCGCCCGCTCGCGGCTCTTTGCCATTGTCGCGCTCGGCGTGCAGGGCCTCGCCGTGGCGCTGTTGTTTCTGCTCTTCGGCGCGCCTGATCTCGGCTTCACCCAATTGATGGTCGAGATCCTGTCGGTGGTCATTCTGACCCTGGTGATGACCCGTCTGCGCTTGTCTGCCAACGATCCACGACCCTATGAGGATCTGGCGCGCGACGGTAGCCTCGCGCTGGTCTGCGGGGGCGGGGTGACGCTCCTGCTGCTCAAGATCCTCGAAGCGCCCTTCAATCATCGGCTCGGCGATTTCTTTGCCCAGAACAGCGTTCCGCTCGCCCATGGCCGCAACATCGTCAATGTCATCCTGGTCGACTTCCGCGGACTCGATACGCTGGGCGAGATTGCGGTGGTGATGACCGCCGGCATCGCCATCCTCGCTTTGATCCGCCGCCAGCCCAAACCGGTCGTGCCGGCAAAAACCAGGCGCGCCCCGCGCAAAAGTGCGGAGGCGCCGGCATGAACTCGCTGATCTTCCGCACCATGGCGCCGATGCTCGCCATTGCGATGGTGCTGTTCTCGATCTTCATCTTGTTGCGCGGTCACAATGCGCCGGGTGGCGGGTTCATCGGCGGCCTCATCGCCGCGGCCGCCGCCGCGATTTACGCCATGGCGCATGGCGTTGGCGCGGTGCGACGCGCGCTCCGCTTCAACCCAATCGTGTTCGCCGGCTTCGGCGTTTTCCTCGCTGCGGCAGCGGGACTCGCGTCGATCGCTTTTGCCCGCCCCTTCCTCACCGGCCTATGGTTGCCCGGCAATGTCTTCGGCGTGCCGGGTCTCTTCGATATCGGTGTCTATTTCGCCGTCTTCGGCACGCTGAGCGCCATCGCGTTGGCGCTCGAGGATGAGGGGGAGGGCAGTTGATGGAGACGGCGCTCGCTTTGCTCACTGGCCTGTTCATCGCCGCCGCGATCTACCTCATCATGTCGCGCGCGCTGATCCGCATGGTGATCGGCATCGTCGTGCTCGGCAATGGCGTCAATCTGCTGATCTTCACGGCAGGACGGCTGACACGCGCGCTGCCGCCGATCGTGCCCGTGGGAATGGTGGCGCCCGCGACGGCTTACGCAAACCCCTTGCCGCAGGCGCTGATCCTTACCGCCATCGTCATCGGCTTCGCCCTGTTCGCCTTCCTCGTCGTCCTCGCCTGGCGCGCCTATCAGGCGATGGACGCCGACAATACCGACACCATGCGGCTCGCCGAGCCACCCGACGCGCCGCCGCCACCGATGGACTATTGATGTTCGGCCTTGCCACGCCATTGCTCGATTGGGCGCTCATCCTGCCGGTGGTCCTCGGTCTCATGGGCGGTGCGCTGCTGCTGATGCTGCGCGGCCTGTTGCGCCTGCAAGCGGTGGTCTGCGCACTGGTCCTGCTGCTGATCCTCGGTTCGGACGCCGTGCTGTTCCAGCGGGTCTCCATCGAGGGACCCTTGGCGATGACCATGGGCAATTGGCTGCCGCCCTTCGGCATCAGTTTTACCGCCGACATGCTGGGCGCGGCTTTTGCCCTCGTCGCCGCCTTTGTCACGCTGGTGGTCGTCGTCTATCTGCAGATGGATGTGCCCGAGACGGCGCAGCGCGATGGCCTCTATCCGCTGATCCTGCTGCTGACCGCGGGCGTGCATGGCGCCTTTCTCACGGGCGATCTCTTCAACCTCTATGTGTGGCTCGAGCTGACGCTGATCTCGACCTTCGGCCTGATGGTCCTCGCCGGCAACCCGCTGCAGCTGGATGGCGCGGTGAAATACGGCATCCTCAATTTCCTAGCGACGAGCCTGTTCCTTCTGGCGCTGGGCCTCTGCTACGGACTGCTCGGTATCCTCAACATGGCCGATATTGTCCGCCTCGCGCCGGAAGCCGATTCCGCCACGCTGACCGCCATCGTCGCCCTGTTCATGCTGGCCTTGGGCATCAAGGCCGCGGCGTTCCCGGTCAATGCCTGGCTCCCCGCCGCCTATCACACGCCCCCGCCGGCCATCGCCGCCTTGATGGCGGGGCTGCTCACTAAGGTGGGCGTTTATGCCTTGCTGCGCACGCTGCTGTTTCTGTTTCCGGCGGCTTCGGCGAATCTGCAACCCGCATTGCTGGCCGTGGCCGTCGCGACCTTGATCCTCGGCCCGCTCGGCGCCATCGCCGAAACCCGTCTGCGGCGATCATTGGGCTTCATGCTCATCGGCGGCATCGGCATCGTGCTCGCCGCGCTCGCCTGGCCGACCCCCGCCGCGATCGCCGGCGCGGTACTCTATGCCGTCCATGCGATGCTGACGATCACCGCGCTCTATCTGATGGCGGGGTTGATCGAAAAGCGCATGGGGCAGGGGCGGCTAGCGGCAGCCATCATGCTGCTTTTGCTGCTTTCGGTCGCCGGCATGCCGCCCTTTCTCGGCTTCTGGCCGAAGCTTCTGCTGCTCGAAGGCCTGTTCGATCAATCCGGAATCGTGCACGGGGCGGGAGCCGACTGGCGATCGATGCTGCTCGTTCTCGCCATTCTCGCCAATGCCATGCTGACGCTGATCGCCGGCATGCGGCACTGGATCCGCCTCTATTGGCGCACGGAGCCAAGCGAGACTCAGGCCTTTTCCGTGTCGGGGCATGGAGCGGCAATCGTCCTCGCAACCCTTTGCATCATTGTCGGCCTCTGGCCGAACCGTCTGGTCGAAAGCGCCATGGCCGCGGCAGCGGGATTGATCGATGCCGTCCCCTATGTGGCGGCCGTGGAGCTCGCGCCATGAACCCGCTCCGTCGCCTCGGCAGATGGGTCTTGCTCATCCTCGACTTTGGGCGAGAACTTGCGGTTAGCGCCACTAGAGTGGCGTTCCTGTCGGTGCAGCCCAATATCCATTTGCGCCCGGCGTTCATCGCCTATCCGCTCACCGTGCCGTCCGACGCCGAGATCACCTTGCTGGCCAATATGATCACCCTCACACCCGGAACGCTCAGCGTCGAAATCTCCGACGATCGCAAATGGCTGGCAATTCACTGCATCGATGCGCCCGACGCCCAAAGCATCATCAACGCCATCGCCGGCGGGTTTGAGCGGCGCGTTCTCGGGGTGTTCCAATGAGCGGCGCGCAATTTCTCGGCTTTGCCACCGCCGCAGCGCTGCTGCTGCTGGGGCTGGCCTTCATTCTCACTCTGATCCGACTGGCACGCGGCCCGACTCTTGCCGACCGCATGCTCTGTCTCGATACCATTACCATGCTGGCAGCGAGCGCCATCGGCATCTTTGCCATCCGCACGGGGCTCTATCTCTATGCTGACATTGCGATCGCGCTGAGCCTCGTCGGCTTCCTGTCGACCGCCGCTTTTGCCCGCTATCTGATTTCGCCGAAACCGGGGGCGCGCCGATGATCGACCTCGCGCAATATGTCGGCGGCGTACTGGTGCTTGCCGGAGGGCTCTTCAGCGTTTTGGGCGCCCTTGGTCTGCTGCGCTTCCCCGATCTCTATACCCGGCTCCATGCCGCCGCGCTCGCGGGGCCACCTGGTTTAGGACTGGTCTTCGTCGCCATCGCCTTCACTTCCCTCGATCTTGCGATCTCAAGCCGTGTCTTGATCGGCATAGGCTTTTTGGCGATCACGACGCCTGTGGCCGCCCATCTGCTGGCTCGTGCAGCCAAGCGTTCCGGCGTCGCGTTTACTGATCATACCAGTGATCATACCACTGGACCGAAAGCCAAATAGGAAAAATCTATCCTAGGCTCGTTCCGATCAACTGTTGAATACGGACTACGTGCCGCGTTGCATTGTTCCTGGAGCAGTCCTAAACATGATAAGAGGCGGCCAGAAATTGGGTCTGCTACCGGTAACAAGAAAAGGGAACAAGATGACTAACGTGACTGGCGCTGAGACCGGCACTGACAACGATCTCATCGAGCTGAGCACAGAAATTGTCTCTGCCTATGTCAGCCACAACGCACTTAGTGTGACCGATCTACCCAAGCTGATTGGCGAGGTCTATTCGGCTTTGCGCGGCCTGCGATCGACGGTTGCCGCAGCGCCGGCGGAAGAACTGAAACCGGCCGTTCCCGTGCGCAAATCCGTTGCGCCGGACTACATCATCTGTCTCGAGGACGGGAAAAAGTTCAAATCGTTGAAGCGCCATCTGCGCACGCATTACGATCTTTCCCCCGAAGACTACCGTGAGAAATGGGGTCTTCCGTCCGACTATCCGATGGTTGCGCCAAACTATTCGGCGACCCGCTCGCGCCTTGCCAAAGACAATGGTCTCGGCCGCAAGGCTTCGAAGTAGGGCCGATTGCAGACGGCGTTCGGGACGGCCACCGCGGTGGCCGCTCCTGTTCGCGCCACTTGAATCCTCAGCCTGCCAGCCCCCGCGCTTCGCTGCGAATGCGGTTGACCATGGCCACCAGCCCATTGGAGCGCTGCGTCGACAGGTGCTCCCTGAGCCCCATCTGATCGAGCAGCGCGATGGCGTCGGTCGCCGCGATCTCTTTGGGCGGGCGGCCCGAATAGAGCGCGACCAGAATGGCGACGAGACCGCGCACGATCATGGCGTCGGATTCGCCGCGATAGGTCAGGTTCTCGCCCTCCCGGCCCGACACCAGCCAGACCTGCGAAACGCAGCCGCTCACCTTGTTGGCGGGGTTTCGCTCCTCGGCGGCGAGCGCCGGCAATTTCTGGCCGAGCTCGATGATGTAGCGATAGCGATCCTCCCAATCCTCGAGGAAGCTAAGATTGTCGACGATTTCCTGGAAGGCGGCGGGCTCAGGCATGGGCCCTATCTAGTGCAGGCCTCTGGCGCTGCCTAGGAGAACAATTGAGCCGCAGATGCGGGGCAGCGCATCTGCGGCTCTTCGGCCAGGGACCTGTTTGGAGTAGCGTCGGGGGAGTGACGTTGGCTCCTGGCTTCAGCCCATCCAGTCGGGTCTCGGTCGGGGGAGCGAGACCGAACCACTCGACGAATCCTGCATGGGGAGGTCGATGGACGGGGGTAAACTCGTCGGGTCTGAAAGGCCGGCCTTCCCCGCCGGCCCGCTGGCAAGAATCTGGCTGACGATGATGTCCTGGCCGGCCTTGAGGCCGGCCGATAAAGCCTGATCCTTGAAGGCACTGACCGTCGCGCCGAAATCGACGCCGTGCGGCGCCATCAGCACGAAGGCAAGCGTCAGCCAGAACGCGGACTTCAGGAAAAACATCGAACCCAAACCCTCGGACGGAGCCAAAACTGCTTCGTCACCCAGCAAGGCTAGACCCCGGCCCTTAAAGCGGACGCCGCCAATTCGATAAAATGCAAGGCATTGGCCGACGGCCATTTGGTCAATCGATTGTTTACGCTAGCGGGAGAAAGCGCACCAAATTGCACCGCTTCACCAAGCCCGGCGGCCCTGAGGGCGTCTTACTTAAGGGTGTCTTAGGGGCTTGGGTGAAAGGTGCGGCACGACACAAAAAGACTGTCGCGCCGGGAAGCGAGTTCGAGTAATGCGTAGCCTGTTTTCCGCCCTGTTCGGCCCTGATTTGGCGCCGACGGCGCGCAGCCGCCCCGAGCTGCTCCGTCGCCGGACTCTGGCGGTCAATTCCCGCATCTTCCTTGTCGCCAGCGCCGTCTCGGTCCCCGCGGCCTTGCACTTCCTGCTGCACGGCCAGGTCCTGCCGATCATCCTTGCCATCTCCGGGCTCGCGGCGGGCGTACTCACTTTGGCGCTGCATCGCCGCGGTCTTTATGAGCGCGCGGCGGCAGGGCAGGTCTATGCGACGCTGCTGATCGGGCTGTTGCTGACCGCTGCCGATCCCTCGATCGTCGATTTCGGTTTGGCGGTGGCGTTGCTGGGTCCCGTCCACGCATCGCTTTTGACCCGTTCGCCGGTCAAGAAGCGCGCCTGGGCCATCCTCGTCGCCGTGGTCGTCATCGGTGCCCTGGGCGCCGCAGGTATCCTGTCGTGGCCCGAACCCTTCCGCGAACCCTCGGCGTTGATCGCGGCGATGGTGTTCGGGATAATGGCGCTGATCGTCGCCTATTCGGCCAATCGCCTGAACTCGGCCTTCGAGGTCTACGAGCGCGCCCAGATCAATGCCTATCGCCATCTGATCGAAAACGTCCAGGACGCGGTGATGCGCTTTGGCGCTGATGGCGCCGTGCTGTTCACCTCCAAATCCGCCGAGCAACTGTTCGGCTGCCCGCGCTACCAACTCTCGGGGCAGGGGCTGATCGAGCGCCTGCATTTGCTTGATCGACCCAATTTCATGACGGCTTTCGCCGAGGCCAATCAGGACGGCAAGGCCCGCACCATCGAAGTCCGGACGCGGCGCGACGATGTCTCGGCTCCGGCCGCGATCCCATCCTTCTTCTGGCTCGAAATTGCCCTCTCCCCCGTGCTCGACGACGAGCACCGCCAGAGCCGGCACGAGGTCGTGGCGCTGTTGCGCGACGTGACGGTGCGGCGCGACCAGGAGCAGGAGATGCGCGACGCGCGCCGGGCCGCGGAGGACGCCTCGAGCGCCAAGACCCGTTTCCTTGCCACCATCGGCCACGAATTGCGTACCCCGCTCAATGCCATTGTCGGCTTTTCGGAGATGATGACCAGCGGCGTCGTCGGCGAGCTCAGCGGACCGCACCGCGAATATGCCGACATCATCTATCGCAGCGGCCATCATCTGCTCGACGTCGTCAACATGCTGCTCGATATGAGCCGCATCGAAGCCGGCAAGTTCGAGCTCCAGGCCGAGCCCTTCGAGCCGCAGCGGCTGATCGAGCCCTCGTTCAAGATGGTCGATGCTCTGGCGCGCCAGCGCCGCGTCCGGCTGATGACCGATCTGCCGCGCCTCCTGCCGCAACTGGTCGCCGATGAGCGGGCCTGCCGGCAGATCATGATCAACCTCGTCTCCAACGCCATCAAGTTCAGCCATGAAGAAGGCGCCGTTGTCGTCTCGATGAAGCGGCAGGGCAGCTATCTCAATATCTCGGTCAGCGACCGCGGCATCGGCATGGGCGAGGAAGCGGTGCGCCGCATCGGCGAGCCGTTCTTCCAGGCCAATGAGGGGCTGAACCGCCGCTACGAAGGCACCGGCCTTGGCCTCTCCATCGTCAAAGG
>JBDSEK010000166.1:0-4363 GCA_039920085.1 Devosia sp. | reverse complement strand
TCCTGCAGGTAGCGCGACAGTCCGCCCTCGGCGGAGAGAACCGGCAAATTGGTTTGGGCCATCAACTTCCCCCTTTCGTCCCCCTTGCGGCGGGACAGTCCCTTGGCGCCCATTGCGGCGCACCTAGAGATTTGGGTTTCTATATAGGTCGAAATCCGGCCTTGATAAGACTTTCAATCGGCATTTTACGATGAAGCAACGTGCGTGAGCCGCAGCGGTTTCTGGCCGCGACACTCTAGCGCGCGAAAGCCTTGTCGAAGGGTTGGAGAGCGTTACTCAATTGTTCGAGATCTGGCGGGAGGGGCGCGTCGAAAACGAGCTCTTTGCCCGTTCCCGGGTGCTCGAACCCCAATTCCGCCGCGTGGAGCGCCTGCCGGCCGAGCCCGCGAACGATCTGCCGCAGCGGTTCAGGGAGGCGGTTAGCTTTGGTGGCATAACCCGATGCGTAAAGCGGATCGGCGACCAGCGGATGGCCGATATGGCCCATATGCACGCGGATCTGGTGAGTGCGGCCGGTTTCGAGTTCGCAGCGGATGCGGGTGATGTCCCAGCCTTCGCCGCCATAGCGGGACTCGACGGCATAGTGGGTGATCGCTTCGCGTCCGTCGCGCCGTACCGCCTGCTTTAGCCGATTGTTCTGATCGCGGCCGAGCGGGGCCTCGACCGTTCCCCGACCCTGTTCGGTGGCCCCCCAGGCAAAGGCAAGATAGGCGCGGTGCAGCGGTCCGGTACGGCCGTGATCGGCGAACTGGGCCGCGAGGTGCCGCATCGCCAGTTCGGTCTTAGCTGCCACCATCACGCCCGAGGTGTCCTTATCGAGCCGATGCACGATGCCGGGGCGTTTGACGCCGTTAATGCCGGGCAGGCTGCCCTTGCAATGAAACAGCAGCGCATTGACCAGCGTCCCGTGCGTGCTGCCCGGGGCGGGATGGACCACCATGCCGACGGGCTTGTTGATGACGATGAGATCGTCATCCTCGAACAGGATGTCGAGCAGGATCTCTTCGGGCTCAGGGTCGGGTTCCTCCGGCGGAGGAGCGCTCAGCGTCAAGAGATCGCCGTCTCGCACCTTAGTCTTGGGCTCGGGGCAGGTTTCGCCATTGATCGCGGCAGCACCGGTCAGTATCAAATCCTTGATGCGGTTGCGCGAGAAGGCGGGCAAAGCCCGGGCGAGCACGGCATCGAGGCGGCCGCCGGCGCTTTCGCCATCGACCGCAACCTCGAAAAGCCGTTCTTCACCGGAGTCCTGCATGAGCAATCCTGACACCGAACTCAGCCCCGAAGCGCGGATGATCATCGGGCGGGCCCGCAAATCTTTCCTGTTCTCGATCGGTCTGTTGATCGTGGGCTTTATCGTCGTCGGCGGTGCGCTTGTCTATCGCGCATCGCAGGGTAGCGGTGGCCCGGCTCCAGTGAGCGGCGCGGCCTACGCCATCGCTTCAGTGAAGCTGCCGGCCGGCGCCGAGATCGTCTCGGCGGCGGCTGATGGCGGCCTGGTGACCATCACCTACCGGATCGGCGCGACCACGAGCATCCGCATCCTCGATGGCAGGACGGGCGACATCGTGCGCGAGATCCCGGTGGTTGGCGAATAGGCTAGTTGCGGTCCTGGAGTTCGCGCAGCGCGGCTAGTCGATCGGACACGGCGCTGGCGCTGCCAACGGGCTCGGGCATGCGCGGATCGCGCGCCGGTTTGGCCAAATCCTCGTCGGAGAATTTCTGCACCCGCTCAAGCAGCGTGTCGTCGCTATCGGGAATTTCTCCTTGGACGGCGTAGACCAGACGGCTCACATCGGAGGCGATGTCGTTGAGCCGCTCGCGCAGGTGCGATTGCTCGATGCGCTCGCTATCCCATTCGGCCATGATGGTGGTCTCTACCGTCAGCACCTTGGCGCGGAGCCGATTGAGTTCGTCTTCCACGGCGAGCTTTTCGGCCAGCAATTCGCCGCGGCGGGCCTCACCTTCTTGGACCGCACGAGAGGTGTCGGCGAGCACGGTGTTCACCCGGCTCTCGGCGTCGGCAATACGCGCCTCGGCGGCGATCAGCTCGTCCTGCGCAGCGGCGGCCGCGTCGTCCTTCCTCGCCAGTGAAGCGCGCAGCTCGGCAGCCGCACTGGTCGCGTCGGCGGAGCGCTTGTCGGAGTTTTCGATCTGGCCGATCAGCGCTCGGTTCTGCGTTTCGAGGAAAGCAATGCGCTTGCGCTCGATGTCGAGCTTGCCAAGCAGTTCGTCCATATCCGCATTGTAGTCGCCGGTGAGGGGCCTGCCGTCGACTTCCACCGCGCGCGGAGATTTGCCACGCAGCGCCTCGCGCGCCGATTCGAGCTGGGCGACCTTGTCGGCATATTCGCGGTCGCGCATACGAAGCCGCATGGAAAGGTCGGCGCCTTCCTTCTCGATATCTAGAATGCGGCGGCGGAGTTCGGCCTCGCGCTCCTCGAGTTCGCGCACCACGGTCATATGGGTATCGCGCTCGGTCTTGATGGCGCCCACTTCGGTGCGCTTGCGGTTGATGTCGCGCAGCTGTTCGCTGAGGCGACGGCGAAGCGCCTCCACATTCATTTCGAGCCGGCGTGTCGAGAGCGCAAATTCGGCGCGCAACTGATCCTTGTCGGCGCGGAACTCGGCCATGGTCATTGGCGTCGCCGCTTCGATGCGCTTTTTGGTGAGCCGGACCGCGCGGCGCCACACGGCGGGCATGATTGCGAGGGCGAACAGCCCCGCTACAAGCAGACCAAGGCCGAAATACATAATGTTTTCAATGCCCATTCTGCAGCCCTGCTCCCACTACGGCGTGCGATCGTGGCCAGATGGCGATGACTGCACGGTGACAAAAATGGCGACGCTGCACCATGTTTGCCACTGATTAACCCTAGCGGGAAGAGGGCAGGCGGTCACGCAAGCGACGCGGGTGTGCTTAACGTCGCAGGAGCGCCGACAGGCGGCGGTTCAGCACCGCCCGGCGATCCGACGTCAGAAGGGGTTCCAGGTCGCTTCCTGGGTAAACTTCAAATAGCCGACATTGAGGCCGGCGCGGAGGCCGACGCCAGAGCGGATCGGCACGATCACCACGTCGCCCGCCTTCATCACCGTCATGCCGATGCCGCCCACGGCGTAGGCCGAGCCGTCGACGCCGGGGAAGCGGCTATACATGTCGCCGGTCGAGGAGAGATTATAGACCAGCATCATGACCTTGGAGCCATCGCCACCGAAATCGAAGCCGACGGTTGGCCCCTGCCAGAACAATTTGTGTTCGCCCTGATTGCGCGTGTAGAGCGTGCCCTCGCCGAAGCGCGCGCCGATCACAGCGGCTCCGCTGCCCTCCTCGCCGAGGATGTAGCCATTGGGCAGGCCGAACTGGCTCACGGCGTTCTCGACCACTGAGGCGAGGCCCTGCGCGATCGAACCGAAGAATTCACCGCCGGTCTCAACCAGCTCGTCGGCGGAAAAAGTATCGCCGACCGAGCCTTGCTGGGCGCTCACCGGAAAGGGCGCGAGCGCGAGGCTGAGGGCGAGGGCAAGGCCGACGGCAAATCTTTTCATGGGTCGCTCCGAGGCGCCGTGGTTCGGGCCTTTACCAAGCACTCACCCTAAAGGGCTAAGCTTGGCGCTCCCGGAACCTGGGCTGTATTTCCGGCAATGATGCGGCAATTGCGTAAACAAATCTTAACTATCGCAGCGTTGCTGCTGATGGTGGCGCCGGGGCAGGCGGAATCGCTGGTCAGCGCGATCGTCACCGATCCGATTACGGGGGTGGCCATCGATGGCTACGATCCGGTGAGCTATTTCATCGGCGTCGAGCCACAGCAGGGCAAACCGGATTACGAGTATTACTGGGGCGGGGTTCCCTGGTATTTTGCCAATGCCGCCAATCGCGATGTGTTCATCAGATCGCCGCAGGCCTATGCCCCGCAATTTGGCGGCTATTGCTTGATGAGCCTCAGTCGGGGCTATCTCAGCGAGGGGAAGCCGCGGCTCTATGTCATCGATGCGCTGAAGCTCTACTTTTTCTACTCGAGTGCCAATCGCGAGGCGTTCCTGCTGTCGCGGGCAGCTCCGATCGAGCTGGCAGCAGCCAACTGGCCGGAGCTGTCGAGCGAGCTTAGCGGCGCGGGAAGCCAAACGCCGGTCTCAGCAGCAATGGCCGAGGCGCCCGCGGCCCCGGACACGGCATTTGTTGCCCCGGCCGCCGCAACAGCTACTCTTCAAAGCAACTGATTCTCTCCAAAGGAGCCTGCCAGCAATGGCCGAATTCATCGAGCTCAAGGCCACCGATCTGGCTGCAATGCTCTGCTCGCGCGTCTGCCACGATCTCATCAATCCCGTCGGGGCCATCGGCAATGGTCTCGAGGTGCTGGCCGAT
>JBDSEK010000165.1:0-3857 GCA_039920085.1 Devosia sp. | reverse complement strand
AATACCTCCGTGCAACCAAGACCGGGCGGTTGGAACATTTCCAACGAAACGCCCCATTGAAAAGATCAGAACGGATCAATCGCATGTCCAACATCATTGCCGAGCTCGAAAAAGAGCAGCTCGACGCACTGGTCGCCAAGGGCGGCCGTCCCGATTTCACCCATGGCGATACCGTCAAGGTATGGGTCAAAGTGCGCGAGGGTGAAAAAGAGCGCCTTCAGGCCTATGAGGGCGTGGTCATTGCCCGTTCCGGTGCGGGCCTGCAGGAAAACTTCACCGTCAGGAAGATCTCCTATGGCGAAGGCGTCGAACGCGTCTTCCCGGTGTTGAGCCCCAATATCGACCGCATCGAAGTTTTGAAGCGCGGCAAGGTTCGCCGCGCCAAGCTTTATTATCTGCGTGATCGTCGCGGTAAGTCGGCCCGCATTTTCGAATCGACCTCGGCCCGCACCAAGAAGATCGAAGCCGGCGAGCGCGACGCCGCGCTCGAGGCCAAGAACGCTCGCGAAGCCGAAAAGATCGCCGCCTCCGAGGCGCTCGCCAAGGAGTTGGCGGACAAGGACGCCGCCGATGCGGCTGCCGCTGCCGCCACGGAAGCCAAGGCCGAATAACCTCACTGCGCTGGCGCGGTTTTCAAAGACCCGGCCCTAGGACCGGGTCTTTTCATATTCTCTTCCACTCTTGCGGCTTGCTATGGCGCCATAGCACCTAGTTTGGCCGTCTCGCGGCCAGCGAGAAGTGGTCGTGCACCCAAAATCCAGATCCGTAGGTCGACATCCAGCGAAAGGGCGGTTGGCACTGTCGGCGATCGGGTGTGAAATAACCTCTGATTGATTGGGGATCTCAAATGCCCAGCTACATCTGCACCACTTGCGGCACCGGTTATGCCGAAACCGAAACCCCACGCGAAACCTGCCTGATCTGCGCCGATGAGCGGCAATATGTGAATGCCCATGGCCAGGGCTGGACGACGCTCGAGGATCTGCGCACCGGGCACGTCAACGAATTGCGCGAACTTGAGCCTGGGCTGATCGGCATCGGCTCCAAGCCGCAAATTGCTATCGGCCAGCGCGCACTGGCGATCACCCGTCCCGATGGCGGCGTGCTTTGGGACTGCACGCCCTTGGTTACTGAACCGGCCATCAAGGCCCTGCAGACCAAGGGCGGCATCAAGGCGATGGCCATTTCGCACCCGCATTTTTACACCACCATGGTCGATTGGAGCCGGGCGCTTGGGAGCGTGCCGATTTACCTTCATGAGGACAATCGCGACTGGGTTATGCGGCCCGACGAGTGCATAAGTTTCTGGTCGGGCGAGACGAAGGCGCTCGACGATGGTCTCACCCTGATCCGAACCGGCGGCCATTTCCCGGGCTCGACCGTTCTGCACTGGGCCGAGGGCGCCGGCGGCAAGGGCGCTTTGCTCACCGGCGACACCATCATGGTGGTGCCCGACACCCGCTGGGTCAGCTTTATGTACTCCTACCCCAACCTTGTGCCGCTCAACGGCAAGGCTGTGGAGCGCATCGTCAAATCGGTCCGCGCCTACGCGTTCGACCGCATCTATGCCGGCTGGTGGGACCGCGTCCTTGACCAGGACGGCAAGGCGGCCCTGCAGCGCTCGGCCGAGCGCTATATCGCCGCCCTCCGCTGAGATATATCTTCAGACTATCTTGACGTGCCTATCGTCGCAGACTATCTCCCGATTATCGTAAGATATATCGGAGACGACACAATGCACAATCACGATGACCATTTCGAGCTCCACGGCGCGCATCGCTGGCGGAAATTCGAGGCCATGGCGCGCCGTGGCTGGGGCGGATGGGGTTTCCGGCCCGGTCCAGAGGGTCATGGCGGCCCCGGCGGACTCGGGGGCGACTGGGGCGGTTTCGGTGACAGCTTCCGCATCGGCCGGATGCTGGCATCGGGCGATTTGCGCCTCGTAGCCCTCTATTTCATCGAGCAGCAGCCCCGGCACGGCTACGATTTGATCAAGGCAATCGAGGAAAAAACTGGCGGCATCTATGTGCCCAGCCCTGGCGTGATCTACCCGGCGCTGACTTTCCTCGAAGAGGCGAGCTTTGTCACCTCGACGCCGGAAGCCAACAAGCGGCTCTACACCATCACCGAGGAAGGCAAGGCCCACCTCGCTGACAACCGCGCGGCCGTTGAGACGACGCTGGCCCATCTGGCCCGCATCGGCGAGCAGTTCAAGCGGATGCGGGAGGGCTGGGCGGAAGCGGAGCGCAATTTCCGCGGGCCGCCGCCCGACCGCGACATGGACGATGTGGTGCCCGAACTCAACGAAGCGCGCCGCGCCCTCAAGGACGCGATCCGCGAGGTTCGGCGCGCCGATGCCGACGTGCAGCGCCGCGTCGCCGACGTGCTACGGCGGGCCGCCGAGGAACTGCGCCGCGAGGCCGGTCGCGGCCCGGACGTCGACCTCTAAGAGGTATGCCAAGGCCGCCCTGCGGGGCGGCCTATTTCCATAGACCGAGGATCAAACCCATCACCGCAAAGGCGATGGTGAGATAGCCTCCATTAATCGCGAAATAGCTGAGCGGCCGCCGCTCAAACAGTGCCACCACCCCAAGCCCGAAACTTGCAAAACCGAGGCCTGCCGCGAGGGACTGCAGCACGATATCGGTAAGCGTTGTCGTGCCGGCGACAAAAAAGGCCAGATTGGCCGCCATCAGTAGCGACAGCACGAAGGCCAGCCCGAAGATCAGCGGCAGATTTGCCGATTTGAGCTGCTCGTCCGAGAGCCCCGCCGCCCTCTGCCAGGGCTTGGCAAAAAGCGGCCCGTACCAAATGCCGCCGATGACGAACATGGAAATTGCCGCGGCGATCACCGCGAGCCAATTGACTGCAGGCATGAAAAATCCCCCGTTTCGAGCCTAAGCTAAGGACCGATTGTCGGCCCGTATTGTAAAAAGCGGAAGTCTCAGCGCGCGAGCGTGATCGGCAGATAGTTCGAGAGCCCGCGATAGGCCGCTGCGTAGGCTTTGGGGGTCATTCCGGCAAAGGCCACGAACTCATGGCTCAGATGACTCTGGTCGGCGTATCCGTTTTCCACTGCCAGCTGCGCCCAATCGGCACCCGGCAGTGCCTCGCCGGTAAGCGCCGGATCATCGCGGCCGCTTCGCGCCAACTCCCCCACCACTCTCTGAAACCGGCCGATACGCGCGAACTGCTTGGGGGAAACACCGATGGCCTGCGCGAAGATGTTCCGCAAGTGCCGCTCGGAAAGACCGGTCTCGGCCGCGAGATCACGCACCCTTTGGCCGCCTAGCAGCAGCCGCGCCGCGAGCTGCGGCGCACAGGCGTGGAGTGACGCACCGGCCAATTGCTCCCCGAGCCAGCCCTCCGCCGCCGCGAACTTACCGGTGATTGATGGCGCTTCCAGCACGCGGTCGCGCAGGGAAGCAGCCGCGCCATTGATAACCGATACGAGCGGATAGACGGAATTGGCGAGCGCCCCGGCATCGTGACGGATGAGCGCCTGCGCGCCGCCGGGCTGGAAGCGGATAACCAGCATCGAGGCCGCTTGCTGCGCCTCGATGACGATCCAGCGCTGCTGCATGCCCGAGATCCAGCTGCGCGTGAAATCGACACCCAGCGGTGTCGTTTCGCCCGCGTAAAGGCGCTTCGGGCGGTCGGTGAGATCGACGATGATCTGGATGGCGCCGTCCGGAATCAACTTTTCCCGGTCGTGCCGCGGGGCGTAACCGGCATAAAAAGTAATCGACTCGACAAAGGCGGCGAGCCGGCCCTGGGGGAAATGCAGCGCAAACTCCATGACGCGAGCAAAGCCTCACCTCGCCCCGACGTCAATCGGCGTAACCGATTGCGCACCG
>JBDSEK010000164.1:0-13845 GCA_039920085.1 Devosia sp. | reverse complement strand
GCCGCCGAAGGGCGGCACCTGGTCGGAGCCGATCAGGGTGTTGATCCCCTGCCCGCCCGCATGGGCCGAGTTGGGGTGGACGCCCTCGGCAATCACTACGCCCTGCTGCATGCCGGCGAAGAGCTGCGCGACAAGCGTCACCGCGCCGCGATGATTGCCGACCAGCACAGGATCGCCGTCCGCGACGCCTAGCGCCGCCGCATCGTCCGGCCGGATCAGCAAATTCGGCACGGGCTGGCGCTTGCGGCTGCCGGCGGTTTCCGAAAACGACGAGTTGAGAAAGCCGCGCGACGGGCTGGTGGCAAGACGGAACGGCACCTCGTCGGACGTCTTCTCGTTGATATCCCAATGATCGACCATCTCCGGCAGGCTCGCGGGGTCCGTGGTCCAGCGATAATCCTTGCGCTCGGCCGTGCCCTGCCAGTTGGGACGGAAACGGAATTTGCCGTTCGGCCAGGCAAAGCCATCCTCGAAGCGGGCCGTCTCGTCGGTGGGCGCGGCGTCGATAAAGCCGATCTTTTCGACCTCTTCGAGCGGTGCATAGCCCGAGCGCTTCAGCGTCTCGGCCACCATTTGCCGGTCGGTGAGGCCCAAGGACTCGTCGTCGACACCGAGGTGGGTCAGCAGTGCGTTGACGAGTTCGAAATTGGAACGGCATTCTCCTGGTGCCTCGACCAGCTTGGGGCCGACCAGCAGACGCGTGTGACCGCCTCGCCGGTAATAGTCATAATGTTCGAGGAACATGGTGGCGGGCAGCACGATATCGGCCATTTTGGCGGTGTCGGTCATGAACTGCTCGTGCACCACGGTGAACAGGTCTTCGCGTGCGAAGCCGCGGCGGGTGAGGCCCTGATCGGGCGCGACATTCATCGGGTTGGTGTTCTGGATAAAGAGCGCCTTGACCGGACCGCCCCCTTTCAGCGCCGCGGCATCGCCGGTCAGCACCTTGCCGATCTCCGACATATCGAGCTCGCGGCCGGCCTTGCCCATGGCGGTGCCACGGATCAGCGATTTATCGAGGTGCCAGATGTCGGAGTTGGAATGGAACGCCCCACCGGCGCGATGCCGCCAGGCGCCACTCACCGCCGGGATGCAGAGCGCGGCGTGCATGTTGGCGGCGCCGTTGCGCTGACGGGTAAAGCCATAGCCGAGCCGGAAATAGGTCTTAGGCGTCGTGCCGATAAGCCGCGCGAAAGCCTCGATCTCGCCGACGCTGAGCCCGGTGATCGGCGCCGCCCATTCCGGCGACTTCCCCATCAGATGGGCTTCGATCTCGGCGTCGAAATCGGTCATCCGCGCGAGATAATCGCGATCGGCGAGGCCATCGCGCAAGAGCACATGCATCACCGCCAGCGCGAACGCCCCGTCCGAGCCGGGCCGCAGCAGGATCGGCATATCGGCCTGATCCATGGTGGCGTTCTGGTAGATGTCGACGACAACGATCTTCGCGCCACGGGTCTTTCGCGCCCGCATGGCGTGGGTCATCACATTGACCTGGGTGTTGACCGCATTGGTGCCCCAGATCACGACGCAATCGGCTTCCGCCATCAGTTCCGGATTGGGACCTGACAAGGAGCCCGTGCCGGCAAAGAAACCCGGCCAGGCGGCGCCGGTGCAGATCGTGTCGTATTGATCGGAGTAACCCTTGGCGTGGCGCAGCCGGTCGATGCCGTCGCGATGCACATGTCCCATGGTGCCGGCGTAGTAATAGGGCCAGATGGCCTCGGCGCTGAACTCGGCCTCGATGGCGGTCCAGCGCGCCACGATTTCGTCCAGCGCCGCGTCCCAGCTGATGCGTTCGAAGCGGGCTTCCCCCTTGGCGCCGACGCGGCGCAACGGATGGGTCAAGCGCTCGGGGTGATGGATGCGCTCGGCGTAGCGCGCCACCTTCTCGCAGATAATTCCCGCCGTGTAGGGATCGTCCTTGGCGCCATGCACGCGGCCGATGGTGTGCGCATCGACAATCTCGACATCGAGCGCACAGGTCGAGGGGCAATCATGCGGGCAGACGGAGCGGGCGACCCGCTGGACGATGGGCTTGTTCATCCCCAGAGGGTTAGCGCCGCAGCCGGGCGCGCGCAAGACGACGCGCTACTCGCCCCCGGCCTCGCGGCGGAGTTTCTCGACCTTGAGGATCATCCGCGACTTGTTGGCCATACGGATGGCGCGCGCGACGCCCCGGGCAATGGCGCTCGGAACCGAATGCTCGCGCTTCGGCCGCGCCTGGAGCAGCGCGCTCATGCGGCGGAAGGGGTGAAGCAGCGTGCCAGCCTTGAGCTGCGACAGGGCAGCCTCGGGCACGGGGACTTCAAGGGGTCCAGCGAGATAGCTGAGGGTGGTCGCCGCGAGGGCGTCGACGCCGCGCTCGCGCGCCAGCCTGACGAAAAGCGGCCAATCGATTTCACCGCTCCGCACCAGCTGGGCGCAATCGACCATCCAGTCCGATTGCTCGTGCCCGCCAATGCCGCCATGGGCGATCGCCATCAGCAGCCGGTCGGTGGGGGACGGAACGAACACCCGATGGCCGAGAAAGCGCGTCTCGATCGCCCGGCCCCAGAGCGCATCGGGCTTGAGGTCGGACAGCACCAGTTGGTGGTAGGCATATTTGTGGAGGTCGAGCTCTCCGGCGCCCTTCTTGCTGAGATTGGCGCCGATCAGCCAATCGAAGCGGGGCCTGTAGCCCATCACATAGGCCCAGCCCGCCGCACAGATAGCGTCCCAGGCGCGGACAAAGTCATTGGGCCGAACCAAGAGGTCGAGTTCGCTGGCGTAGCGGCCACGCAGATTTGAAATATCGAGCACGGTGCGGACCGCGCCCTTGAACACCATCACCGGAATGCCGGCCGTTTCGAGCGCCGCAAGGGCCGGCGCGGCGCTGCGCAGCGCCATGATGCACTCGCTCCACAGTTTGCGCTCGATACCGCGCAGACGTGGCTGGTCCTTCGCGGCAAGGATGTCAGGTGGAATGCGGTTCGAGATCGAGACCAGCAGACGCATCTTGGCGAAATCGACGGCATCGAAATCGTAGGTGCTTTCCCATTGGCGGTACGCGGCGGCGGCGACTGTGAGGTCGCTGTGGATCGCAGCGCGCAGCAGCAGATCGCGCTCCCCCGTGGGCCAGGCCCAGGCGAGCGCGGGAAAGATGCCGCGCGGCTTGGCTGGCCGAAGCAGCGCCACATGTTCGCTGAACTTCAAGGTTCGCCCTTCGCCGCTCGCTCGCGCCGCCGGCGCATCGCCTCGCGTGCCGTGTGAAGGTAGCCGGCGGCGACGCTTTGGCGACCGCGAAAGGTCATGCTATCGGCGTGGACGCGCCGAAACGCCAGGACCTCCGGGAGCATGGCGAGCTGGTGCCCGGCCTCGCGCAGCCGTGCGATCCAGTCGACCATATCGCCGGCGCCGGGCGGATCGGTCACGGCGCCATTGGCCTGCGCCACGCTGGTCCGGATCAGCATGGTCGAACGGCCCCAATTGTCGACGGCTTTGCTCACACCAGCTGTCGCGGGAGGGCTGCCCTCAAACTGTTCCATCTGCGCAAAGACGGCGGCGATCTCGGGATGAGCATCGAGATAGGCGAATTGGCGTTCGATCTTGCCCTGCACCCAGACATCGTCGGCATCGAGCGTGGCGATGAATGGAGTAGCGACCATGGCAAAGCCGCGTGTCGTCGCGGAGCCGGCGCCGCCATTGGGCTGGCGGACGAGTTCGACCACGTCGCCAAGGGCCGCGACGGTGTCGGCGGTGTTGTCGGTCGAGCCATCGTCGACGACGATGATCTGCGCCGGCGGCACGGTCTGCGCTAGCATCGAGCCGATAGTGTCGCCGATAAACGCGGCGGCGTTATAGGCCGGGATGATTGCGGTGTAGGGGGCGGTGTTCACCAACTGGCAGCGACCTCTATGCTCATGGGGTCAAACAGCCCCGGCGGCAGCGGCGGCGAGCCGCCGGCCATCCGGCGCTGGGCCGAAAGCATCATCGCCAGGGCCATGCCCTTGCGCTTGCCAGCCGCGTCCCGCGACAGATTGCCCGTGTGGCGGCGATAGTAAAGGCACACATCGTCGCTGACGCGATGGCAGCATCAATCGCGGTCCAGCTTTGCGAGTTCACCGACCTCTTTCATATCGAACACTCCCCTGGGCAGCGGCGGCAGGCCGAGCGCCTTCTTTCGCCTCGCCGCAAGCATGATGGCGCGAGCCACACCGCGCTGCGTCTCCGAAACGTCCGAGGTCATATTCGACGCATGCCGGCGATAAAAGTAATTGACGTCGTCAGTCACGACGTAGCGCGGCTGCTGCTCGAACAGCCGGAGCATATAGTCGAGGTCCTCCCCCTGTCGAAGCGATTCGTCATAGCGGCCAGTTCGCCTGATGAGATCGGTGCGGTAAAGGCCTGCCCCCATCTGCACGCCCCGTACGCGGATCGTCAGCGACGAAAAGTCGGGGGTTAGCCGATCGGGTCCGACTTTGCGGAACAACAAGCTGTCACCGAATGAGAGTTCCAGCGACGGATCCGCCGCGAAACGGCTCAGATCGCGCGCGAACCGGCCGGCGGGAGACAAATCGTCGGAGTCCAGCAGCGTCACGAAATCGGTGTCGCCGGCAATGGCGTCGATCAATACGTTGCGCGTGCGGGTGACGCCCTGGTTCGGAGTCTCGATTAAGCGAATCTCGGAAGTTTGGTCGGCAAGACGCGAGACGATATCGCCGGTCCCGTCAGTCGAGCCGTCATTGACAACGATGATGTCGAACGCCGCAGCATCGCGCTGCCGCAACAATGAGGCGATCGCGTCCTCGATGAACGGGGCCGCATTGTAGGCCGCCATCATCACCGCAATCTTCACGGCCGTTTCCCCGCGATGAACTCGCCTACCGAGTCCGCGATCTCGTTCTTGTCGGTTCCAAGGTCGAGATAGTAACCCGGTATCCGCCGGGCCATGCTCGCCGTGAAGGAGAGCCCCTCCCGCCATCCGTCCGGCAGCTGGCTGAGATTGTTCGGCGCCAACCCCATCATCGCCGCATGCGCCGGCGCACGACTAAAGCTGGATCGCTCGGCGTTGGCAATGCGCGGCAGCAGGATGGCCTGCAGTTCGATCCACTTGGCCCGCCTGCCCGCGCCAAGCGCCTCAAAGTCGAACTCGTATTTGTTCTGCCAGTTGGTCTCGGAGAGACCCAGGGCCGCCGGATCCAGCCCCAGCCGCTTTAGACCGGCCGGGTCCTGCTTGACCAACCGCATCACGGGATAGGCCACAAGTTTGCCCTCGCCCGGGTCGACCGCAACATAGTCGTCGCCGACACTCTGCATCCCAGCCAGGATGCCCGCCAGCGTCGTTCCCGACTTGCCCGAGCCACCGGGTCCAATGACCATGACGCCCTTGCCGTCGATGCCAAGTGTGCCGCCATGCACGATGCGCCAGCCGATCGCCTGATAGGCCCAGTGCATGAGGTTTCGGATGGGGAACGATTCGGTCCACGGCGGATAGCCGCCGGGTGCGGCGAGCGCCTCGACGCCCCGCCTCGTCGCTGGGTCGTAGAATTGCCAGCGCTTGTATTCGAAATCGAACAGCCCCTCGAAGCCCGCCGGCCGCAGGCCATCGGCCACGACGCTAAGGCCGAACATGGCGTCAGCCCATATGCCGCGCGGCATATCAGGCCGGCTCTCATAATCGTACGTGCCGATCGTCAATGGCGCCTGATCATCGGCGTAGACGGGATCGTCCACCAGCGCGCGGCGGCACATCTCTACGAAGTGGCTTGAGTTGGACGCCGCCAACAGCCGAAACCGCGGCAGGCTGACCGTGACATGCGGACTCTGGGTCGAAGCCCGTTCGGCAAAATCGATCAGCGCACGTGCATAGACGTGAGCGTTCGAACGGTCGAACGGCACCCTCAATTGGTCAGGCCGGCTCAGTGGGAAGTTTGGGCCAACCGGTTTCCAGATCGACATCGTGAACTGGGTCGGCGACGAGCAAGTCCGCCAGATCGTCGAAAACGTCTAGCGTAAGCGGCCCTGAACTGGCGGCGAGTTCGGCGGCGAGTTCAGCGGGCGCGGCGCCGTCATGGCCCGGCGCCGACACCAGCAGTTTGTGTTCAAGCAGACTCGTCAGCAATGCAGAAACGCCTTCGCGCCGCGCATCGCCAGCAGGCAGAGCGGCCGTAATACTGGTCACATCATGGCCAGCCACCACGCCGCGCCAAACAATGGCCGCCCCGCCCGCCAGGCTGAAATACTTCCCGCTCCGCAAATCCAGCACAACTAGTTCGCCGTCGAAATCTTCGCACATGACGTCTTTGTCGCGCACCAAGAAATGGTCGGTCGGTTGCATAACTCATCCTCAAGACTGTTACCTGGCATGATCGCAAAATAGAGCGGTTGCATCAATACCAATCGCCCCTGATCGCCTGATCGTCGTGGTCGAAAAAGTTCGGGGGGATGCCCTTGGCGAGGCCGGCGCGGCGCCGGCGGCTCGAGGCCATGAGGGCGCGGGCGAATTCGCGGCGGACTATGCTGGGATCACGCGAAATATTGTTGTCGTGGCGACGGTAGTAATAGCTGGTCTCGTCGCGGAGCAGCAGCTTTGGATCGCTTTCGAGCAGGCGGAACAGGAAATCGGTGTCTTCGGCCTGGACGAAGCTTTCATCGAACCGGCCGGTTCTGCGCATCAGCGCGGTGCGGGCGAGCATCGCGCCCAGATGAATGCCGCGCACCCGGGCCGTCTTTCCGTCGAAATCGGGTGACACGGGGTCATCGCCCTCACCACGAAACACCAGCATGTAGCCGTAGGACATCTCGAGCGTGGGGTCGGCAG
Source organism: Devosia sp. (assembly GCA_039920085.1). Classification (GTDB taxonomy): domain Bacteria; phylum Pseudomonadota; class Alphaproteobacteria; order Rhizobiales; family Devosiaceae; genus Devosia_A. The sequence goes on along the minus strand of JBDSEK010000164.1, from coordinate 7,043 downwards.
CAAACGGCGCCTGTTCGCGCGCGAAGCGGCCGGGTGGCGAGAGGTCGTCGGAATCGAGCGTCGTCACGAGATCAGTGTCGGGCGCGATGGCGTCGAGCATGACATTGCGGGTGCGGGTGATCCCTTGATTGGGCGTCTCGATCAGCCGGATCTCGGGCGCCGCTTCGGCCAGCCGCTTGACGATCTCAGGCGTGGCATCGGTCGAGCCGTCATTGACGACGATGATGTCGAGCTCTGCATCCGCCCTCTGGCTGAGCAGCGAGCCGAGCGCGGCTTCGATGTGCCGCTCGGCATTGTAGGCCGCCACCATCACGGCGATCTTCACTGACCTGTCTCCGCTATGAGCCCCCGGATCGTCCCGGCAATCTCGGCTGGGTCGTTTCCGAGGTCCAGATAATAGGCGGGGAGGCGCCGGGCAATCTCTCCGGTAAACGCCATAGCCTCCCGCCAGCCGCCGGGCAATTGCTGCAGATTGCTCGGGGCGAGCGCCATCATCGCCGCCTGCGCCGGCGCACGGCGCAGGCTGGAGCGCTCGGCATGGGCAATGCGCGGCATGAGGATGGCCTTGAGCTCGATCGTTTGGGCGCGGCGCCCGGCGCCCAGCACCTCGAAATCGAATTCGTATTTGTTCTGCCAATTGGGAACGCCGAGACCGCGGGCGCCCGGGTCGATCCCGAGTCGGGCGAGGCCCTTGTGGTCCTGCTTCATCAGCCGCATGACCGGCGAGGCCGAGACCTTGCCGGCTTCGAGATTCATCGCGACGTAATCGTCGCCGGCGCTATCGAGCCCGGCCATGACGCCCGACAGCGTCGTGCCTGATTTCCCGGCGCCGCCCGAACCGATGATCATCACGCCCTTACCATCGACAGCGAGTGTCCCCGCGTGGACGATGCGCCAGCCGATCGACTGATAGGCCCAATGAAGGAAATTGCGCAGTGGGAAGGAGGCGACCCAGGGCTCGAAGCGTCCCGGCTCGTGCAGTGCTTCGACGCCACGGCCGGTTCCGATCTCGTAGATCTGCCAGAGGCGGCTCGGAAGTTCATAGGTGCCCTCATAGCCCCCCGCCGCGAGGCCCTTGGCGGTGAGGATGGCGCCGTACATTTCGCCGACCCATTCGCTTTGCGGCATCTGGGGGTGGCTGACATAATCGAGAACGCTCAGATGCAGCGGGCGCTGCTCGGCCTGGGCAAAGCGCGGATCATCGACGAGGGCGCGCCGGCAGAGCGCCAGATAGCCCGCCGAATCGGAGGCGACGGTCAGCTGGAAGCGCGCGAGGCTGAACTGGGCGGTCTCGATCGAGAGCGCGCCGGCATAGTCCCGCAGGGCCGCAGCGAAGATGTGGGCCGAGCTCTCGTCGATGGGGATGGGCGTCAATCGCGAGGTTCGTCGGCGGGACGAACCGGCCAGCCGGCCTGCTGATCGACCTCGTGGATCGGATCGGTCAGAATGAGATCAGCCAGGTCGTCGAACATCTCGATGCCGAACGGGCCGGTCGCCTGGGCGAGCTCGGCGGCGATGGCGGGCGAATCCGGCTCGGCCGCGGCAGTCGTCACCAATAGGCCATGTTCCACCAGACTTGCCGTCAGCCCGGCGATAGTGTCGCGACGCGGATCGTCCGCCGGGAGCTCGGCGCAGAGCGCCGCAGGGGAATGGCCGGCGACCAGGCCCTTCCAGACCAGGGCGGAACTGCCGGAGAGGCCGAAATACTTGCCGGAGGCGAGGTCGAGCACGACGAACTCACCATCGAATTCCTCAGTGACGACGTCGCCGCTGCGCGGCATGTATCGCTCGGTCAGGTCCATCGGGTAAGCAAGCCTCGCAGCCACGGGAAAGCGTTCAGCCATACTCGTGGCCGAGGGCCGCTTACTGGCACAAAGCCAAAGACCGATTCAACCTCAAATGGCGAGTTTGTCGCCTACTCTTCGGCCCGGATGCGCGCCAGTTCGAGCTGGAACAGCCTGAGGCAAAGATAGATGGCGAAGGTGAAGCAGACGATGCCCGTGATATTGGCGAACGGCAGCAGGCCGGAAGTGGACGGCACATGCTTGGCGATCAACAAAATGAGGACGAGGCCGAGAACCGAAGCGACTTCGTGCAGGCGGACGGGCATGGTTTGCCTTTCAACAAACCGCACGGGCCGACGCTTGCCGATGCGAGGGGTTGCTAGGCGCGGGAAATCGCCCGCGCAGGCATATGCTTACGCGAGCAACCAAAAGGTTCCACTAACATTCCGATGGCCGTCTAAAATGTCGCAGCGCCGTTGCAACGGCGCAACATTTGCGGCCGGATCAGCCCCTCAGGTGGGGGCTTTGAGGCAATGGCGGGCCATCCCAGCCGAAATGACAAAGCGCGGGGCCGGCCCCGCGCTTTGGCTCATAGCGCCTCGTAAGGCGCGACGCTAGTGCCGGCGGGGTTTGCTGAGCTCCCGCTCAAGCGCGTCGCGATCATTGCCAATACGGGCGATCGCCTCGCGGACCTCGTCGGGGGTCACGTTAAACTTCTGGGCCAGATGCTCGACTTCGTAGCGCTCGCCTGCGGCGACGCGCGAACGGTCGGGCTCGCCGGTCATGGACTTGTTGTCAGCCATCATCGTTTCTCCGGATTGCTCAAGGGAGCAACGATTTGGCCGGAATCCGGTTCCCCGAAAGGCGCCGCTACAGCTCGCTGAACGGCACGCCGCCGCGCGATTTCGAGTCCTTGCGGCTCTCGACGATCTGCACCACCACCCGTTCGGGCGGCACAGCGAAGTGTTTGACCACCGCCTCGGTGATGTCGCGCATCAGGGCCTTCTTGGCCTCGGCCGAGCGGCCCTCGACGACATGCACCAGGATCTCGGGCATTCCCTAACCAACGATCTCGGGGTCAGTGAAGAAAAACTTGATCTCGTCGCGCGCCGTCTCGGGCGCGTCCGAGCCATGGACGGAGTTCTCGCCCATCGAGAGGGCGAATTCCTTGCGGATGGTGCCTGGCGCCGCATTGGCCGGATTGGTGGCGCCCATCACTTCGCGGTTCTTGAGCACGGCGTTCTCGCCCTCGAGCACCTGCACGACGACCGGACCCGAGATCATGGACTCCACCAGCTCGCCGAAGAACGGCCGCTCCTTGTGGACGGCATAAAAGCCCTCGGCCTGAGCCCTGGTCATCTTGATGCGCTTGCTGGCGACGACGCGCAGCCCCGCATCCTCGAATTTGGCCACGATCTTGCCGGTCAGGTTCCGCTTGGTCGCGTCGGGCTTGATGATGGAAAACGTCCGCTCGATGGCCATGATGTTCCGTGTGCTGGCTGAAAGGTCGCGCTTTCTATCGTCGTGCAAAGGCATTCGCAAGGCAGGCAGTCGGGGGTTCCCCTCGCGTTCACGGGGGGAGGGGGACCGCGCGAAGCGTGGTGAAGGGGGCGGCCGCTTGCACTGCGGCTCCCTCGCTCCCTCCCACCGCCTGACGGCGGTCCCCCTCCCCCGCTGGCGCGGGAGAGGATTCCCGACTGCCCTCACATTGGACAACCTCCCCTCGCCGCTATATGTCCCGCCCGCCATGCTTACCGTCTCCTCACTCACCTATCGCATCCAGGGCCGCCCGTTGTTCGAGGGGGCGTCGCTCGTCCTCCCCGACGGGGCCAAGGCCGGGTTCGTTGGCAAGAACGGTTCGGGCAAGACGACCTTGTTCCGACTGATCCTGGGACAGATCGCCGTCGATGCCGGCTCGATCGAGGTCAATCGCCGGGCCCGCATCGGCGCCGTGGCGCAGGAGGCGCCGGCCACTGACCTCAGCGTCCTCGAAACGGTGATGGCGGCCGACAGCGAGCGCGCGGCGCTGATGGCCGAGTCCGAAACGGCGACCGACGCGCATCGGATCGCCGATATCCATATGCGGCTCGCCGATATCGATGCACATACCGCCGAGGCGCGGGCGTCGACCATCCTCAAGGGCCTGGGCTTCGAGCAGGACCGTCAGCTCGGTCCGACCTCCGAGCTCTCGGGCGGCTGGCGCATGCGCGTGGCGCTGGCGGGCGTGCTGTTCAGCCAGCCCGATCTGCTGCTCTTGGACGAGCCGACCAATTATCTCGATCTCGAAGGGACGCTCTGGCTCGAGAAATATCTGCAGACCTATCCCTATACCGTGTTCATGATCAGCCATGATCGCGATTTGCTCAACAAGGCGGTGAGTTCGATCGTCCATCTCGAGCGCGGCAAGCTCACGCTCTACAAGGGCGGCTACGATACGTTCGAAGAAACGCGCCGCATGCAGATGGAGCTCAACAACAAGAGCCGCGAAAAGACGCTGGAGCAGATCGCGCATCTCAAAAAATTCGTCGACCGCTTCAAGGCCAAGGCGAGCAAAGCCAAGCAGGCGCAGGCCCGCGTCAAGATGATCGCCAAGCTGAAGCCACCGGCGGCGCTGTTCGACGAATATGCGGCGCCCTTCGCTTTCCAGAATCCGAAGAAGATTCCGGCCGCGCCGATGATCACCTTCGATGGCGTCGCCACCGGCTATGGCGACAAAACCGTGCTGCATCACATTACCAACCGCATCGACCCCGACGATCGGATTGCGCTGGTCGGCGTCAACGGCAATGGCAAATCGACCTTCGCCAAGCTGCTTGCCGGCGACCTGAAGCCGATGCAGGGCGAGATGCGCAGGAGCCGCGGGCTCGAGATCGCCTATTTCGCCCAGCACCAGATGGACAAGCTCAAGCCCGAGCAGACACCGCTCGAGCATGTCATCGATTTGATGCCCTATGACAGCGAAGCCAAGCGCCGCAGCCGCATCGCGCAGATGGGGCTGACCACTTCGCGCATGGATACGCTGGTGAAGAATCTGAGCGGCGGCGAGCGAGCCCGGCTGCTGCTCGGGCTCATCACCTTTGGCGGGCCGGGCATGCTCATTCTCGACGAGCCGACCAACCATCTCGACATCGACAGCCGCGATGCGCTGGTGCAGGCGCTCAACGATTATACCGGCGCGGTGCTGATCATCAGCCATGACCGGCATCTGATCGAGGCGACCGTCGACAAGCTCTGGATCGCCCAGAACGGCACCATCGAGGAGTTCGACGAAGACCTCGATTCCTACCAGCGCATGCTGATCTCGGGCAAAGACAAGTCGCAGAAGAGTGCGCCTGCGCCCGCCCTGCTCGTCGACCGCAAGACGGCGCGGCAGGACGGCGCCAATCGCCGGGCCGAGGTCGCGCCGCTGCGCAAATCGATCAAGGACGCGGAACAAAAGCTGGGGCGGTTGCGCACCGAGCTACAAAAGCTCGACGCGATTCTCGCCGATCCGAAAATCTACGACGGCGCCCCCGAGCGCATTATCCTGCTCGGCAAGGACAAAGCGCGCTTCAGCTCCGAGATCGCAAAGGTCGAGGAAAACTGGCTGGCGCTCAGCGCCCAGCTCGAGGACGCCGAGCGCTGATGGCTCAGGTTGCGCGCCCGCCCGGCGACCGCATCTCGGCCATGGACGGGCTGGGCGGCGCTGGCGGTGGTGATCTTTCAGTTCCTTCCCGCTCCCGGCGCTGATCGCGCTGTTGCAGCGCGACGCTGATCGTCATTGCGGGGCTGGTGGGCGGCATCTGGATGCATGTCGAATCCGAGATGTTTACGCCGGTCACGGTCCGCGGCCTGTCGCCGGCGTCGCTCACCGGCACGCTCATCACGTTCGCCGCGATCCGCAGCGGACCGGTCAGCGGCATGCTGATACTGCCGGCCTCGCAGGCGATGGGGAAGCCATCGTTCCCGCTCTATCTCGCGCACGGCATCATTGCTGCCTCGCTGGTCCCGATCCTGATCATCTGGACGGGAGGGTTCGGCGAAATCGACACGCTCGATGCGAGCCTGATCGCCCTTGCCGCGATCCTTGGCTCACTGGCTTTTGCGCAATTGCTGCTGCCGGTTGAGAGGTTCACGCTGAGCTTCATCAAGCGGTTCGGGCGGGCACGGTAGGACTATTGTCCCTGATCACCTTTCGCGACCGACTTCCCAGTAGGTTGTGCCGATCTTCTACTTTCCCTCAATGCACGGACCAATATCGCGACAGCGCTGATGATCAAAAATGTCGATAAGAAAGACGCACCGAACAATGCAAATTCGCCAAAACCGGGCCTGAGAATTCCGCTGTAATCTCCGTCCGATACGAAATAAAAGTCCGGAGAGAACATGGCCCACCACAGCAACGTTGCTCCGAGTAGGAGGCCAATAGCCAACGCTGACCAACGTCTTGCTACAGGCAGTCCATGCAGCGGGCCTTTTACGTACTCTCTATTCCATGCTAATACATACGTCACGAGACATAGCGACCACACACTCGTAATTATCGCACCAAGTATACGCAAAGAGAAGAACCCTAAAGCGTAGCGGTCTGGCGCCACGTGGCGCAGTATATCTAAGTTACTTTGTGCTGATTGGGCGATTGCCGGTGGGATATAATTCCACAGCCATGAGGACCTAATGGCATCGTGCAGTATTTCTGGCCAGATCGTCGTCGCGAGAATGGCGGCGAGGTAAGTCACCCAGTACGCCGAAAATAGAAGCGTTTGCCAACGTCGGGAAGCACTTAACCTTTCGACCCACATGCCCCCGTCCTGAGCTGCAGACATCTGATCTCCCCTGGCCCGTTGACTGCTCTCAGCCCGGGGCGCCCTCGCCCCCTGAAGTAGCGTTCTGCTAAGTATGCCGACGTTGCGACCGACATCCCAGATCCTGTCGGCGTTCGCGCCTCATGCCTTTTTCTGCCAGCGGCCGGCTTCGTCCTGCTGCCAATAGGTCAGCGCATTGCCGGGCCCGAGCGCCTTCCAGGCGGCGCGCGCTTCGGTGACGGCGTCGGGGTCGTGGCCTGAGAACAGGTAGACCAGCCGCTCATAGCCTTCGCCACTTGCCGGCACCGAGCGATCGACGAAGAAGCGCACATTGGCGTCATTGGCGTTGCCGGAATCCATCGCGATCAGCACCGGCTGGTCGGGATCGCTGTCGGTGCCGGCAATGGCATGCGGCACGAAACTGTCGTCGCGAAAGCTCCACAGCAGCGCATCGATCGCCTCGGCGCGTTCGCGG
>JBDSEK010000163.1:0-15222 GCA_039920085.1 Devosia sp. | reverse complement strand
CCTTGGAAACTGGACCGTTTCCGGCCCGCGCTATATTTAGGACAAGATTAAGTTTGCAGTGCGGCTTGTACCAAACCGGCACAGCCGAGGGGCGATGCGTGGACGCTGAGTGGATCAAATCGCCGACCGCGCGCCGCATTCTCTTGCATTGGGGTGACGCGCGACCTGCCTGGCTGTGGTCGCACGACGGTTCGACGCTGATCTGGCGCAACCCCACGGCACGCTACTTTCATGGACGACTCAAGAAGCGTGGATTGAAGCTGGCGCCCGAGGCCGTGCCGATCAAAGGACAAATCGCGCGACTGATCCGGATGGGCGCCGTGGATCGCTCCAGCCTGTCGCGGATTCAGTTTCTTGCCGGAGAAAAGCCGGTTTCGACCACCTGCACCTGCACGCCGCTGCGGCTTGCGGACGGCGAAATGGCACTGCTGCTCGTCGGCATTGACCCGATCGATGCCGAATTGCTCGATGCACCGCAACAGTTTCCGCAGGACCGCGTGGCCGAAACGCTGTTTCCAGCCTCCGCCGATTATCTGCTCATCGATGACGGGCAAATACGCGGCGGCTCCGCCCGTGCCATCCAAGATTTTGCCCCCGACATCGAGGAACAGGGACTAGCCGCCCTGCCGGAAGGCGGCGACGGCGAGATGGTTCACAATGGCCAGAGCGTCCATGTCACGCGATTGCGCGCCAGTCCACAGGACGCAACGCTTTTGATCTTAGAGCGCCGCGCGGTTGCGTCAAATGGCTCGCAGGAGGCCGTTTCGGCGCAGCTCCCGGAGCCCGCGCCGCCCGGAGCCACGGAAATAGCCGAGCCCATGCTGCCCATGGGACTGCCGCCGCTTGAAGAGAAAGCTTCGGTGCGCTCCGATGTTGAGGAAGAGGCGATACCGCCGCGCGACAGTTCATTGACGTCGCTGTTCGATCGTCTCGCCAATGACGCGGAGCTTTATACGAATCTGTCGGACGAGGATGACGCCTTCCGCATCCCAGACGAAATCGAGGTGGCAAACCAGCCGGAGGCTGCTTTGCCCGCGACACCGCACTCCGAGCCTGTCGTGGCAGCCGAGGCAGAGCCAGCCGCGACGTCTGTCGAGCCCGTGGCGACGGACCTCATCGGCGACATCATCGCTTTTGCCGACGATCCTGAAGAAGCCGACGCGGAAGTTCCCGCGTCGCAGTGGATCATTTCCGGCCGGGGTTTTGTCCCACTCGCAAACGAAACCCTTGCCGCGCCGCCAGCCATCTCAACGGTGGACGCCGCTCCCGACACGGAGACCGCTGAGCAGGTCTCACGCTACAATTTCGAGGAGTTGGGTCGCATCCTGACCGATCGCGTTGGTAGCGACAATGCCCCCGAGATCGAGGTGCCGATTGCTCCGCCGCCGCGTTCGAACACGGCATCGACCGAAGGGGTCATCAGCCTCAATGCCGAGACCCTGGTGCTCAACCGGCTGCCGCTGGGAATTCTGCTGTTCCGCGACCAACAGGTCCTGTTCGCCAATCGCGCGCTGGTCGAACTGACGGGTTATGCCAGCGTCGAAGGCCTTCGCGCCGCCGGTATTGCGGCCATTTTTCCGGCCACCGAAAACGCCCAAGCCGGTCCGGTCACGCAATTGCTCCGGCGCGACGGCACACCGATGGCGGTCAATGCGCGGCTACAATCGGTGAGCTGGCAGGGCAGGACCGCGCTGATGCTCTCGGCCGCTCCGGCCGAAATGCGGGCGGGCGTCGAAGGAGCGGTGCGCGCCTTCGCCGAAATCGCCGCCGACGCGCGCGAAGAGGGGCTGGTGATTGCCCATCGCAGTGGAACGATCAGCGCGATTTCCGGCCGGGGCCGTCTGCTCCTCGGAAGCCCAGAAAGCGAGCTTGTCGGCCGGCCGCTTGCCGCGATTCTGGACGCGACCAGCGTTGAGGCGCTGCGGCCGTTCCTGGAACAACCGGCGCGATTTGCCGAAACAAGTCGTCCAAGCCTCCGCGCCAAGGGCGCCGAGCCTGGGATCGAGGTCACGCTATTTGCCGAGGGCCAGGCGGGCATCGTCGCGGGGTATTTTGGGTTCATTCGCAAAGCCGGCGGGCCCCAGCCCGCGAGCACACCCGAAGAGGAACTCGAGCCCTCGATGCTGGGGCGACTGAGCCGAGGCATCCGCCGGCCGCTCAACACCATTATCGGCTTCGCCGATCTGATGCGTACCGGAGCCTTTGGCACGATCGAGAACGAGCGCTATGTCGAATATGCGCGCGACATCAAGACCGCGGGATCGGAGATCGCGGCGCTGGTCGACGAGCTCGACGATTTTGCGCGGCTCAAGGATGGGCGCTATCCGCCGCGGCCCTCCGATGTCGACCTCGCGGCGTTGCTCGAATCGTGCATGCTGCGCGTGAAAGGGCAGGCAGGTGTCGCGCGCGTGCTGGTGCGGAGCGCCATTTCGGAGCGGCTGCCGCGAATCCGCGCCGACCGTGCGTCGCTTGGACAGGCGGTCCTCAATCTGCTGGCGAGCGCCATCGACCAGACACCGGTAAGCGGTTCGGTGATCCTTTCCGCCCAGTGGCAGGACGATGGCGGAATCGCCGTGCATGTCCGCGACGGAGCCGAGCTCAAGATCGATATGGGTGAACGGTTCGTGGTGTTCCGTGACGGCATCGGCCGGGACGGCGAGACGCTGGCGCCGGTTCGCTCAAGTGTCGGTCTGGCGCTGACGCGCTCGCTGCTTGCGGTGAACGCTTGTTCGCTGTCGGTCGATCCGACAGCGGGTGTCGGAACGCTGTTCTCTCTGGTCATTCCAGCCGAACTGATCGTTCAGGACTGACCAATTGCCGCAGCGGAGTGTTTGGGGTGTCACCGCTAGCGACCTGAATCCATTCCGGTTTCGTTTGCTGGACTGGAACCGTTCCAATCGGCTAACGCATTGAGTTTGCAGCATTTGTTGACTTCGTGGCAGCCGTGTCGCCATACACGGTGAAACGGAGTCTACTCGTGTTCAAACCCTATGCTGCGGCGCTCTTGGCCAGCTCGCTCGCCGTCTCTCCCGCTCTGTCGCAGAGCAGCGTGGTCAATGTCTATTCGTATCGGGAACCGGGGCTGATCCAACCCTTGCTGGACCAGTTCGCGGTAGAGACCGGTATCAAGGCCAATGTCTTGTTTGCGACCGACGGGCTGATCGAGCGGGTGCAGGCGGAAGGGGATCTCTCGCCAGCCGATGTGATCCTCACGGTCGATATCGGCAATCTTGCTAACGCCAAGGATCTGGGCGTGAGCCAGAGTATCGGCGGTGCTGCGCTGGCGCGGGTGCCAGAAGCCTATCGCGATCCGGACGGGCAATGGGTGGCACTGTCGTTGCGGGCGCGCGTGTTTTACGCCAGCAAAGCGCGCGTCTCCGAGACAGCATTGACCTACGAGAACATCGCCGATCCCGAGTGGAAGGGACGCCTGTGCACGCGCTCGGGACAACACCCCTACAATATCGGCTTGATCGCGACGCGCATTGCGCATTGGGGCGTCGAGCGGACGCGCGACTGGCTGGCCAAGGTGCGCGACAATCTTTCGGGCAAGCCCACTGGCGCTGATCGCGACCAGGTCAAGAAAATCTACGAAGGATCTTGCGATCTGGCGATCGGCAACACCTATTATATGGGGCTGATGCTGACGAACGAGGAGCAACCCGAGCAGAAGGACTGGGCCGGGTCAGCCCGTATCATCTATCCCGACAGCGGTGGGGACGGTACGCAGGTCAATGTGTCAGGGGCGATCATCGCCAGATACGCCCCCAACCAGGCCAATGCCGAGCGGCTGGTGGAATTTCTCCTCTCGGGGGAAGCGCAGCACCTCTATGCGAGCGGCAATTTCGAATTTCCCGTGGTACCGGGTGTGGCAGCCTCCGATCTCGTGGCGAGTTGGGGAAATTTGGTGGCCGACCCCACGCCACTGACCGAGATTGCAGCACATCGCAAAGAAGCCTCGCAACTGGTGGATGAACTTAGATTCGATGATGGTCCGCAAAATTAGGAGCAGCTCATCGTCGTGAGCGCAAGTGTCGCCTACGCGAGCAAATTGCCGCGTGCCCCCATCGGGGCGATCCTGCTCGTGCTCATCATGGGCTTGCCGCTCTTCTGGCTGGCCGGCGCGGCCCTTCTTTCCTTGCGCGGTGAAAACGGCATTGCCGCGGTCATGCTCCCGATCGCGGTGCGGGAAACGGGCCTGCTGATGCTTGCGGTCGGGCTCGGCACCGGCTTCCTCGGATTGGCGGCCGCTTGGCTGGTTACCCATTGCGAGTTTCCGCTGCGACGGGTTTTCGATTGGGCCCTGGTTCTGCCCCTCGCGATCCCCACCTATCTCGCCGCCTATTGCTTCACCGAAGTGCTCGATTTCACCGGTCCGGTGCAGCAGGCGCTCCGCGCGCTCATTAGAGCCGACAGCATCGACGATTACTGGTTTCCACAAATCCGCTCCAACGCCGGAGCGGCCATCGTCCTGAGCCTTGTGCTCTACCCCTATGTTTATCTCAGCTGCCGCGCCTTCTTCCTGATGCAGTCCGGCTCGGCTTCGGCGGCGGCGAGGACGCTGGGCGCCGATGGTCTTCGGGCCTTCTTCACGATTCTTCTGCCGCTCTCGCGGCCGGCCCTGATCGTCGGGATTACCCTCGCCATGCTGGAGGTTCTGAGCGATCTGGGCGCCGTGCAATACTTCGGCGTCAACAGCCTGACGGCGGTGATCTACTCGACCTGGATCAACCGCTCCAGCTTTGGCGGGGCGGCGCAACTGGCGGTGACGATTGTGCTGATCGTCGGGCTGCTGATCTTCGCCGAGCGGTGGGCGCGCAATGAGCGGCTCTATCTTGGGTACCGTGACAGCAAGGTGCCGCCGCCGCGGCAAACACTGAAAGGAATAGGCGCGGTCCTCGCTTTGGCGTTCTGCAGCGCGTTGCTGCTGGCGGGCTTTCTGCTCCCGGTTGGAGAGCTGCTGAGCCTTGCCAGGCGCCGTCTCGACAGCACCACACTGGCATCGGTGGCCGGAGCCTTTGGAAGCACCATGAGCCTCGCCCTTTCGGGCGCCTTGCTGACAATGGTCGTGGGCTTCTACGCGGCACGGCGTGGCGGCAAGGATCAGGCGATCATGTCTCGGGCCGCGATCCGCTTTGCAACCTTGGGCTATGCAATTCCCGGTACGGTATTGGCGTTGGGCCTGCTGCAGCCGCTGGGTTATGGCGATCGCGCGATCAATGGACTGACGCGCTGGGCGCTGGACTTCAGTCCGGGACTCATCCTGTCGGGGAGCGTCGTCGCCCTGCTCTATGTCTACTGCATCCGTTTTCTGGCCATTGCGCATTCCACTCTGGCGGAAGGCGCGGAAAAGCGCGGCCCCTCCATGCTGGACGCCGGCCGGGTCCTCGGCGCGCGAGGGATTAGCCTCTTGCTGCGGGTCGATCTGCCGACGCTTGTGCCTGCGTTGCTGGCGGCAGGGACATTGGTGTTTGTCGAGATCGTCAAGGAGCTGCCCGCGACGCTCTTATTGCGGCCGCTCGGCGTCGAGACACTCTCGACGCTGGTCTATGCAAAGGCCAATACCGGGCTCTTCGCCGAAGCCGCACTACCGGCGCTGGCAATCGTCATCGCCGGCTTGATCCCCATTGTGCTCGCCGGCCAGCTCAGCGATCGGCGGCACGTCTGAGGCGGCTAGAGCCGCGAAGCGCATTGGAATCCAAGGCAATCGGCTCTATTGTGCCTTTGCCCAATCGTCCAACATAGCCCCCATTCAATGACGACGTCGCCGCGCTGCCATCGCCCCGATTTCATTGGCGGGGCGCTCGCCGCCCGATGATGTGGCTCGTCCTGAAAAAGCTTGGCGCTCTTTTGATTGCGCTGCTTGTCGCTTCGCTCCTGGTGTTCTTCGTGCTCGAAATCGTGCCGGGCGATCAGGCGCGATATTTGCTGGGCCAGGACGCTACGCCCGACGCCGTCGCTGCGTTGCGGCTGGAGCTTGGGCTCGACCGCTCTCTCCCGGAGCGCTACCTGGGCTGGCTTGGCCCGTTGCTGGTCGGCCAGTTCGGCTCGTCATTGGCGCTGGGCGCGCCCATCGGGACGCTAATCGCAGGACGGCTGGCCGTGACGATCCCGCTGCTCCTGATGGCCGCTGCTCTGGCACTGCTTGTCGGCACGGCGGCCGGCGCGCTTGCAGTCTGCCATAGGGGCACATTTGTCGACCGGACACTGGCCGGCCTGATGACGTTGGGCCGCGTGTTGCCCCCATTCTGGCTTGGAATGCTGCTGGTCCTGTCATTCGCGCTGACCTTGCGCTGGCTGCCGCCCGGAGGCTTCATCCCCTGGCTGGGCAATCCGGTCGGCGCCCTGCGCTCGCTGGTCTTGCCGGTGCTGGCGCTCGCCTTGCCGCATGCCGCGATGGTCGCCACAATTGTTCGAGCCAATTTGATTGCCGCGCGGCAACTGCCTTACGTGCAAGCGGCGCGCGCGCGTGGCCTGACGATGTCCGAGGCCGTCTTGCAGCACGGCCTGCGCAATATCTTGGCGCCAATTATCGGCGCACTTGGCCGGCAGTTCAACCAGCTGGTCGCATCGGCAATGCTCGTCGAAACGGTGTTCTACCTTCCTGGCCTCGGGCGCCTCCTTCTCGATGCCGTCATTATGCGCGATCTGCCCGTGGTTCGCGGAACGTTGCTGGTCTTGATCGCAATCATGGCCTTGAGCGTCTTCGCGACCGATCTCATTCGCACCCTGGCCGATCCGCGGCAAAGACCGGCGCTATCGGCATGAGTGCTCTCGCCATAGACGGCCAGCCGCCCTGGTTCGCTGCCCGCACGCGGGCCGGTCTGGCCATGGGTCTAATCTTCCTGATCCTTGGCGCCACGGCGGTAGGCTGGACGCCCTACCCCGTCGAACGGCTGGACGTTGGGGCAACGCTGCAGGATCCCAGTGTCGCCCATTTGTTTGGAACTGATCAGCTGGGCCGCGACGTTTTTTCGCTGGTGATGAAGAGCATCCTCACGAGCTTTGTCATCGGGGCGACGGCTAGCGGCGTGGCAGGCCTCGGCGGCGCGCTATTGGGATTGGGCGCCGCATCGTGGACGCGATCGGCGCGATGGCTGACGCTGCCGACCGCAGACTATTTCCTGCTCTTGCCGGCGCTGGTCGCGGCCGCCCTGTTCGCAGCGGCCGGGGGAGCGAGTGCGATCGGCGTCACAATGGCTATCGCTGTGGGCGGCCTGCCGCTGTTCGTCAGGGTCGCCTGGGCGGGGAGCCTGGCTCTACGCGACCTCGACTATGTCAGCATCAGCCGGCTTGCGGGTCTCAGCGCCGGCGATGCGTGGCGCAAATACGTGGTGCCGCATTTGATCAGGCTGATGGTGGTCCAGATGTTAGCGTGGCTGCCCACCGCTATGCTGCTCGAAGCGGGCCTGTCCTATGCCGGAATTGGCGTGCAGCCCCCGCTGGTAAGCTTCGGGCTGATCCTCAGGGATGTGCAGGCGCAAATGCCGCTGAAGCCGCTGCTCGTGATCCTTCCCGGCGTGGCACTCCTGGCGCTGGTGCTGTCGCTGACGCTGATCGCGGCCGGCCTTCGTCAATCGCTCAAGCCGCAACTCAGAACCATCGGAGCGATCGATGGCGCTGATTGAATGCAATGGGCTGAACGTTTCGCTAGCGGGGCGAAAAGTGCTCGAGGGGCTGAGCATCGCGATCGAGCGGGGCGACCGCCTGGGCATCATCGGGGAGAGCGGCGCCGGCAAGAGCGTGCTGGCGATGAGCTTGATCGGCCTGCAGCCAGAGGCGGCCGAAATCTCCGGCACGATCAGTTTCGATGGTGCCCCACTGCCCAAGACCGAGCGCGAGCTCGCTCGGTTGCGCGCCAAGCGCATCGGTGTGCTCCCCCAAAACGCTGGCGAGGCGCTCGATCCGACGACGCGTATCGGCGCACAACTGTTCGAGGCGCTATCGCTCGCCGGGAAGACCGATGAGCCCGCCAAGCAGACGGCAGCGCTGCTCGCCGATGTCGCCCTCGATCCTGCCGTGGCCGATCGCTATGCCGCCGACCTGTCCAACGAGGACAGGCAATTTGCTATGCTGGCGATGGCGCTGGCAGGCGCCCCCGAGCTGTTGATCGCCGACGAACCGGGCGCAACGCTCGATCTTCTCGGCCAACGGCGCATGATCGATGTGATAGCGCGCCTCTCTGCCGAGCGCAACATGGCCTTGCTGCTGATCTCAGCGGATCTGAAAATTGTTGCCGCGCTTTGCAACAAAGTGATTGTCCTCAAGGAGGGCCGTGCCATCGAAAGCGGTGCGACGCTTTCGCTCTTCGTCACACCACGACACGAGTACACAAAATTACTGCTTGGTGCGGGACGGCACCGGCCAAAGACATTGATGCACACACCGATCGGGCCGCCACTGCTCGACGTCAGGGGCATCACGAGGAATGCCCGTCCTCGAAGAAATTCCGCGTTGGCGCAGCAGGCGCCCGGCGCAGAGATCGAGAACATCAGCTTTGTGCTGCGAACGGGCGAGTCGCTGGCTTTAACAGGCCCATCCGGCTCGGGGAAATCGACCCTCGCCAGGATCGTCGCCGGACTGGATCTGGCGAGTTCGGGCGAGATGAAATTCGACACCGGCACCTATCACGGCAGCGACTTACTCCCCTTGTTCCGCCGCGACATAAGCTTTGTCTTCAGCGATCCCGTGCGCAGCTTCGATCCGCACCGGACGGTGGGCGACTCGGTCGCCGAACCGTTGCGGCTGGAACCTCAGCGCCTGCCTGAGGAGATCGCTGAACGCATACTCGAAACAGTCGCCGCCGTCGGGCTGGCACCCGATATTCTGGGGCTCTTGCCTCACGCCGTTAAGCGCGGCGATCTGCAGCGTCTCGCAATCGCCCGCGCACTCATCAGCAAGCCAAGGCTGATTGTGCTCGACGAGCCGGCAGCCTCGCTCGATGTGCTGGCGCGTGGCGAGATCATCACATTGCTCAACCGGCTGCGCGCCGACTACGGCATGACGTTCCTGATCGTCAGCAATGATTTCGAGATGATCCGGCAGGTGTCCGACCGGGTCATGGTCATGGAGCGGGGCAAAATCATCGAGACGGCAACGCCGGTGATGCTGCTCGATTCCCCGGAGCAGCCGCTGACCCGCAGGCTGGTCGCGGCGCGACTGGCTGAAATCGCCTATTTGCCGCCGAACTAGACCAGCCCGAGATAGGATCCGAATGGGTCGAGGACGAGTTGCCCGGATTGGGGATCATGCGTGATGCCCGGGGCGTTGCTGGGCCGGGTCGGCCTGGGCAAGTGATAGATCGCCGGCTTCTCACTCATATTGAAGACGCAGAGCAGTTTTTCGTCGCCCGCTTCGCGAATAAAGGCGAGTACACCATCGGGAGCATCGAGCGTTTCGATCGTGCCGTGTCGTAGCGCAGGATGCTCACGGCGAAAGGCCAGCATTGCGCGATAGTGATTCAGCACGGAGTTGGGATCGGTGATTTGACGATCCACCGCTTTGGTCATGTGATCGGCCGGCACCGGCAGCCAGGCGCGATTTGCCGTGGTGAACCCGCCCAGTTGTGACTGGGTCTGCCACACCATCGGCGTGCGGCAGCCATCACGGCCCTTGAATTGCGGCCAGAACTCAATTCCATAGGGATCTACCAGATCCTCGAAGGCAAGCTCTGCTTCGGTGAGCCCCAGCTCTTCGCCCTGGTAGAGGCAGACCGAGCCTCGCATCGAGAGCAGCAGCGTCGCCGCCATTCGCGCAAACGCCTCCTGCTCGCCATGCGCCGCCCACCGGCTGACGTGGCGAACAGTGTCATGGTTGGAAAAGGCCAGACAGATCCAGCCGTCCGGGGCGCTCTTTTCCGTCAGATCGATGGAACGGCGAAAATGCGCGGCGCTGAATTCACCGCCGAGATAATCGAAAGTGTAGGCCATGTTCAGCCGATCGGCGCCGGTCGTATAGGCCGCCATGATTTCGAGCTGGTGCTGGGCATCGCCGATCTCGCCGACGGTCGCCTTGGCGCCGAATTCGTCCATGAGCCTGCGCAGTCGGCCGAGGAAGACGAGATTTTCGGGCTGGCTCTTGTCGTAGAGATGCTCCTGGAAATTGTAGGGGTTCACCTTGGGCGCGGTGAAATCGTTGAAGTCTTCGGGCTTGACGACCGGATTGTCCTCGAGACCAAGCGAGTGGAAGTAGAAGTTGACGGTGTCGAGACGGAAGCCGTCGACGCCGCGCTCAAGCCAGAAGCGCATGGTCTCGAGCATGGCGTCCTGCACTGCGGGATTGTGGAAGTTCAGATCCGGCTGCGAGGCGAGGAAATTGTGCATGTAGTATTGCATGCGCCGGCCGTCCCAGGTCCAGGCGCTGCCACCAAAGATCGACAGCCAGTTGTTGGGCGGCGTGCCGTCGGGTTTGGGATCGGCCCAGACGAACCAATCCTGCTTGTCGTTGGTCCGGTTCAGCCGGCTCTCGGAGAACCAGGGGTGCTTGTCCGAGCAGTGCGAAATCACCTGATCGATGATCACCTTGAGGTTGAGCGAATGCGCCTTTTCCAACAGGCGATCGAAATCGCCGAGCGTGCCGAACACCGGATCGACGTCGCGATAGTTGGAAACGTCGTAGCCGAAATCCTTCATCGGCGAGGTGAAGAACGGGCTGAGCCAGATCGCGTCGACCCCTAGATCGGCGACATAATCGAGCCGTTCGGTGATGCCCACCAGATCGCCGATGCCATCGCCATTGTGGTCCTGGAACGAGCGCGGATAGATCTGGTAGATCACCGCGCCGCGCCACCAGTCGCGATCGAGCACCGGCTCGCCAGCCGGTTTCTGCTCGGTCATCAGCGGCTGAGCTACCATGTCGACGCTCCAGATAGGACTAGCGGCTGTTGTGTAGCATGCCTTGAAAGGCGCGGTAGCTGCCCTTGGGGGTGCGCGTCTGCGTTGCGTAGTCGACATGCACGATGCCAAAGCGTGAAGAATAGCCCTCCACCCATTCGTAATTGTCGAGCAGCGACCAGGCAAAATAGCCGCGCACATCGGCGCCCTGTTCCTGCGCATCGCGGACGGCCTTGAGATGGGCGTCGTAAAAGGCCACGCGGCGCGTGTCGTCGGCCTCGCTCATGCCGTTCTCGGTGACATAGAGCGGCAGTTTTGTGTATTCGCGCGTGACGCGGACGAGAAGATCGGTGAGGCCCTGCGGATAGATCTCCCAGCCGAGGTCGCTCTTGGGCAAGGGACCGCCGATCTGCTTGAACGGCAAAGCCGGCCGCCCGGGATCGGCGGCGTAGAGGCCGCGAGAATAGTAATTGATACCGGCCCAATTGAGCGGTCGGCTCACCACTTCCATGTCGGCCTGCCAATTCTGGGGAAGATGGGGCTCAAGGATACGGGTCAGCACATCGGGGTATTGCCCCTTGTAGACGCCGCCGAGAAACCAGCGGTTGTAAAGGGCATCGCCAAGGTCGCACGCCGCGAGGTCTTCGGGCCGATTGCTTGCCGGTTCGGATTTTTCAAGATTGGTGACGATGCCGATGTTCTTGACCCCTTCTGCTCGGAGGGCATCGACGCCCATGCCATGGGCCAACAGGACATGGTGCAGGCTATGCGCCGCGGCGCGGAGATCGCGATAGCCCGGGGCATGCACGCCGATCAAGTGTCCGAGCACTGCGACGCACCAAGGCTCGTTGATGGTCGCGGTGGCGTGCAAGCGGTCGCCGAAATGTTTGCCGACCAATGTCGCGTAGTCCGCGAACCAGCCGGCGATGTCGCGGTTCATCCAGCCGCCCTTGTCCTGCAGCAGGCTGGGCAAATCCCAATGATAGAGCGTGGCAAAGGGCTTCAGCCCGCGCTCCAGCATGCCATCGATCAGCCGGTCATAGAAATCGAGCCCCTTCTGGTTGACCCCCCCGATCCCTTCGGGAATCAGCCGTGGCCAGGCCAGCGAGAAGCGATAGGCCCCGAAGCCGCCGTCGCGGACGAGATCGAGGTCCTCCGGCCAGCGATTGTAGTGGTCGCAGGCGATACGCCCGTCATCGGCGTTTTTCACGTTGCCGGGCGTTGCCGCGAAGCTGTCCCAGATGCAGGGGCCCCGCCCGTCGATTTGGCCGCCCTCGATCTGGTAGGCAGCGGTGGCGGCCCCGAACAGGAAGTTTGGGCCGAACCCTTGGCGATCGACAGAAAACATCAGGCCCCCCGGTCTGCTGGTGCACCGCGCGGTGGCGGTGATGTAATCGATTGCGCCTAGCAGGCCCGGCGGCCAATGTCACCCGCGGAGGGCGGGCGTACGGGCGAGAATTTCACGCGTGATGGCGCGAAAGGCTGCCGCCTGCGGACCATCGGGGTCGCCGGCCATCACGGGTGTCCCCGCGTCGGAAGTTTCCCGTATCGTCATGTCGAGCGGGATTTCGCCAAGAAAGGGCATGCCCATCCGGCCGGCCGCTTCGGCGGCGCCGCCATGACCGAAAATGTCGTAGCGTTTGCCGGTGTCGGGCGCGACGAAGTAGCTCATGTTTTCGACGAGGCCGAGCAGTGGGATAGATAGCCGCTTGATCATGTCGACCGCTTTCTGCGCGTCGATCAGCGCCAGATCCTGCGGCGTCGAGACGATGACCGCGCCGGCGAGCTCGGCCTGCTGGAAGAGAGAAATTTGAATGTCGCCAGTGCCTGGTGGCAGGTCGACCACGAGGAGATCGAGCCCGCCCCAATCGGTCTCGCGCAAGAGCTGGCGCAGCGCCGAAGTTGCCATAGGTCCCCGCCATACCACGGCCTGGCCAGGCGTCAGCATCGAGCCGATCGACATCGCCTTGAGCCCGTAGGCCTCGTGCGGCGAAAAGATACCGTCTTCGCGAATTGCGGGCTTGCCTTCGATGCCAAGGAGCTTGGGGATCGATGGTCCATAAAGATCGGCGTCGAGAATGCCTGTCTTCAGCCCTTCAGCGGCGAAGGCGAGCGCGAGATTGGCGGCCACGGTCGATTTGCCGACGCCGCCCTTGCCGGAGCCGACGACGACGATGTTGCGCACACCTGGGACCGGGGAGCGCGGAGCCGGGCCGGGACGTCCCTGCGCCGCAGCCTGTCCGGTCGCCTGCGGCGGCGCCTTGCCGGAAGTCAGCGACACCATCACCTTGCGGCCTTCACCGACGGCTTCCGCCGCCTGCTGCGCCGCGACCCGCGCTGGGCCAAAGGCCGCCTCCATCCCCGGTTGCACGGAGATGGCCAACGCGATGGCGGATTTGGTGACGATGATCTCGGAGAGGCCGGAATAGTCGGCGAGCATTCCGCCGCCGGGGATTTCGACATGCGCCAGAGCGGCCTTCACCGCTCCGGCGATATTAGGGTCGCTCATCTAGAGGATCGACTGCCCAGTCGATTTCCAGTCTTTGACGAACTGATCGAGGCCGTTCTTGGTCAACGGGTGATCGGCGAGTTTGTAGATCACCGGCGGCGGGATCGTTGCGACATCGGCTCCCGCGAGCGCCGCCTGCGTCACGTGATTGGCGGAGCGGATCGAGGCGGCCAGGATCTGCGTGGTGAAGCTATAATTGTCGTAGATGGTGCGGATCTGCTCGATCAGCTCCATGCCCTCGAGATTGATGTCGTCGAGCCGCCCGATAAAGGGTGAGATGTAAGTAGCGCCGACCTTGGCCGCGAGCAGCGCCTGATTAGGCGAAAAGCACAGCGTCACGTTGGTCTTGATACCTTCCTTGCTGAAAGCCTTGGTGGCGCGCAGGCCGTCAAAGGTCAGCGGCAGCTTGACCACGACATTGCTCGCGAGCTTGGCCAGCACATGGCCCTCGGCGATCATGCCGTCATAGTCGATCGCGGCAACCTCGGCGGAAACCGGCCCCGGCACGATTGCGCAGATTTCCTTGACCACTTCCTTGAAGTCACGACCGGATTTGGCGACCAGCGACGGGTTGGTGGTGACCCCATCGAGCAGCCCCATTTCGTGGAGCTTCTTGATGTCGGCGATTTCCGCGGTATCGACGAAGAATTGCATTTTCCCTCTCCGGACGTCCTGATTTCTGGCCTGTATCTAGGCTCTTTGGGGCATGGCTTAAAGGCTAACCCGCGGCGCGGATCAAATAATCCGCCAATTCGTCAACCCGGTCCTCGGGGATGCCGGCGACATTGATCCGGCTGTCATTGATCATGTAGACGCCGTCTTCGGTCTTGAGCCGCTCGACCACGTCCTGGGGCAGCCCAAGCAGCGAAAACATGCCGGTGTGCTCGGCGATGAAGTCGAAATCCTTGGAGTTCGATTTGCGCCGGATGGCTTCGGTCAATTTGACGCGCAGGCGCTTCATGCGGTCGCGCATCATGGCGAGCTCCGCCTCCCATTCGGCTCGCAGCGCCTTGTCCTCGAGGATAATACGAACGACTTCCGCGCCGTGATCGGGCGTCTGGGAAATCGTGGCGCGGATGACGTTTTGCATCTGGCTCGACACAATCTCAGCGGCGGCCGCGTCGCGGGCGATCGCGATGGCGACCCCGGCACGCTCGCGATAGAGACCGAAATTCTTGCTGGCCGAGAACGCAACCATGGATTCGGGCACTGACGAGACGATCTTGCGGACGCCATAGGCGTCGTCCTCGAGCCCGTCGCCAAATCCGAGATAGGCCAGATCGACCAGCGGGAATGCGCCAGTTCGGGCGAGGCTCTCCGCCAGCTGATCCCATTGGGCACGGCTGAGATTGGCACCCGTCGGGTTGTGACAGCAGCCATGGAGGAGAACGATGTCGTCGGCGCCGAGGCTATCGATGACGCCGAGCATCGCCGGGAAATCGACGCTTCGGGTCGCCGGGTCGAAATAGGGATAATAGTGGACCGTGAGGTTAGCGTTCTCGGCCAGCGGAATGTGGTTCGGCGAGGTCGGCTCGGAAATGAAGATGCGACCTTTGGGACGAGCGCGGCCCAGGACCTGCATCAGGATCATCAGGGCGCCGGTGCCGCCGGCGCCGTTGACGCAGCGGATGCGCGATTTGTCGACGACGCCGCCCAAAGCGAGATCGACGATTGCGGCCGAGAACTCCTTGTTGCCGACGACGCCCTTATAGGTCTTGGTGATGGCGCTATCGAGAAGCCGCTGCTCGGCCTTCTTCACCGCCGACATGATGGGCGTGTTGTTCTTGGGGTCTTTGTAAACGCCGACGCCGAGGTCGATCTTGTTGGTGCGCGGATCGGCGGCATATTCGGCCATCAGCACGAAAATCTTGTCGAGCGTGG
>JBDSEK010000162.1:0-15097 GCA_039920085.1 Devosia sp. | reverse complement strand
CGGCGCGCCCGTGGCCGGCGACACGGCTGGCGCGGTGTCCTGTGCCGGCGCGATCGCCTGGGTATTGCCACCGGCATCGATCACATTGCCGTTCTTGTCGACGGTGATGGAGCCAAAGGTCTTTTCCGGCGCTCCCGTTCCGGGGACGACCTTGCCAGGATCGCCATTGGGCGATTCGACGATAACGTCCTCGACACTCTGGCCCCCTGCCGGCGCGGTGGCCGCATCTGAGGGAGCCTGCGTCGCGGGGACCGCCGCCACGTCTGTATTGGTGTCGGTTGTAGCGTCGGATTTCTTCTGTGCCGGCGGTTGTTTGCCCTGCGTGCCGCCTTCGAGCTGCTGGAAGCGGAACTCGTTGTCTTCTTGCGCCTTAGCCAGCTGTTCGGTGAGCTGCTGCACCTTGAACTGCAGATCCTCGACGTAGCCATTGAGCGTACGCATGCGCTCTTCGAGCTCCTGCAGCCGGACAATCAGCTGCGCCTCGCTTTGGCTCTGCGCCACGACCAGTTCGGGCGCAAATACGCCCATGACGACGACCAGGACAGCGAGCCCCGGCAACCGCCCGTTTCTAAAGGGAAGACGCACGATCGTTTTCTCCGGATTCCGGAAGGAATGGGTAGCGGACGAATAACCTTGAATTTGGTCAAAAAGAAAGCGCCGGGCCCTCAAGAACGCGAGGAACCCGGCGCTTATGCCTCCGCTTTGGGTTCCGAAGAACCCTTGGCGCTACTGTACCACAGTCACAGCGCGGCGGTTTTGTGACCAGCACGAGATATCGTTGCAGATGGCGACCGGCCGCTCCTTACCGAACGACTTGGAGGTGATGCGTGCGGAGTTGACCCCGCGGCTGACGAGATAATTGACCACCACGGAGGCGCGGCGGGCACCGAGCGCGATGTTGTATTCGCGCGTCCCGCGCTCATCGGCATGGCCCTCGATGAGGATGCGATAATTGTTGTAGCGGTTGAGCCAGACCGCCTGCTTGTCGAGCGTTGCCTGCGCCTCGGCAGTGAGCGCCGAAGAATCGGTCTGAAAGAACACGCGATCGCCGACCGAGACCAGGAACTCCTGGGCACTGCCCGGCGCCCCCTGCCCCGGCCCGAGATTGCCGACGCCGGTGCCGCTGCGGGAACACGCCGCGACCGCGACGACGAGAATGACCATTGCGGCTGCGCGCAAAAGGCCGAAAATGGGCGTCATGGAACGCATCCGGAAAGGTCTCCTGAAAGATCAGAAAGTGATGCCGCTTTTTACGCGTCGTTATCTTAAGGCGGCGTGATCGGGCTTGGTTAATTGTCTCTCAAAGGGGCTGGAATGTGGCGGAAAACCGGCCTTTTCGCCGTTGTGGCAATGGGGACACGAACTGTGGCGGTCCGGACCTGAACACGACGGGGTGTCGGCTCACTGTCTGCACCGGCCCGCAATACTCTGTCCTAGTTATCAGCTATCAAGGACTTCGTTGACGAGCTCAGCTGCCCCCTAAGCCGCTGCCCGGTGGAATGGACCGGTGCGTGGCGGCTTGAAACCACAGTCGCGCTGCGCACCATGGAACGTCCAACTGCGCCCCACCGGAGGGCTCCACCATGTCGCTCGATCTGATCCTCGAATTCGTCCACCACCTCTCGGTCTTTAGCCTGGTTGGCGTTGCCGCTGCCGAGTTCGTGCTGTTGGCGCCGGGACTGTCCGGCGAACGCCTTGAGCTTCTCGGCCGGCTCGATGGCGCCTATGGCGGACTTGCTGCGCTGATCCTGATCGCGGGCTTCGCCCGCGTGCTCTGGGGCGACGCGGGATGGGCGTTTTATGTCCTGAACTGGGTGTTCTGGGTCAAGATCGGGCTGTTCGTCCTGGTTGGGCTGCTGTCGATCAGACCGACGCTCGACATCCTCAATTGGCGGCGCGCGGCAGCGGGCGACCCCGCCTTCGCTGTTCCGGCGGATGCAATTGCGGGCGCGCGCCGGTTCTTCATCGCAGAATTTGCGCTGCTCGCCTTTATCCCGATTTTCGCGGCGATGATGGCGCGCGGCATCGGCCTCTAGGACCTGAGCGACCCCCAGGCCGGGTCCGATGCATAGCTATCGGTCGGCACCTGCTGTTCGTTTCGGCCCCAGATGTCCACCGTCCAGAGCCCCGGCCCGGCATCGCCACCAGGATCGCGGAAGAACATGATGACGCGGCCGTTCGGGCAAAAGGTCGGGCCCTCGGCGTGGAAGGAATTGACCAGGATGCGCTCGCCCGAGCCATCGGGTTTCATGATGCCGATCTGGAAATTGCCCTCGGCCTGCCGGGTATAGGCGATGAGATCGCCCTTAGGCGACCAGACGGGCGTCGAATAGCTCCCTTCGCCGAACGAGATGCGGTTCGCCCCGCCGCCATCGGCGCCCATCACGTAAAGCTGCGGCTGACCGCCACGATCGGACTCGAACACAATGCGGCTGCCATCGGGCGAATAGCATGGACTGGTGTCGATCGCGGCGCCTGAGGTCAACTGCGACGCCTTGCCGTTACCGACCGCCGCGGCATAGAGGTTGGTCACCCCGCCGTTGCTGACAGAGAATGCCACGGTCCCGCCATCCGGCGCAAAGCGCGGTGCGAACGACATCGGCGCATTGTCGATCAGCTTTTTCGCCTTGCCGCCGAGCTGGGCGACATAGACTTGCGGGTTGCCATCCTCATAGCTGGTGTAAGTGATGAGCCTATTGTCCATCGACAGCCGCGGCGTTAGCGCCAGCGTATTGCCCGAGCTCAGCACCGAGACATTGGCACCATCCTGATCCATCAGCGCCAGTTGCTTCCTGCGGTTGGCCTTGGGTCCGCTCTCGGAAACAAAGACGATCTGCGTGTCGAAATAGCCCTTATCGCCGGCCAGTGACGCATAGACCGCGTCCGATACGATATGAGCGATGCGCCGGTAGGTCTGCGGATCGGCGCCGTAATTGTTGCCGACCACCTGCTGCGCCGCTTGCGTGTCCCAGACCCGCACCGCCGACTGGATCTGTCCTCCGCGCTCCACCTGTCCCATCACCAGGGCATCGACATTGATGGCGCGCCAATCGGCAAACACTGGCTCGTTGTTGACGTCGCCCACCCGCGCCGGCAGCGAATTGGGATCGAGCGGCGCGAACAGCCCCGAGCGCAGCAGATTGGCGCGAACGATATCGGCGATCTCCTTGCCGAACGCAGGATCGGATGAAGCAAAATCCGGAATGGCGATCGGCAGGGGCGTGAAATTGCCGCCCGAGACAATGATCTCGACCAGCGCCCGCGCCGGCGACGCCGCGAGCAAGGCGGCGCTGGCAAGGCCGAGCTTCAGCAAGTGCCGGCGGGTGATCTGATGCATTGTCGTCTCCGATTGCTTGCGCCGTTGGCGGCGCTGTTTGATTCTAGAATGTGTCGTTGGCCCTGAATGTGACGTCGACCTCGTTCCAGCCGTCCGCCCCGTCATACTTTTCGGCCGGCAGGAAGGCGTAGCCGCCATCTACCGACTGGCATCGCACGACTGCACGCGACGCCGCCCCTGCATAGGTTTGACCCGTCATCTCACCCGTCATCGCAACAATCTGTGGGGCTCCGACCACTTGATAGCTGCGGTCGAGCCGGAAGCGGATTTGCGCGGTCGCCCCCTCTTCGATCGCCCCGGGTGGCACGCTAATGCAGCTTTTCACATGTTCGATCAGCCGCGCCATCTCATTCTGGCTGAGCGTGGCGGAGGTGCCGGTATTCTTGCCCAGGGTTGGGGTGCCCCCAGCACCGGTCGTGGCGCCGCGCGACTTTTCGTCGTTTTCGATGATCGAGGCGAGATCGGCCTCACGCGCTTGCTTATCGGCCTGCTGCTTGGCTTGGGCGACGCGCTTGGCCTCCTCTTCCTTCTTCTTCTTTTCCTCGGCGGCCTTCTTCTTTTTGTCGGCCTGTTCCTTTTTGAAGTCGGCGCGCATTTGGTCGAGGGCCGCGGTATGCACCGCCGGCCGTGGCGCGATTTCGGCCGGCTCGGGGGTGACGATCGGCGCCGCAATCTCCGCGGGCGGGGCAATTTCCTCGGGCACCGGCTCAGGCGCGGGCTCTGGCTCGGCCACCGGCTCGGGTTCTGGGACCGGCTCGGGGACCGGTTCGGGTTCAGGCTCGGGCTGCACTTCGGGAACCGGCTCGGGAGCAGTATTGACGACTGGAGCGGGTGTTACGGTTGCGGTCTCCTGCGGCGTAACCTGATCCTCTTCGGTGTTGCCAGTCGGTTGCGCGATCTCGGCAGGCGTTTCGCTCTTGGCTATCGTCGGCGTCTCGGTTTCCACCACCTCGCTGTCGAGCGAGCCGGCCCGAATATTGGTGAATTCTGAAATCGGCACCAGTTCAACCGCGATCGACTCGACCACGTCGGGTTCGAATGGCCGCGCCGACCCCAGCCCAACGATCGCTACGACGAGGACTGCGGCATGGGCGACGACCGAGCTGGTGACGCCGGCTTTCATCGCCTACCTGACCTGATCCTGCGCGGTGATCAGCCCGATCCGGGTGTAGCCGGCTTCGCTCAGCACCCCCATGACCCGCATAACTTCACCGTAAGCGGCGCTCTGGTCGCCGCGAACATAGATGCGCTCCTCGGTACCCTTCGGCGCGGCGGCAGCGAGCCGCTCCACCAATTGTTCGATCGGGACCAAATCTTCGAGCAGATAGACTTGCCCATCGGGCGTCACCGTCACGGTTATCGGCTTGCTCTCGGTATTGAGCTCCTTGGCGCGCGTCTCGGGCAGATCGATCGGCACGCCCACTGTCAAGAGCGGCGCCGCCACCATGAAGACGATGAGCAAAACCAGCATCACATCGACCATCGGCGTGACATTGATCTCGGACATCGGCCCGCGCTTGGCGCTGCGTCCACGGCGGCGCCGGCCGCCGCCTCCGCTCCTGCCCGCCAGAGCCATTGCCATGGCCTAGCGGCCTCTCGATTCGAGCTGGCGGGAGAGGATGGTCGCGAACTCGTCGGCAAAGCCTTCGAGCCGGCTGATCAGCTTGTTCGAATCTCCTGAGAGCTTGTTGTAGGCGATGGTTGCGGGAATGGCGGCGAGGAGTCCCAGCGCGGTCGCAAACAGCGCCTCGGCGATACCGGGCGCGACGACCGCAAGATTGGTGCTCTTGCTCGCCGCGATCGAGGTGAAGGCGTTCATGATGCCCCATACCGTCCCAAAAAGGCCGATGAAGGGCGAGGCGGAGGCGACCGTGGCGAGAAAGCTCAACCGCCGTTCGAGGCCCTCGCTCTCGCGCGCGATGGCAACATCGAGAACTTTTTCGAGCCGCGTCTGCACGCCGATATAGGAAGCGGCATTCTGCTCGTGACTACGCTTCCATTCCTTCATTGCGGCGACGAACACCGCGCCAAGCCCCATCGCCGGCTTTTCAGCCATCTGGCCATAGAGTTCCTCAAGCGATTGCCCCGACCAGAAGACACGCTCGAAACGGTTCATCTCGCGGCCGGAGCGGCCATACAGAAGTGATTTGTCGACAATGATCGCCCAGCACCAGACCGAGGCGAACAACAGCCCCACCATGACGATCTTGACGACCCAGTCTGCGCTCAGGAAAAGGCTGAGGAGCGAAAAGCTCGCTTCGCCGTCCATTGGATGGGTCCTTTCATATCGGCCCCATCGGACCGGCCCCCGGCGGCAGCATCCTGGTCATAGATGCCCGCCGATGAGGGCCGTCGATGCGGCCCGAATTTGTCAATTTTAAGAGAAAGCCCCGGAATTCCGGACCTTTCAGGGCGTTAGCCGTCCCCGTCATCCTTATGATCAATGATTTGTTAACAAGCCGTTCCCGGCGTCGGGAACGGAGCCTGCGCGGCGACGTTGGCCGTCCACCCCGGGAGCTTTCGACACCCTCTGAGGAGGAAACCAAATTGAACAAGTTAGTCAGTACGCTCGCCGCCCTTGTCGCATTTGCGGCGATTGGCACCGCCGCGCCGGCATTTGCCGAGCAGGTCAAATACATGGCGGCCCTCTCAAGCGCTGAGGAAGTGCCGCCCACCAACTCGGCCGCGACGGGAACGGTCGACGCGACCTTCGACACCGAGACCAAGGTTTTGACCTGGACCATCACCTATGATGGCCTGACCGGAGACGCCACCGCGGCCCATTTCCACGGTCCCGCTGCACCCGGCGCCAATGCCGGACCTCAGGTGCCGATCGAAGGCCCGCTTACGAGCCCGATCAGCGGCACGGCGACACTCACCGACGCCCAAGCCGCCGATCTCGCGGCCGGCATGTGGTACTTCAACGTCCACACCGCGCAGCACCCCGATGGCGAAATCCGCGGCCAAGTGGTCGCCGGCGACGCTAGCAAAATGATAGACGCCTCGTCCTCTTCGGCGATGTAAGCCATCTGCAATCGCAAGGGGTCGCCGACAGGCGGCCCTTTTTTTTACGCGTCCAGCGCTGCAATTACGGCGGCCGGCAAGCGCCCCGCCCGCCCGTAACGAATAGCGACGACCACGAGTTCGGTCGTCGCCACATCCTCGCCTCCCCGCACGGCGCGCTGGGCAAGACTGAAGCGGGCACGGTGGATGCCCCGAAACTCGGTTTCGATCGTCAGCAGATCGTCGATATGCGCGGCCCGCACAAAATCGATATTCATCGACTTGACCGCGAAAGCGATGCCGTCTCGCGCCAGCTCTGAATGGTGTATGCCGCGGGCGCGCAGGAACTCCGTCCGCGCCCTTTCGAAAAAGTGCAGATAGGCGGCGTGATAGACATTGCCGGAAAAGTCCGTGTCTTCGTAATAGACGCGAACCTCGATCCGATGCACCGCGCTCACGGCAGGTCCGGCTCCTCGAACAGGCTCGCCTGCATTCCGACAAAGCCTTGCGGCACGCTCATATTGAGATGCTGGAACGCCAGCGCCGTCAGCATACGCCCGCGTGGCGTGCGCTGGATGAAGCCCTGCTGGATCAGATAGGGTTCGACGATCTCTTCCAGCGCGTCGCGCGGCTCGCTAAGGCCCGCAGCGACCGTCTCGATGCCGACCGGCCCGCCCGAATAGAACTCCGCTATAGTCGTGAGGTAGCGCCGGTCGAGCGCGTCGAGGCCACGCGCATCGACTTCGAGCCGCAGCAGGGCCTTGTCGGCTACCGCTCGCGTAATTGATCCGGAGCCATCGACCAGCGCGAAATCGGTCACGCGCCGGAGCAGTCTCCCGGCGATGCGTGGCGTACCGCGCGACCGCCGCGCGATCTCAAGCGCCCCGTCTGCCGCCATACCGACGCCCAGCAACCGCGCACCGCGCTCAACGATCTGCACCAGTTCCTCGGGTGAATAGAAATTGAGCCGCACCGGAATGCCGAAGCGGTCGCGCAGCGGCGTCGTCAGCAACCCGGCCCGCGTCGTCGCCCCGATCAGTGTGAATCTGCTGAGATCGATGCGCACCGAGCGTGCGGCTGGCCCCTCGCCGATGATCAGATCGAGTTGATAGTCCTCCATTGCGGGATAGAGGATCTCCTCGATCGCCGGGTTGAGCCGGTGGATCTCGTCGATGAACAACACGTCGCGGTCCTCGAGATTGGTCAGGAGCGCCGCGAGGTCGCCGGCCTTGGCGATCACCGGCCCCGAAGTCGCACGGAACCCGACGCCAAGCTCACGCGCGACGATCTGCGCCAGCGTCGTCTTCCCCAGCCCGGGTGGGCCGACAAACAGCACATGATCGAGTGCCGCCTTACGCTGCTTGGCGGCCGCAATGAAGACCTCAAGATTGGCACGCGCCTGCGCCTGGCCGATGAACTCGGAAAAGCCGGTCGGCCGCAACGAGACATCGAGCGGATCATCCCGTCCATCGCCGCCGGAGGTAAGGCTCAACTGCTGAGCTCCCTGAGGCCCAGCCGAATCAGCACCGCGGTCTCAACGCCATCGCCTTCCTTGCCGACCACCCGCGCCACTGCCGCGCTCGCCTGCGCACTCGAATAGCCCAGATTGCTGAGTGCCGAAACGGCATCGGCAATATTAGAGCGGGCCCGTCCTTCGCCCAGGGCCTGTTGCAACCCGAGCGTTCCCGCATCGATCCCGATGCCGGTCGGCACCTTGCCCTTGAGTTCAGTCACCACCCGCATCGCGAGCTTGGGCCCGACCCCATTAGCCCGTCCAACCATCGCCTTATCCTGAAGCGCAATGGCACTCGCGAGTTCACCCGTCGCCAGCGTCGAGAGGATCGACAGCGCCACCCGCGCGCCCACTCCCTGCACGCTCATCAATGTGGTGAACCACGCCTTCTCGTCGGGGGTCGCAAAGCCATAGAGCCGGATCAAATCCTCGCGCACGATCATCTCGATATGCACCACAGCCGCATGCCCGACCTGCGGCAGTGCCGCCATCGTTTTGCTCGAGCAGAACACCTCATAGACAACGCCGCCGACATCGAGGTGGACATGGTCGTCGCCGAAGCCATCGACCAACCCCTTGAGCTTGCCGATCATGCGCGCATCCTGAGCGCGGCATGGCCACGATGATGCGCGTGGCAGATGGCAATGGCGAGCGCATCGGCCGCGTCGTCGCCCTTGAAGTTGGCCGCGGGCAGCAGCGTGCGGATCATCAGCTGCACCTGCGCCTTTTCGGCATGGCCCGTCCCGACGACCGACTTTTTCACGAGATTTGCGGCGTATTCACCGACCGGCAGCCCCATCGAGGCCGGCGTCATCAGCGCTACGCCGCGCGCCTGACCGAGTTGCAAGGCGGAGCGGGCACCGGCATTGACGAAGGTCTCTTCCACCGCCGCCTCATCAGGGCGATGCAGTGCAATCAGGGCGCTCAATCCGGCATGAAGTTCGGCCAGGCGTTCGGCCAGACTCGGCGTGGTACGTGGCGTCAGAGTGCCGCAGGCAACGAACCGCAAGCGGCTGCCCTCGCTTTCTATGATTCCCCAGCCGCACCGCCTTAGGCCCGGATCGATGCCGATGATTCTCACCGTGTGTCCCATTGCCAAGCTTTAGGTCAGCCCCTGTTTCAAACCAAATACTAAGTGATACCGAGCCATAGTCGCGCCGCTACCGGAACGGCGCAATTGTAGGCGATCCCCGCAACGGATTTTCAACCTCCGGCGTGCAGACTTGCTCTTCAGTCATGCGCACCGATCCGGCCCCCGGCAAGAAAACCCTCGACTTCTCAGCGACGGGGCGCGCTCGGGTGGTGGCCGTCGCCATAGTCGTCACCTTTGCATGCATCGTGGTGTCGCAATCACTGATGGTTTTGGGCATCGTGCCCGTCGATCATGCCGGGCTCGGCCAACGGATTGCCGTGAACATCATCACGCCGATAAGCGTCGCCTTTCCGGTGATGTATTTTCTGATGGGCAAGATGCGCGAATTGGCCATCGCCCACCAGAAGCTCATTGTCTACGCCTCGACCGACAGCCTGACCCAGGTGCTCAACCGGGCCGCCTTCTCGACCCTTGTCGATGCCTATCTGGCCGAAATCCGCTCGCACGAGGCCCAGACCCGCGGTGCGCTTCTGATCATCGACGCCGACAACTTCAAGTCCGTCAACGACAGCTACGGCCACGATCGCGGTGACGAAGCGCTAGTCAAGATCGCCGCTGCGATCCAATCCATGCTGCGGGCCCCGGACATGGTCGGCCGGCTTGGCGGCGAGGAATTCGGCGTTTTTCTTCCCGGCGCCAGTCCGGATCGGGCGGCAATTGTCGCCGAACGCATCCGCACCACCGTCAGCATGGCTGAATTCACACCCAGAGGCTCGCGGCACAAGCTATCGGTCAGCGTCGGCGGCGCCGTATTCCAGCGCGCGCTGCCCTTTTCCGATCTCTTCAGACAGGCCGATCAGCAGCTCTATTCGGCTAAGCAGAACGGGCGCAACCGCGTGTCGATCGCCATGGCTGAGAACCCGCCGCTGTCGTTGGCGGCGGCCTAGCGCCGGCTCAGCCTCGCTGGCGGTCGATGTGTTTCCTGACTAGTGATCCCCCAGTCACCCCTGGGCATCGATTTTGGCCATATCTTCGTCGCTTATGTCGAAGTTTGAATAGACGTTCTGCACGTCATCGTCTTCCTGGAGAATGCCGATAAGCTTCATCAGCGTAGCGCCCTTCTCGGCGTCGACTGGAACATCGTTCTGCGGTCGCCAAATCGCCTTCACCGATTCCGGCTCACCGAGCACCTTCTCGAGCGCCGCTGCCGCCTCGCTCATATTTTCGAAGCTGGTGTAGATCCAGTGCCCTTCTTCATCGCTTTCTACGTCGTCCGCTCCCGCTTCGATCGCCGCTTCGATCACCTTGTCGGCGCTGCCCGCGGAGGCCGGATAAGCGATTTCGCCTACCCGGTCGAACATAAAGCCGACGGAATTGGTTTCCCCCAGCCCGCCGCCATTCTTTGAGAATGTCGAGCGGATATTCGAAGCCGTCCGATTGCGGTTGTCGGTCAGCGCTTCGACGATAATCGCCACACCGCCCGGACCGTAGCCTTCGTAGCGAATTTCCTCGTAGTTTTCGCCGTCGCTGCCGATCGCCTTCTTGACGGCGCGGTCAATGTTTTCGCGCGGCATGGATTGGGCGCGGGCATTGGTAACCGCGAGCCTCAGTCTTGAGTTGAAGGCCGGATCGGGCATCCCCAGTTTTGCCGCCACCGTGATCTCACGAGCCAGTTTGGAGAACACCTTGGACCGCGCAGCGTCGCTCTTGCCCTTGCGGTGCATGATGTTTTTGGCGTGCGAATGGCCGGCCATGCGGTCACTCCCTGGGCTGAATGGCTGGATTTTGGGCGGCTTATAGTGGCGCGGCAGCCGCTTGTGAAGCCGCTGAAGCTCCCGGCGGGGGCGCCGATAGGTCCCGGCCGGCCTGGGAGAACGCTCGCGACCTTCAAGCGAGACGATCGGACCCGGCAACCGCGCGGTGAGAAATCGACAAGGTTAAGGAAGTTGCTGGCATTAATGGAGGGTTAACTTCTTTCCGCTAATTTCGGGCTGTCCAGTTTCTGGATTGCAGAGTGATTTCTCCCTCTGTTGACGCCTCCCTGTTAACTTCGAGAGCCGCCCTCCCGCGGCTCTTTTTCTTTTCCAGGGGGCGCGGGCATTAAGCCTAACTCAATCCTGACTCCCGGCGCTCCGTGACCCCGCCGCAATTTGCGCCTAGTATTTCTTCTCGTGCGGTGGCGCCGTCCATCGCCCATCGATACTTGGGCAGAAGTTGAACGATCCTCAGGATTCGCCGGCCATAGCGCTCGGCCCGCGCATTATTGCCTCGGGCGGCTTCGATTTGCTCTACCGCGAAGGCATGGCGCTCATCGAAGAGGTCGCGGCCTATCTCGACGGCGATGGTAGGGCCGAGAGCCGTGGCCTCGGACGCGATGCTGCCTTCGTCTACGCCACCGAATCCATGCGCCTCACGACGCGGCTGATGCAGTTGGCCTCGTGGCTGTTGCTGCAACGCGCCGTGAACGAGGGTGAACTCACTGCCGAACATGCCCGCGCCGAGAAGGAAAAGGTCAAGTTCTCCGCGACTCCCGATCAGCGCGGCGGACCGGGCTTCGGCGAAATGCCCGGGCGGCTAAAGGCCTTCATCGCCAGCGGTGACCGGCTGTTCGAAAGGGTCCTGCAATTCGACCGGCTGGAACGCGGTGTCCTCGCCGAACCGGGGCCATCGGTTGAAGGCAGTATCGGCGACCAGCTGGCGCGTCTGAGGGCCGCTTTCGGTCAACTGGCGCGCTGAGCGCAAACAAAAGCCCCGCCGGAGCGGGGCCTGAAACTCCAGATCGTTGCTCGAAGCCTAGATGCCGAGGCCCTTGAACCGCTCCTTGAAGCGCGTTACGCGGCCGCCGCGGTCGAGCAGATTGCCTTGCACGCCGGTCCAAGCCGGATGCGTCTTTGGGTCGATATCGAGCTGTAGCGTATCGCCCGCTTTACCGTAGGTCGAACGCGTCTGATAGGTCGTCCCGTCAGTCATCGCCACGGTGATCGTGTGATACTCGGGATGGATGTCTTTCTTCATGGCGGAGCCTCAAATCAAACGGGCGTGCAACGACAGATTGGGCGCCCGGCAAGCCGATCGGTAGCAATTGCGGCGGTCTCTACAGAAAAAACCGGCCTGCGGCAAGAGGTCCAACATCCCACCTGCCTTCAGCGGCCATTTGAGTTGCGGCGTAGAAACCAGCTGCCTATACCGGAGCCACCGTGAAGCCGCCGATCCGAACCTTTGACGATTTGCCCTCCGCGGAACGCATCCGCCGGAGCCGGAACGTGAAGCGCCCCTTCACTATCGACCCGGTTCGCCGCATGGCGCCGTTCCTGCTCCGCTATCCCGGCCAGATCGCCGCCGTTGCAGGCTTCCTGCTGATCTCGACCACAGCACAGCTGATCATCCCCATGGTGGCCGGCAAGATCATCGATTTTGGCATTGCCACAAAGAACCTTGAAGTCGTCAGCCACTACGCCGGCTGGATCATCCTCTATGCGGCGGTGATGGCCGTTGCCAGCGCCGCCCGCTTCTACGTCTTCGCACGGCTGGGCGAGCGGGTACTGACCGATCTACGAAAATCCGTCTTCGACCACATGCTCAGTCTCGATGCGACCTTCTTCGACACGCATCGCGTCGGCGAGTTGACATCACGACTCAACGGCGACGTCGGCGCCATCCGCGGCATCATTTCGAGCACGCTTTCGGTGACGGTGCGCTCCTTTATCACCATGGTTGGGGCCGTGGCGTTGATGTTCTGGACCAGCCCGCCCATGGCGGTGGCTGTCATCATCATCGCCCCGCTGATCGTTCTGCCTGTGGTCATTATTTCGCGCCGCTTGCGCCGCTTGTCGCGAAACACGACCGATACGGGCGCCGACATGTCGGCGATGGCAACGGAGGCGCTTGGCGCATCGCGGACAGTCAAGAGTTTTGTGCAGGAGCCCGAGCAATCTCGGCAGTATAGCCTCAGGGCCGAATTCAGCTTCAATTCCGAAATGAGCCGGCTGAGCACGCGCGCTCTGCTCGTGGGTGCGGTCATCTTCAGCTCCACCAGTGCGGTGGTAATCCTCGTGTGGTGGGGGTCCTATGCGGTCATGTCCGGCCAGATCAGCGCCGGGCAGCTAACCCAGTTCATGTTCTACGCCATGATGGCGACCGGCTCATTGCAGTCGATGTCCGATTTCTTCGGCTCGCTGCAGATCGTCGCTGGGTCGACGGAGAGATTGGTCGAAATTCTCGACACCAAATCCGGCCTGCCGGTCCCCGCCGAGCCCAAACCCTTTCCCGAACCCTCTCCAGGCACCATCCGCTTTGATGATGTGGGCTTCGCCTATGCAACCCGGGCCAATGACCACGTGGTACAGAACGCGAGCTTCACCGTGGCCAGCGGCGAGACGGTCGCCCTCGTCGGCCATTCGGGTGCTGGCAAATCGACGATCTTTGCGTTGTTGCAGCGGTTTTACGATGTCGTGAGCGGCGCCATCGAGGTCGATGGACTTGATATCCGCCAGGTCGATCCCGCCGAGCTCCGCCGCCGTCTCGCTTATGTCGAGCAGGAACCGACGATCTTTGCCGGCAGCATTGCCGACAACATTCGCTTCGGCCGCCCCGAGGCGAGCGATGCCGAAGTCGAAGAAGCCGCGCGCATCGCCTTGGTCGACGACTACGTGCGCGACCTCGCTGAAGGCTACGACACCATCGTCGGCGAGCGCGGCATCCTGCTCTCCGGCGGCCAGAAACAGCGGCTCGCCATCGCCCGCGCAGTGCTGAAGGACGCTCCCTTCCTGTTACTCGACGAGGCCACTTCCTCGCTCGATGCTCAGTCAGAGCATCTGGTGCAGGTTGCGCTGGCACGGTTGCGCGAGGGCCGCACGACACTGGTCATCGCCCACCGGCTTGCCACGATCCGCGACGCCGACCGGATCGTCGTGCTCCAGCGCGGCCGCATTGTCGAGCAAGGGACCCACGACGAATTGGTTCGGCTCGACGGTCCCTATGCAGAACTGGCGCGCTTGCAGTTCCGCGACGTGCCGCCCAAAGCCGCCGAATAGCCGGGCCTACTCGGTCAGCTTGAATTCGATGCGCCGATTGCGGGCGAACGCCTCTTCGCTTTCGCCCGGATCGATCGGCGAGAATTCGCCGAACCCGGCCGGCACCACATGCTGGGCCGATACGCCTTGGCTGATCAGGAACTTTGCCACCGAGATGGCGCGCGCCGACGATAGTTCCCAGTTCGAAGGGAATTGTGCCGTGTTGATCGGCCGTTTGTCGGTATGCCCATCGACGCGAAGTACCCAGTTCACGTCCGGCGGGATCTGGCTTTCGAGCTCTTTCACAGCGGCTGCAAGTTTGGCGAGTTCCTCCTGCCCGGCCGGAGAGATCGAGGCCTCGCCAGCGCCAAACAGGACTTCCGACTGGAATACAAAGCGGTCACCGACAACCCGCACATCAGCGCGGCCCTCAAGGATCTGCCGCAGCCGTCCGAAAAAGTCTGACCGGTAGCGCGACAAATCCTGCACACGCTGTGCGAGGGCCAAATTGAGCCGACGCCCCAGATCGGCAACCTGGGTCTTGCTTTCAGTCGCCTTTGCCTCGGATGCGTTGAGTGCCTCCTCGAGCGCGCCGATTTGCGTACGCAGCGCCGCCAGCTGTTGGTTGAGCAGGGCAAGTTGCGCCGACGCCTCGTCTGAAATGTCGCGGGCCGCTGCAAGATCGGACGTGAGCCCTGCGATCTGCGCGTCCTTGTCAGCGACACCGCTGCCGAACCCTGCAATCTTTCCCTCGAGGTCGTCACGTTCTGCCGTGGTCGCAGCGAGGGTTGCCTGCAGCGCCGCGAGTTCGTCGGTCGCACTCGAACTGTTGGTGCGCTCGAGCTGGAGCAATTCGGTCAACTCGGCGATCTGCGAGTTGAGCCGGCTCATCGCCGTGTCCTTGCCCTGAATCTCCTGGCCGAGGAAAAACTGCGTCAACATGAAGAGTGACAACAAGAAGATGATGACGAGCAGCAGCGAGCTCAACGCATCGACGAAGCCCGGCCAATAGTTGGTAACCTGCGAGCGTCGGCTTCTGCTCAAGGACGCCATTTAGTTCGGCCGCCGATCCGTCTGATCCTCGCGCAGCATGGCTTCCATGAGTTCGCGCAGCTTCTTGTTGGTGATGCCCTGCTCTT
>JBDSEK010000161.1:0-26348 GCA_039920085.1 Devosia sp. | reverse complement strand
GCGCCGGCTGGCCATCGGCTACAATCGCGCCGCGACCCTGATCGAGCGCATGGAGCAGGAAGGCGTGATCTCGGCCGCCAACCATTCCGGCAAGCGCGAGATTCTGGTCGGCTCGGACCCCTATTGATGGCGTCTCGCGACCCCGCCATCGCCAGAACCATCCGGATCAAGGCGTTTCTCATCACCTTTGGCTTGATTGCGGTGACGATCCTTGTCGGCGTCGGCGCCGGCACATTCATTGCCCGCAATGCCGATCGACAAACGATCGAAGCGATCATTAATAAATAAGCATTGACTTATATAAGCCGGCGCTACTAGAACGTCCTCACTGATCGCTGAGGAGTTCGCCATGTCATTCGATCTCACCGCCCACATGAACGCCATGTCGCGCAGCGTTCGCAATCTCGAGCGCGACGGCAAGCCGGCCAAGGCGGTCGTCGCTAGCTGCGTTTACGACACGGACCCAGCCGACCTCTGGGACGCGCTCACTAACAAGGAGCGCCTGCCGCGATCGTTCCTGCCGGTGTCAGGCGATCTCAAGCTCGGCGGGCACTATCAGTTCGAGGGCAATGCCGGCGGCACCGTCACCGAATGCATTCCCCACAAACGGCTCGCCGTGACCTGGGAGTTCGGTGGTGGGCTGAGCTGGGTAAGCCTGACGCTGACCCCCAAAGGCCAGAGCACCCTGCTTGAGCTTGAGCACGTCGCCCCGATCGATCCGAACTTCCCGCCCTTCGGTCCCGGTGCCGTCGGCGTCGGCTGGGACCTCGCCTTCATGGGGCTTGGCCGGCACCTCACCAATCCCGCGGCGGTCTATCCACCCGAAGAGGCGGCAAACTGGAGCACCAGCCCCGAGGGCAAAGACTTCGTGCGCGAGGCATCGACCGCCTGGGGCGACGCTGACATCAAGGCTGGCGAGGATCCCGGCAAAGCTCGCGCGGGGGCGGAAATGACGCGCCAGTTCTACACCGGCGAGATGCAGGCATAATCTCGGTGGCCGAGCGATACTTCGCTAGGATCGGTTGGAAAGAGCAACAGAGAGCTCCGATGCACGCCTTCGACGTCCTCGGCGACCCCATTCGGCGCCGCATCCTCGAACTTCTCGCAGCGAGCGAGCTCAGCTCGGGCGAGGTGGTCGAGGTAATCGCCAGCGAATTCGGCATCACCCAGGCCGGCGTTTCGCAGCATTTGAAAGTGCTGCGCGATTCGGGCTTCGCCAGCGTACGCGCCGAGGGCCAGAAGCGGGTCTACGCACTCGACACCGCCCCGCTCGAGGAGGTGGACGCTTGGCTCGATCCGTTCCGCGTCTTCTGGACCCATCGGCTCCTGGCCCTCGGCACCGAAATCGCGCGCGGCAAGAGGCAACGGTCAACCAAGCCCACACGCTGACCTTGCAACATCCGCGCTCTTGCCGCATTTCGACGGGATAAGAGACGCCTCGACCCGCTCACTGGATCAACCGATGCATCGCCGCTCGCTTCTGGCCCTTCTCGCAGCCTCGACCGCCCTCTCAATTACTGCTGCCTCCGCCGAGGACGACCCGGTGCCGCCCGAGGATTTACTGAGTGGCTCGCCGCGCGCTTTGACGCCCGAAGAAACCGCGCTCATCAATGAAATCTCCGCCCACAATTCTGCGATCAGCACGATGCGAGGCAAATTCCTCCAGATCGGTCGCGACGGGGCTCGGATCGAGGGCGTTTTCTTCCTGCAGCGCCCCGACAAGATTCGCTTCCGCTATAACCCGCCTTCACGCGAAGAGATCATCTCGGCGGGTCGCGGCTTTTACGTGCTTGACCGCAAGGAAAAGACCAAGACCGTCTACCCCCAGGATAAGGTGCCGCTGCGTCAGTTCCTCACCGACAAGATCGATCTGCTCAATGCCGGTCTCGTCGCCATCGACAATTCGCCTAACTACGTGGCGCTCACCCTCCAGGACGAGACTCCCGCCGGCATCGTCCGCGTGGCGCTGGCCTTCGACCGCGACACCAAGGACCTCGTCCAGTGGGTGCTGACTGACCCGACCGGCGCCGAGCTGACCTTCTCGATCTTCGACGTCGAAAAGAACGTGAAGATTCCGCGCGAATATTTCTTCATCGACCTCAGCTTCGTCGACGCCGACTAAGCTTTACTCGCACCGGGCCCGCTGCCTTAATGGCGACATGCCCTTCAGCCTCGCCACCTGGAATATCAATTCGGTCCGCCTGCGCCTGCCTCTGGTCCTCGACTTTCTGAGCCGCCATCGCCCGGATGTCCTCTGCCTCCAGGAGATAAAGTGCCAGAACGAGCAGTTCCCCACCGCCGCCTTCGCTGACGCCGGCTACCCACATCAGGCGGTGCATGGCCAGAAAGGCTATCACGGCGTCGCCATCATCTCCCGCTTTCCGCTCGCCGACATCTCGCGCCGCGTATTTTGCGAAATCGAGGATTGCCGGCATGTTTCGGCCAGCGTCGATTGGGGTCGCGGCCCGCTGATCGTCCATTCGATCTACATCCCCGCCGGTGGCGATGAGCCCGACCCCGATATCAATCCCAAGTTCCGCCATAAGCTCAATTTCCTCAAAGAGCTGAAAGACTGGTTTGGCGAGGACGGCTTCAGGACCGGCCAGCTGATTTGCGGCGATTTCAACATCGCCCCGCATGAGGACGATGTCTGGAGCCACAAGCAATTGCTCAAAGTGGTCAGCCACACCCCGATCGAGACCGAAGCGCTTGATGCCCTGCTCAACGGCAATCATGGCTGGAACGATCTGGTGCGCAAGCACCTGCCTTATGGAACAAAGCTCTATTCGTGGTGGAGCTATCGCGCCCATGACTGGCAACTGTCCAATCGCGGTCGCCGTCTCGATCACATCTGGTCGACTGCCGATATCGCCGCGCACTCAAGCGCCGCCGAAATCATTCGGCCCGCGCGCGGCTGGAGCGACAAGCCTTCCGACCACGTCCCCGTTATCGCGCATTTCTAGGAGCGTCCCATGCAGCGTCAATTGGTGAGCTCCGGCTCCTATCTCGAACCGATCATCGGCTTCTCTCGCGCCGTTCGTGTCGGCAACATCATCGCCATCGGCGGCACGGCGCCCATCGGCTCCGGTGGTGGCACCACCGCCAAGGGCGACGTTTACGGCCAGGCACGGCGCATCTTCGAGATTATCGGCAAGGCTCTGGCCGACGCCGGCGCCGGCTTCGAGCATGTGACGCGCACCCGGGTGCTTCTCACCGACATGGCGCTTTGGGACGACGCGGCAAAGGCCCACGCCGAAATTTTCCGCGACGTCCGCCCGGTCACCACCGTGATGGCCGTCACGGGCTTCGTTGATCCCGATTGGCTCATCGAGATCGAAGTCGATGCGGTGCTGCCGGATTGATCAGCGCTTGGCGCCGCCGAACTTCGGACCGAGCCCCTCGATCGCGCTCAGATAGCCACTGAGATCGCCACGGATGCGATCGGCGGCCCGCGCGGCGAGATCAGGGAACTGGTTGCAAAGCTTCATGAAGCCCGAGCGCGGAACGAACAAAGTCTCCACCTGATCGATTGCCTTGATGGTGATCGGCCGCGGTTTGACGATGACCAGTGACGCCGCGCCGAACAATGAGCCCGGCTGCGTCACGACGAAGGGATTGCCTTCATCATCCGCCTCGAACGTCGCCACCGTGCCCGCCACCAGCACATGCGCGCCGCCGGGTGGATCGCCTGCTTTATAGATAATGCTCGACGGCTTGTGGCGTTTGCGCTCGCTGGCAAAAGCCAGGAGCCGGCGCTGCTCGGCATCGCAGATCCGGAAAAAATCCGTCCGCGCCAAAATCGTCGCCGCGTCTTCGAGCTGCATTCTGCCCAGGTTCCAACTGGCCAACCGCCCGCCAGCGGGCGATGGCCGGGCTGATATAGAGCATGTGGAGGACTATGCGAGAATCGATTTCGCCCTAGGGTAAGCAGCCGAAAGGGGAAAACGCGGGCGTCGGCCCCTCTAGGGAACCAGGCGGTAGCCGCCGTCCTCGGTCACAAGCAGCCGGGCATTGGACGGATCGCGCTCGATCTTCTGGCGCAGCCGGTAAATGTGTGTCTCGAGCGTATGGGTCGTGACCCGGTTATTGTAGCCCCAGACCTCCTTCAGCAACACCTCGCGTGAGATAGTCTTGGGGCCCTGCCGGTAGAGATATTTGAGGATCGAGGTTTCCTTGTCGGTAAGCCTCACCTTTCCGCCATCCGCCGACTCCAGCAGTTTGGCCGCCGGCTGGAAGCTGTAGGGCCCGATGGTGAAAACCACGTCTTCGCTCTGGTCGTGCTGGCGCAGCGCGGCGCGGATACGGGCCAGCAGCACCGAAAATCGGAACGGCTTGGTTACATAATCATTGGCGCCCGATTCGAGGCCGAGGATTTCGTCCGAATCGGTGTCGTGTCCGGTGAGCAACAGGATCGGGCTCTTGAACCCCTCGCGGCGGAGAATCTTCACCGCCTCTCGCCCATCCATATCGGGCAGGCCGACATCGAGGATCATGAGATCCACATGCGCATCGCGCACCGCCCGCAGTGCTTCATTGGCAGTGCCGGCCTCGCTCAGCTCGAATTCGCGATAGTGGGAAAGCTGTTCGGTGAGAGTCTTGCGCAGGTCAGAATCGTCGTCGACCAGAAATATCTTGCGCCTGATCATCAGAAATCCTCGGGCTCCCATACCCTTTGCCCTTGGTAGGCTGGGGTTTGGGAACCGGCCAATCACATTTGGGTCAAACCCCAGAAACGTGATTTGACAGGTTGAAGTTTCGCGCGGCTCGACGCTTTAGCCGCGCGCTCCGAATAATGCCGAACCGACTCGCACATGGGTAGCCCCCATGGCGATCGCGACCTCGAAATCGCCACTCATCCCCATCGACAGGAGATCGGTGCCGGCTTCGGCGCCCAACTGCGCTAGCTGCGCAAAATAGGAACCCGGCGGCACGCCCTCGGGTGGGATGGCCATCAGCCCATCAATCGCGAGCCCATGGACCGTGCGGCAGCGCGCGACAAAGCCCGGGGCCTCATCCGGATCGACCCCCGCTTTTTGCGGCTCCCGGCCGATATTGACCTGCACCAACAGGCGCGGATGGCGTCCGGTTTTGTCCATTTCGGCTTTGAGCGCGACGGCCAGCTTTTCCCTGTCCAGCGTTTCGATGACGTCGAACAACCCGACCGCTTCCTTGACCTTGTTGGATTGCAGCGGACCGATCAGGTGCAATTCTATGCCATCATAGGATGCCCGCAGTTCGGGCCATTTGCGCATGGCCTCCTGCACCCGGTTCTCGCCGAAAACGCGCTGCCCGGCGCCAAGAAATGGACGCACCGCCGCCGCTTCGAAGGTCTTGGATACCGCCACCAGGGTCACGGCCCCAGGCGGCGGACCGAACCGGCCTCGCGCCTTCTCGATCCGCTGCCGGATGTCCGCGAGCCGCTCGGCTGCACTCTCCATCCCTTGCTCCAGTTGACCGTTTCGGGGTTTCGTGATGTTGGTCCGCTAACCTATTTTCCCCCGGCAAAGCAATCATCTGCCGCGTCCAAGGACAGCCTGAAATTGCCTCTGAAAAGCCTCGAGCGCTACAATCCCCGCGTTGAAGAGCCGCGCTGGCAGAAGGCCTGGGACGACGCCAAATCCTTCGAGGTCGCCAGCGACGATCCGCGCGAGCGTTATTACGTCCTCGAAATGTTTCCGTACCCCTCGGGCCGCATCCATATCGGCCATGTGCGCAACTACGCCATGGGTGATGTGATTGCGCGCTATCAGCGGGCGCGCGGCAAGAACGTTCTGCACCCGATGGGTTGGGACGCCTTCGGCTTGCCCGCCGAAAACGCCGCCAAGCAGACCGGCAGCCATCCCAAGGAATGGACCTACGCCAATATCGCGACCATGAAGCGCCAGCTCAAATCCATGGGGCTAAGCTTCGACTGGAGTCGCGAATTCGCCACCTGCGATGTCGAATATTACCAGCGCCAGCAAAAGCTGTTTCTCGACTTCCTCAAGGCCGGTCTCGTCACCCGCAAGAAATCCAAGGTCAATTGGGACCCGGTTGATGAGACTGTGCTCGCCAATGAGCAGGTGATCGACGGCCGCGGCTGGCGCTCGGGCGCCATTGTCGAGCAGCGCGAGCTGACCCAGTGGTTCCTCAAGATCTCGGACTATTCCGAGGATTTGCTGAGCGCCATCGATGGCCTCGACGGCTGGCCCGACAAAGTGCGC
Organism: Devosia sp.; assembly: GCA_039920085.1. Lineage (GTDB taxonomy): Bacteria > Pseudomonadota > Alphaproteobacteria > Rhizobiales > Devosiaceae > Devosia_A. The sequence goes on along the minus strand of JBDSEK010000161.1, from coordinate 20,145 downwards.
GTGATGCAGCGCAACTGGATCGGCAAATCAGAAGGCCTGCGGCTCTTGTTCGAGTTGCTGCCTTCGGACAAGACCGCCGCAACCTCAATCGACGTCTTCACCACCCGCCCCGACACCATATTCGGGGCCGGCTTCATTGCGCTCTCACCCGACCATCCACTGTCGACCGAACTGGCGAAGTCCGACCCGGACCTCACCGAGTTCATTGCCGAATTCCACCGCCAGGGCACCGCGACCGAAGCCATCGAAAAGGCCGAAAAACGGGGCTATTTCACCGGCCTCACTGTCAGGCATCCGGTCAAGCCCGGCCAGACGCTGCCCGTCTACGTCGCCAATTTCGTGCTGATGGAGTACGGGACGGGCGCCATCTTCGGCTGCGCCGCGCATGATCAGCGCGACCTCGATTTCGCCCGCAAATATGATCTGGCGGTGATCCCGGTCGTCCTGCCCGATGGCGCCGACCCAAAAACCTTCGACATCGGCGCCGAGGCCTATACCGGTCCCGGCCGCATCTTCAACTCCGCCTTCCTCGACGGCCTTGAAGTTGAGGACGCAAAGCGAAAGATCGCCGCGCATTTCGGCATCCTGCGCGTCGACGGCCGGCCGCAGGGGACCATCGAGACCCAGTATCGCCTGCGCGACTGGGGCATCTCCCGTCAGCGCTATTGGGGCTGCCCGATCCCGGTCATCCATTGCGAAGTCTGCGGCACCCTGCCCGTCCCCGACAGGGATCTGCCAGTCGAGCTGCCCGACGATGTCACCTTCGATCGCCCCGGTAACCCGCTCGACCACCACCCGAACTGGAAGCACGTCGATTGCCCGCAATGCGGCCGAAAGGCCCGGCGCGAGACCGACACCATGGACACTTTCGTCGACTCGTCCTGGTATTTCGCGCGCTTCACCGCCCCCCACGCCGAACCGCCGACGGTCCCGCCGATCGCCGATTCCTGGCTGCCCGTGGACCAGTATATCGGCGGTGTAGAACACGCTATCTTGCATTTGCTTTATAGCCGCTTCTTCGCCCGCGCGATGCACAAGACCGGCCATCTGGGCATGGACGAGCCCTTCCGGGGCATGTTCACCCAGGGCATGGTGGTGCATGAGACCTATCGCGACAACGCCGGAGAATGGCTGTTCCCCTCCGAGGTCGACCTCGAAGGCATGGGCGAAACGCGGCGCGCCAAAAATGCCAGTACCGGAGCCCCGGTCGAGATCGGCTCGATCGAGAAGATGAGCAAATCCAAGCGCAATGTGGTCGATCCCGACGAGATCGTTCGCACCTACGGCGCCGATTGCGCCCGCTGGTTCATGCTCTCGGACTCGCCACCCGAACGCGATGTGCAATGGACCGAGGCCGGCATTGAAGGCGCCTCCCGCTTTCAGCAGCGGGTGTGGAAGCTGGTGCACGAAACCTTGGCGTTCGCTGCATCGCCCGCAGGCTCATCGACCGAAGCCGAAATCCTCGCCATCCGGAAATTGACCCACCGCACCGTGAAGGCGGTTGGCGACAATATCGAGGGCCTGCGCTTCAACAGCGCGGTAGCCCAGATTTATGAGTTGACCAACGCTCTGACGAAATTCGCCGCAACGCTCGAAACCGTGCCCTCTACTGCCGGCGCCGCCGAACTTCGCGCCAGCATCGAGACGCTGATCGTGTTGATTGCGCCGATGATGCCGCATCTGGGTGAGTCGGCCTGGCAGGCCCTGGGCAAGCCCGGCCTCGCCGCGGATGCGCGCTGGCCGGCAGTCGACGCAGACCTGCTCGTCGATGACACCGTTGCAATCGCCGTGCAGGTCAATGGCAAGCTGCGCGGCGAACTCACGCTGCCCAAGGCTGCAGCGCGCGAACTGGTTGAGAAAGAGGCCTTGTCTCTGGAAGCGGTTGCCCGCATGCTGGACGGCAAGGCGCCCAAAAAAATCATCATCGTTCCCGACAGGATCGTGAATGTTGTCGTCTAGAGCGTTTTCAGGAAAAGTTGCTGACTTTTCCGGTTCGAAAACGCGACAAGCCAGGACAGCGAGAGATATTCGCCGTTTCACTGAAACGGTGATCGGCTTTAGCCAGCTGTTCCGTCTCGCCGCTGCACTCCTGCTGCTGGCCTTGCCGCTGGCCCTATCCGCCTGCTCGAGCTTTCGCCCGGTCTATGGCGATAGCGGTCTCACCAACGAGGCAGTGGCGCTCGCTTATGCCAAACCGTCCAATCGGCTTGAGCAGGTGATCTATCAGAGCCTCGCTTTGCGGCTGGGGAAATCGAGTGGTGCCGACGCGCCACTAGTGACAATCGCCGCCTCGCAGAGTTCAACCACGCTGACCAGCGGCACCTCGCGCAACCGCCATCGCCAGATGGTGGTGACCGCGACGATCACACTGACCGGAACCGACGGCACCGAGTTGTTCAAGGGCACGCGCAGCGCCGCGGCGGACTACACCACCAACGCGCAAGTCCTCGCCAATCAGGCCGCCGAGACCGAGGCGGCGGAACGCGCCGCCAAGGCGCTGGCCGAGACCATCCGCCTGACACTGATCGCCGCCCTCGCCGCCCCGGCGCAATGACCGCCCTTAAGGGGCGCGACATCGAGCGCTTTGTCGCCCGGCCCGATCTCGACGAAGGGGCCATCCTCGTCTACGGCCCCGATGCCGGCCTCGTGCGCGAAACCGCCGAGGCTTTCGTGAAACACTATTCCAGTTCCGGCACGATGGGTCTTGTGACCCTCGATGCCAGCGAACTCGATGCCGACCCGGGCCGTCTGGCGGTCGAGGCCGGCACGGCCACGCTGTTCGGCGACCGCCGGATCGTGCGCGTGCGTAGTGCGGGCAAATCGGTTGCGATTCCTCTGTCGGCGGTGCTTGAGAATATTGGCGGCGCGATTGTGATCCTCGAGGCCGGCAATCTGGCCCCGAAGGATCCGTTGCGCGCGCTTGCCGAGGCGAACCGCTCGGCACGGGCGCTGCCCTGTTACGCCGACAGCGACCAGACCATCCTCAAACTGATTAATGAGAGCTTCGCGCGCGAAGGCATCAGCGCCGCGCCCGATGTCGCCGCGATGCTGCGCGACATCCTCGGCAATGATCGCGAGGTCACCCGCCGCGAGCTAGAAAAGCTGGCGCTCTTTGCCGCCGAGTCGAAGACTCTCACCCGCGACGATGTCCTCACTCTGTGCGCCGACAACGCCGCGACGGCGATCGATGAGGTGGCCGACGCGATCGGCACCGGCCGCGCCGAAGCGCTGGAGCTCGCGCTGTCCCGCGCTCTTGCCGCGTCCGTCGATGCGCAGCGCCTGTTAGCGACCGTCTCTCAGCACTTCGCGACCTTGCGCCGCTGGCGTGCGCAGGTCGATGCCGGCCGCTCCGTATCGGAAGCGCTCGATGCCGGCTGGCCAAAACCGCATTTTTCGCGGCGCAGTTCACTGGAGCAGCAGGTGCGTTTGTGGAACGATGTTTCACTGGCAAGTGCGACCGAGCGATTGCTGGCAGCGACCAATGAGAGCCGCAAGAATTACGGCCTGTCGGAAACCATTGTCAGGCGCGCGCTGCTGTCGCTCGCACGTCAGGCTGCAGGCAATTAGCTGCCATAACCGGTGAGTTTCAGCGACAGCAGATCAAGCTGTTCCAGCGACTTGTAGCGGATCTCGAGCTTGCCGCCCTGATCCTTGTGGTCGAGCGTCACGCCCATGCCGAGCGCATCGGCGATGCGTTTTTCGAGCGCCATCGTATCGGCATCGCGGGCCGACTTGGTCGCGCTCGTCCGTCGTTTCTCCGGCGTGCCGCTGCGCTGCGTCAGCTGCTCGGCGTCGCGCACCGACAGGCCGCCGCTGATGATCTGTCTCGCCAGCGCCAAGGGATCGTCGACGGTGATCAACGTGCGGGCGTGGCCAGCGGTCAGCTCACCGCGTCCCAGCATATCACGCACTTCCTGCGGCAGCTTCAAGAGCCGCAGCGTATTGGCGACATGCGAGCGGGACTTACCGATCACCTGCGCCAGATCCTGCTGGGTGTAGCTGAACTGCTCAACCAGCTGGCCATAGCCCATGGCCTCTTCGAGCGGGCTGAGATCGACCCGCTGCACATTCTCGATGATCGCAAGCTCGAGCGCTTCCTTGTCGTCGACCTCGCGGACGATCACCGGCACATCGTGGAGCCCCGCGCGTTGCGCCGCGCGCCAGCGCCGCTCGCCGGCGATGATCTCGAATTGATTCGGGTCCGAAGACGGCCTGACGAGGAGCGGCTGCATCACGCCTTTTTCGCGAATCGAATTGGTCAACTCTTCGAGCTGGGCGGTATCGAAATCGCGGCGTGGATTGGACCGATTGGCGATCAGGAATTCGACCGGCAGCCGCTTCTGGCCGCCGCTGGCCTCCGCCACCCGCGTGCCTTCGAGCGTCGCCATGTCGCCGATCAGGGCAGCGAGGCCGCGACCAAGTCTGGAGGGCTTCTCGTTCATCATCTTGGTCCTCAGGCCGCAGCCAGTGCGCGCTCGCGCCGGATCACTTCCGTCGCCAGCCGGAGATAGGCTTGGCTGCCGGCGCATTTGAGATCGTAAAGCAGCGCGGGCTTGCCATAGGAGGGCGCCTCGGAAAGGCGAACATTACGTGGTATGACGGTGTCATAAACGAGTTTGCCCATTTCGCTCCGCACATCGTTGAGCACCTGCTCGCTGAGGCTGTTGCGCCGGTCGAACATGGTCATCACGACGCCCTGGATTTTGAGGCGCGGGTTCAGCGTCGAGCGGATTTGCTCAATGGTTTGAAGCAGTTGGCTCAGTCCTTCGAGCGCAAAAAACTCGCATTGCAAAGGTACCAGAACGGCGTCCGCCGCGACCAGCGAATTGACCGTCAGCAAATTGAGCGATGGCGGACAGTCGATCAGGATGTAGCTGATTGGCTGGCCATCGATCTGCAGCGTGTCGATCGCCTTGAAGGCATTGCGCAGGCGATAGGCGCGGTCCGGCTGCTGCGAAATGGTGAGTTCAACGCCGAGCAGATCCAGCGTCGAGGGCACGATAGCGACATTGGGAACACCGGTCATCATCGCCGCCTCGGCGATCGTCGCCTGCCCGACCATCAGATCGAATGACGAAACCTCTCGGCCCGCCCGGTCGATCCCGAGCCCGGTCGAGGCATTGCCCTGCGGATCAAGATCGACGATCAGCACCCGTTCGCCGATGGCGGCGAGGGCGGTAGCCAGATTAATGGCTGTTGTCGTCTTACCGACTCCGCCCTTCTGATTAGCGAGAGTGAGTATGCGCGGCGCCACGACGCCTCCTAGCGCGCTGATTTTGCACGCAAATTGGAAATCTCGAGAATGACGCCCCCGGCGTCCGTCTTGCTGTGATGCTCTAACACATCAAAGTCGAAAAGTTGAGCGGCTTCCTCGATTTCCCGCCGGAATTCGCGGCCTTTGTGCAGCAAGGCCCTTGATTCGGGGCCCAGAAACCGCCGCGCCAAGTCCAAAAGTCCCGGCAGGGCTGCCAGCGCGCGGGAAGTGACAAGGTCAAACGTTTCACGTGAATCAAAATCCTGGGCTCGCACGGAGTGTACCGTCATCGGCAAATTCAGCTCCCTCGCCGCAGCGCGCAGGAAAGCTGCCTTTTTGCCCACTGGTTCCAGCAAAGTGAATGTCCTTCCAGTGTCTCGCGACGCGATCGCCAGAGGAATTGCGGGAAAACCGCCACCACTCCCAATGTCGAGAATCTTTTGATCGGACAACCGGAAGCGGTCCATCAACTGCAAGCTGTCCTCAATATGACGTGGCCACAGCTGATCAAGTGTTTCACGTGAAACGAGATTCTGGGCAGCGTTCCACTTGATTAGCAACGCGGCGAATTTCTCGAGATCTGCTACCTGGCTCATCCTGCTTTGCGCAGCGAACCGCGACGGATTATCGCTAACAGGAGCGTTGCAGCCGCCGGGGTCATACCTTCAATCGCATGCGCCTGGGCGATGCTCGCCGGCCGCCTCTGCGCCAGCTTCTGCCGAAGCTCCATCGAAAGGCCTGGGATCGCAGCATAGTCGACCCAGTCGGGTATGCTCACAGCCTCGTCCCTTCGCATCGCCGCGACGTCTTGGGATTGCCGCTCAAGATAAACCGCGTACCGCGCATCAATGGAAAGCTGCTCCAGAATCGGCGTTACAATCGCACCGATTTCCGGCCAGAGAAGCGCAATGTCGGTGGTCCCAACGTCCGGATACGCCAGCAGCGCAAAAGCGCTCCGCCGATGACCGTCGGCATTGACCCTTATCCCAGCCTTGCGCGCTTCGGACGGCGTGGCGCTTAAGCCATCGAGGAGCACACGTCCCGCCTGCAGCGCCGCAGATTTGCGGCTGAAATGCTCGGCGCGCTTGCCGCCGACCAGGCCCTTGTCGATCCCCAATTGGGTCAAGCGCTGGTCGGCATTGTCGCTGCGCAGATGCAGACGGAATTCGGCTCGCGACGTGAACATGCGATAGGGCTCCGCCACGCCGCGCGTCACCAGATCGTCGACCATCACGCCGAGATAGGACTGGGTCCGCGAGAGGACAATTTCGTCCTCCGCCTTGGCCGAGAGGCCCGCATTAGCGCCGGCCAGCAGCCCCTGGGCCGCCGCTTCCTCATATCCCGTTGTGCCGTTGATCTGCCCCGCCAGATAAAGCCCAGGCAGGCGCGTGAGCTCCAGCGTCGCCCTTAATTCCCTTGGGTCGACATAGTCGTATTCGATCGCGTAGCCGGGTCGCACAACGCGGACATTTTCAAGCCCCGGCATCGTCTTCAGGAAGGCTTCCTGCACCTCGGCGGGCAGCGAGGTCGAGAGCCCGTTTGGGTAGATCAGCGGGTCGTCGAGCCCTTCGGGCTCCAGAAAAATCTGGTGGCTGTCGCGGTCCGCGAAGCGCACGATTTTATCCTCGATCGAGGGGCAGTAGCGCGGTCCGCGGCTCTGGATCCGGCCAGAATAGATCGCTGATCGATGGAGATTATCGCCGATGATGCGATGCGTCTCGGCCGTGGTGCGGGTGATATGACAGCTGATTTGCGGTGTCGTGATTGCCGACGTCAAAGCCGAAAACGGTTCGGGCGGATCGTCGCCGGGCTGTCCCTCTAGCAGCGAAAAGTCGATTGAATCGCGGTCCAGCCGGGCAGGGGTGCCGGTCTTCAGTCGGCCCAGTTGCAGTCCGAGCGCCTCGAGCCGCGTCGATAGGCCCAGCACGGGCTTCTCACCAACGCGCCCGGCCGGAATGGTCTCCTCGCCCCGGTGGATCAAGCCTCGGAGAAACGTCCCCGTCGTCAGGACCACCGACGTCGTCGAAAACTGCCGTCCGTCAAGGAGACGCACTCCCTCGATCCGGCCCGCCTCGACGACCAGATCGTCGACCTCACCCTCGATGATGGTCAGATTTAGCTGCGCCGAGAGCGCCGCCTGCATCGCCTGGCGGTAAAGCTTGCGGTCGGCCTGGGCGCGGGGGCCGCGAACAGCCGGCCCCTTGCGACGATTGAGCACCCGGAACTGGATACCCGCCGCATCGGCGACCCGCCCCATCAACCCATCCAGGGCATCGATCTCGCGGACAAGATGACCTTTGCCCAATCCCCCGATCGCTGGGTTGCAGCTCATTTCACCGATGGTCGCGAACCGATGCGTGATCAGCGCCGTCGCGACGCCAAGCCGCGCCGAAGCCGCCGCCGCCTCGCATCCGGCATGCCCGCCCCCAACTATGATCACCCCGAAATCGCTCATGGTCAGCGGCGTTTAGATGTTTCACGTGAATCAATCAACTTCCGACGCGGCGCTATTTGCCGATGCAGAAGTTCGCAAAAAGCCGGTCGAGCACTTGTTCAGTGTCGATTCGCCCCACCAGCCGCTCCAAAGCGAGACTTGCCTGGCGCAAATGCTCCGCGGCGATCTCGTCGGTTGCGCCTTCGACCAGAAAAGCGTCGATCGCGTCCTGCGCCTGCCGCAGCGCCACGAGATCGCGCTCGCGGCTCAACAGGGCAGGGGTCCCCGACCCGGCAGCCGCCGCCGCGAATTCCCCCAGCTTTTCCACAAGCGCGGCAACCCCGGTCCCGGTTTGTACCGACAGTGAAAACTCGGCCTCGACCGGGCCGATGTCAGACTTTGTCCCCACTGTCCACAATGGCAAACGCAGCGGCGCCGACAGCGCCGGCTCGTCCGGCGCAACGAGCCACAACACCAGATCCGCCTGTTCGATCTCGGCTTGGGCGCGCCGCACGCCCTCGGCTTCGGCTTTGCTCTCAGTGAGACGCAGTCCGGCCATGTCCACCAGCGTTACCATCCGGCCCCCCAGGTCGAGGGACACCTCGCGCACATCCCTGGTGGTCCCTGGCTCGTCGCTGACTATGGCGAGATCAGACTTCGCCAGCGCATTGAGCAGGGACGATTTTCCGACGTTGGGCGGTCCCGCCAGCGCAACCCGCAAGCCCTCGCGAACAATCCGACCGCGCCCCACGCTGTCGGCGGCCTCGCGCAGCTCTGCCGCCAGCCCGCCGACGGCATCGATCATTGTGACGGGCAGCACCTCGCTGACATCGCCCTCATCGGCGAAATCGAGGCGTGCTTCAATCTCCGCCCGAGCATCGAGCAGCGTCTCCCGCCACAGCGCGACGCGCTCGGAAATCCCGCCCGCGAGCCGCGCCACCGCCTGCTGCCGCTGCGTCTCAGTTTCCGCCTGGATGAGATCGCCGAGTCCCTCGACCTCGGTGAGATCGAGTTTGCCATTGAGGAAGGCACGCCGCGTAAACTCACCCGCCTCGGCGAGACGCATATTGTCCATGCCGGCGATTGCACGGAGGAGGGCGCGGACCACCGCGGCAGAGCCATGGACTTGCAGCTCGGCAGTGTCCTCGCCGGTAAACGAATGCGGCGCCGGCATCCAGGCGACGAGGCCTGTGTCGATGAGGGCCCCATCGAGCGCGAGGGACCGAAGGGCCAAGCGACGCGGCTCGGGCAGATTTCCGGAAAGCCGTTCCAGAACGGCGCTCGTCTGCGACCCCGACAAGCGGATGATCGCAACCCCTGAAGGCGGGGCGCCGGAGGACAGTGCAACGATGGTGTCGGTTTCGTCCAACACCGCGTCCTGATCCCTAAGCCGTTCTAAGTATTCATTGAATCGAAGAAGTCGGAATTCGTCTTGGTCTGCCGGAGCTTATCCATGAGGAATTCCATCGCGTCGACCGTGCCCATCGGGTTGAGAATGCGGCGCAGCACATACATCTTCCGCAAAATATCGGGTTCGACCAGCAGTTCTTCCTTGCGGGTACCCGATTTGGTGACGTCCATCGCCGGGAAAATGCGCTTGTCGCTGACCTTGCGGTCGAGCACGATTTCCGAGTTACCCGTGCCCTTGAATTCTTCGAAAATCACCTCGTCCATGCGCGAGCCGGTATCGATCAGCGCCGTCGAGATAATGGTCAGCGAACCGCCATCCTCGATATTGCGTGCCGCGCCGAAAAAGCGCTTCGGCCGCTGCAGCGCATTGGCGTCGACGCCGCCGGTCAGCACCTTTCCCGAGCTCGGCACCACGGTGTTGTAAGCACGCCCAAGCCGGGTGATCGAATCGAGCAGGATCACCACATCGCGCTTGTGCTCGACCAGCCGTTTGGCCTTTTCGATCACCATCTCGGCGACCTGCACATGCCGCGATGCCGGCTCGTCGAAGGTCGAGGAAATCACCTCGCCCTTGACCGAGCGCTGCATGTCGGTGACCTCTTCGGGCCGCTCGTCGATCAGCAGCACGATCAGATAACATTCGGGGTGGTTGATCGCGACGGACTGGGCGATGTTCTGGAGCAGCACGGTCTTGCCCGTGCGCGGCGGCGCGACGATCAGAGCGCGCTGGCCCTTGCCGATCGGCGCCACGAGATCCATCACCCGGGCGCTTTTGTCTTTCACCGTCGGGTCGGGCAGCTCGAGCCGAAGGCGCACATCGGGATAGAGCGGCGTCAAATTGTCGAAATTGACCTTGTGCCGGACCTTTTCGGGATCCTCGAAATTGATCGTCGCCACCTTCAGCAGGGCAAAGTAACGCTCGCCTTCCTTGGGTGAGCGGATTTCCCCCTCCACCGTGTCGCCGGTCCTCAGCGAAAAGCGCCGGATTTGGCTCGGCGAGACATAGATATCGTCGGGGCCCGGCAAATAATTGGCGTCGGGAGAGCGGAGGAACCCGAAGCCGTCCGGCAGCACCTCCACCACACCTTCGCCGGTGATCTCCACCTCGCGGGCCGCCAGCTCCTTGAGGATGGCGAACATCAGCTCCTGTTTGCGCATGGTCGAGGCGTTCTCGACGTCATACTCCTCGGCGAAGGTGAGAAGATCGGCCGGAGATTTGGCCTTCAGCTCGCTGAGCTTCAGATTTTCCATGCGGGGAACTGCCTTGGGATAGGAAGACGGAGAGACGGGGGGAGGGGCACCGCTGTCATGCGTCGGGGAGACGCCAGCCTTTGATGGTGCGGACGATCAGATAGCCCGAAGCCGCGCCACGTTCAAGAGCCGCATCGCGATTCACGTGAAACACGCTCGCCCGCGGGCTAGAACTGGCCCCCTCAGAACGGCTTCACGATCACCATGATGACGATGACGATGACTAAAGCAAATGGCAGCTCATTGATCAGCCGGAAAAACCCTTGCGGCCGCGCATTGCGGTCCTCAGCGAAATTGCGCACCTGCCTGCCGTAAAAACCATGAACGCCTGAGAGAGCGAGGACGGCGACCGCCTTCACCCAGGGCCAGCCCAAGCTCCAGTCGACCAGGCCCGAAAACACCATGGTCAGTCCGAACAGCCAGGTCGCCACCATCGCCGGCGTCGTGATGCCGCGATAAAGCCGCCGCTCCATCAGCTTGAAGGTTTCCGATTGCGCCGAGCCCTTTTCGGCCGCCGCGTGATAGACGAAGAGCCGCGGCAGATACATCATGCCGGCGATCCAGGCGATCACCGAGATCACATGCAGCGCTTTGATCCAGGTCGCGGCGAAACTGCCCCAATCCATCATCGCCCCCCTTTGACTAGGCTGACCAGCCGCTCGACATGAGCAATCGGCGTTTCCGGCAAGATGCCGTGGCCGAGATTGAAAATATGCGGCCGTCCGCCGAAGCCCGAAATGATTGCCTCAGCCCGCTCTTCCATCTGACTCCCGCCGACGAGCAGCCGAAGCGGATCAAGATTGCCCTGAACCGGCAGACCCGCTGGCAAGGCCGAAGCCGCAAAACCGATCGGGGTCGCATAGTCGAGGCCCAGTGAATCGATTTTGGTCATCGCTGCATATTCCCCAATCATTCCCGCCGCGCCGCGGGGAAAACCGATAAAGACGGCATCCGGAATCTGCGCCCGCACGCCAGCGACAATCCGCCGGTTGGGTTCGATCACCTGCGCCCGGAAGGCGTCTTCGTCGAGATTGAGCGCCCAGCTCTCGAACAGCTGCACGACGTCCGCGCCCGCCTGCAACTGCGCCACGAGATAGGCGATCGAGGCCTCGACCAGAATGTCGATCAGCCGGGCAAAGGCCTCCGGCTCCTGAAGCGCAAACATCCTCGCGGCAGACTGGTCGGGCGAACCGCGGCCCCCAATCATGTAGGTCGCCACCGTCCAGGGCGAACCGCAAAACCCAATGAGGGCTTTGTCGGGAGCGAGCCCCGCTCTCACCCTCGACACTGTCTCGAACACCGGAGCCAGACGCGAGACCAGGCGCTCGGGCTGCAGCTTCCCCAGCCCTGCCGGCGTGATCGGCTCAAGCCGCGGACCTTCTCCTTCCGCGAACTGCACGGCCTGCCCCAGCGCATCTGGAACAACCAGAATATCCGAGAACATAATCGCCGCATCGAGTTCGAAACGCCTGAGCGGCTGCAGGCTCACTTCGCTCGCAAGCACTGGATTGTAGCAAAGCTCGAGAAAACTACCGGCCTTCTCCCGCACGGCGCGATATTCGGGAAGGTATCGCCCCGCCTGTCGCATGATCCAGATCGGCGGCCGGGCTTGGCGCGTTCCCCTCACCGTCTCGAGCAACGGTTTCAGCACCGCACTCACAGTCGGGGTCCAAAGGAAGAGTCTAGATTCTTTATCATCATTATCATGGCGGTGTTTTGCATGAATTCACGCCTGCCTCAATCTGAGGGCAGGTCAGCGGCCATGGCGTACGAGGGGTCAGCCAAGCTATGAATGGCTGTGCAATGAATCACGTTATGTCCGGCGGTCGCGGCGGGAGTCGCCCGGGTTTACGATGCGTTAACCATGGCGATCGTGCCGGTCTCGAAGGCGCGCCCTGTGGACATTGCATCGGCTCGAATTCACTTATCCCCGTTGCCGCCATTAACCTTTCATTAACCTTCGCTAACGCGGGCTGTGGATGCCGTTCGGTGTGAGGGCGAACAAGTCGCGCCGAGCGCCCTTCGCGCTCCGTTTCCCACCGGCCACTCGCCACGCTTCCAAGCACTGTGTGGACAATTGTGCCTAGCGTCCGGCCAACGACCGACATCTCACGTGCTGAACTCAACACCTCCGCGCCGGACTCGAAAATTCGAGTCGCGTAAAGCGCCGCCCGCGCGATAGGAGGAAACGGGGCCATGCTGGGGATAGAGGGATTCACGTGAAACGCGCCTTCGTCATCGGCCACCCCATCGCTCATTCCCGCTCCCCCGCGAGTCATCGCTATTGGCTGCGGACCTACGGCATTGAAGGCCGCTATGAAGCGATCGATTTGGCGCCCGAGGCCCTGCCGGGATTCTTCGATCGGTTGCGGAGCGGCGAATTCGCCGGCGGCAATGTGACGATCCCCCACAAGGAGATCGCACACAAACTCGCGGACACTCTCGACCCCCTGGCCGCCCGCATTGGGGCCGTCAACACCCTGACTATCGACAAGGGCGTGGTGGCCGGCACCAACACCGACTATCTCGGCTTTCTCGGCAATCTCGATCAGGGGGCGCCCGGCTGGAGCGACGGCCTCGAACACGCAATCGTCCTCGGCGCAGGCGGCGCCGCTCGTGCCGTCTTGGTGGCACTGCTCGAACGTGGCCTGCCTAAAATTGATCTCCTCAATCGTACCGTGAAAACGGCGGAAACTCTTGCTGTCGAATTTGGCGGGCCTATCACCGCCGGCGCGCTCGCCGATTTTCCACAGCACGCAAGCGGGGCTGGTCTTGTCGTCAATACCAGTTCCATCGGGATGCACGGATCGCGCTTCGAGGGCCTCGATTTGAACGCACTTCCCCAATCCGCCATCGTAACTGATATCGTTTACACGCCACTCGTGACGCCCCTCCTGGAGGAAGCCAATGCCCGGGGCCTCCGTACCGTCGATGGTCTGGGCATGCTGCTGCATCAGGCCGTGCCCGGCTTTGAAGCCTGGTTCGGTGTCCGGCCCGAAGTCACCGCCGAGTTGCGGGCCTCGGTTGAGGCGGATCTCTGATGCTGCGGCTTGGCCTCACCGGTTCGATCGCCACCGGCAAATCCACTTTGCTGTCGATCTTTGCCGAACTCGGCGTGCCGGTATTTTCCGCCGATGAGGCGGTCCACGCGCTCTACGCAGACGAAGCGGTCGCGCCGGTCGAAGCACTTTTCCCCGGAGTTAGCCACTTGGGGAAAATCGACCGTGAACAATTGAGCCGCCGTCTCGTCGGTCATCCCGAACGTCTCGCTGCCCTCGAAGCGATTGTTCATCCCCGGGTGCGCAAGCGCGTTGCGGCCTTTCTCGAGAGCGCGGAAAAACACGGCGCGCCGTTCGCCATCGTCGATATCCCGCTGCTCTTTGAAACCGGCTTCGACTACGGCCTCGACCGCATCATCGTCACTGTCGTTGACGCGGCTGAGCAGCGTCGACGCGCCCTCGCTCGGCCGGGCATGAGTGTGGAAAAGCTCGAGGCGATTCTTGCCCGCCAGATGCCGCAGGCCGAAAAGCTTGAGCGCGCCGACTATGTGTTCGACTCATCTCTGCCTGTCGCCGAGATGCGTGAAGCGGCCGCGGCGCTGATCGCTAAACTCAAGGCCGAAACCAGGGCAGGTTGATGTCGCGCGAGATCGTCCTCGATACCGAAACTACCGGCCTCAACCCGCTTACTGGCGATCGCGTGGTCGAGATCGGCGGCGTCGAGCTGTTCAATCACATCCCCACTGGCCGCCGCTTTCACAAATACCTCAACCCCGAACGCCCAATGAATGCCGATGCCTTCGGCGTCCATGGGCTGAGCGATGAATTCCTCGCCGACAAGCCGCGCTTTGCCGATATCGCCGAGGAGATGCTCTCCTTCTTCGGCGATGCCACGCTCATTGCGCACAACGCGCCGTTCGACGTGCAGTTTCTCAATTTCGAGCTGGAAAAGGCTGGCCAGCCTCCCCTCGGCAACAGCATCGTCGATACGGTCACGCTCGCCCGCGACAAGCACCCAGGCGCGCGCGTCTCACTCGATGCGCTCTGCAAACACTATGGTGTCGACAATTCCCGCCGCACCCTGCACGGCGCCTTGCTCGACAGCGAGATCCTGGCGGATGTCTACCTCGAATTGATCGGCGGCCGGCAGGTGACTCTGGCGCTGGTCGAGGATATTCGCATCACTCCGATGGCGGTTGCTTTGGTCAGCTTCAACGCGCCGCGGCGCCCCACGCCGCTGCCACCACGGCTGGACGCCGAGCAACTGGCTACGCATCTTGCTCTGATCAAATCGCTCGGCAAAGGCGCCCTCTGGTCCGACTATCAGGACGAGGCTGCCTGACCCGGAGCGGTCAGTTCACTGCGGGAGGCGTTGAGGGTGTCCCGCCATTATTGGGCTGGGTGGCAGCCTGTTGCGCCTGCAGATTGCGCAGATTCTGCATATAGATCTGCCGGAAATCGACCGGCTCCATCATCACGGGCGGAAAGCCGCCGGCTTGCACTGTGCTGGCCAGCACCTGCCGCGCAAACGGAAAGATCATCTGCGGACAGTCGACCATCAGCAGCGGCGCCAATTGCGCCTCGGGGATATTCTTGACCCGGAACACGCCGCCATAGACGAGCTCGACATTGAACAGCACTGACTTTTCGCGGTCTGCCTTGGCGGTGAGCGTCAGCTCCACGGCATAAACCTCGTCGGCCTGCTTTTTGACGCCCACATTGATGCCCACATTGATCTGCGGCGTCGCCCCGCCCAGGATCACCGAGGCCGGCGAGTTCGGATTCTCGAAGCTGAGATCGCGGATATATTGACCGACCAGGCCATAGCTCGGAGCGGCGGATGGCGTGGGAGTGCTCGCCGGGGCTTCGTCGTCGGCCATGATCGTTTCCTTGAGAAATTGCGCCGGCGGCCTAGCACCTTTGCCCCAGGCCAGCAAGCAAGCCCCTACCGCTCGCGCCAATCGTCTTGGTCGAGATCGATGCCGCCCCCGAGCCGGCCGGGCCCGCCTGGGCGCGGCGACTGCGTGGACGCCACCATTTTGAAACGCCGTGCCAGCTGGGCATAGAGCAGCGCCCGCACCGGCGGCAGCAGCAGCAGGATGCCGATCAGATCGCTGAAATAGCCCGGCAGCAACAACAGCAACCCGGCAAGCCCGATCAGCATCGCGTCGGCGATCTGCCGTCCGGGTAGCTCGCCACGCGCCGCGGTGCGCCTCAGATCGGCGATCACCTGGATGCCCTGCCAGCGGATAAGCAGCGCGCCCGCCAACGCTGTAAGGACCACCCCCGCCAGCGTCGGCCACAGACCGATGCTCTGCCCGATCAGCACGAAAAAGCCTATTTCGATCAGCGGCACGGCGAGGAACATCAGGAACAACAGCCTTGTGACCATGGGTGGCGCAAATCTCCCGTTAAGCTTCCATGCCCCGTCGCCGAAGCGTGAACTGGTTTCGGGTTGGCGCATTGCCTATATATAGGCGCAACGCCACCGCGCCCCAGAGGTGCGATTCTCCAGCATTCAGGTGCGTCCCTCCATGGAAGATTTTTTCGACATCCCCACCCTCATCGTTATCGGGCTCGCCATCATTGTTCTGGTGCGCCTTCGTTCGGTCCTGGGGACACGCACCGGCAATGAGCGCAATCCGCTGGAGCGGCGCGCCCCGGCCCAAAAGGCCGGCGCCGAAGACAAAGTCGTGCCGATGCGTCCCCGGCCGGTCGAGCCCATTTCCGATGGCGACGCCGACCGCCGGGCCCTAAAGCTCGCCGCCGAAATCGAAGCTTATGGGCAGGGCAAGCCCGAACTTGCCGCTGGCCTCAAGGCGTTGGCCGAAGCCGATCCCGCCTTTTCGCCCAAGGCCTTCATCGAAGGCGCCAAGCAGGCCTATGAAATGATTGTCGCTGCCTTCGCCACCGGCGATCGCAAGACGCTCAAGAATCTCCTCGAAAAGGACGTCTATGACGGCTTCGAGAGCGCCATTGCCGCTCGTGAGGCCGCCGGTCACAAGATCGACTTCACCTTCGTCGGCCTGCCCAAGGTCGAAATCGCCGAGGCCGAACTCGACCGCCGCGATGCCCGCATCGCCATGCGCTTTAATGCCGAAGTGGTCTCAGCCACCCGCGATAAGGACGGCGCACTGATCGAAGGCAATGCCGATCAGGTCCAGCTCATTGCAGACGAATGGACCTTTGCGCGCAATCCGAAATCGCGCGACCCCAATTGGAAGCTTGTCGCCACCAACCAGCTGACCTGAGGCAGGGATAAGGGCGTGGCCCGTCGGGGCAAGCAGGGCCAGCCTCCCGACACCCATCTTTGGGATGAGGTTACAGCCAGCATCACCCCGCTTCGCCCGCGCCGTGCCCGCCGCAAGCTGAGCGAGCTTCCTCTGCCGCTTCCGCCGACGGTAAGTCCGGCACCCAAACCCCTCCGTACGATTGCTATGCCTTCATATCAATCTCCGCAGACCCCCGGCGCACCGCCGCCTTACACCGCGATCGAGCCGCGCCTCAAAAAGAAGCTGCAGCGCGGCCGCATCGAGATCGACGGCACCCTCGACCTCCATGGCATGCGTCAGGACGAGGCACATCGCGCTTTGCTCCTCTATGTCGGCGGGCGTTCGGCGCGAGGCGATCGCACCCTTCTGGTAATCACCGGCAAGGGCCTCAAAAAAATCGACGGCGACCCCACCAACATTGTCGAGCGCGGCGTGCTGCGCACCATGTTGCCGATCTGGCTGAGCGGCCCCGATCTCGCCCCGCTAGTCGCAGGCTGGGACGTTTCGGCCCAGAACCATGGCGGCGAGGGCGCCTATTATGTCCGGCTCAAGCGGCAGCCACGTCCATGACCCCGCTTGGCCTCAAGATGCGGCAATTGCGCGAGGCGCGCGGCGTGACGCTGAAACAGATGGCGGCGGCGCTGCACGTCTCGAGCGCTTATCTCAGCGCCCTCGAACACGGTAAGCGCGGCAAGCCAACCTGGATCCTGCTGCAGCGCATCATCCACTATTTCAACGTTATCTGGGACGAAGCCGAGGAGCTGCAGCGTCTTGCCGAACTCTCCGACCCCAAAATCACCATCGACACCGCCGGCCTTGCGCCTGAGGCGACCGAGCTCGCCAATCGCCTCGCGCGCGACATCAACCGACTGAGCCCCGAGGATCTCGCGGCGCTAAAGGGAGAGCTCATCCGCCGAGTAAAATAAACGATCCTCGGCCTTTCCATTGGGAGGAAGCGCGTCGTCTGCCTCGACATCCCGACCAATACGCCTTCATGGCGCCCGATCTCGTCGCGCGCCTCGAGAAAGTGGTCACGCCGCACCTGCGCCGTTCTAAAGTGTGGTTCTAGTTATTGGCGACCACTTTGAGAAACGCCGCGCCATAGCGCTCGAGCTTGCTGCTGCCCATGCCGGGCAACTCCGCCATCTCGTCAAGATTGCGCGGCCGCGCCGAGGCCATCGCCCGCAGCGTCGTGTCGTGAAAGATCACATAGGGCGGCACGCTTTGCAGCTTGGCAAAGCGGCTGCGTTCAGCGCGCAGCGCCTCGAACAGGCCTTGCGCTGCTTCCGGCAGATCCGCCGCGCCACGCGAGCTGCGCCGTGTCTCGGACGCCTTGACCGCACGGTCGCGCCTGAAGCTCACGCTTCGTTCGCGCTTGAACACCTCGCGCGCGCCCTCGCCGAGGCTCAACCCGCCGAACCCGGCACTGTCCGATATCAGGAGCCCCATCGCCGCAAGCTGGCGCAGCACCGATTGCCAGCCCTTCTTGTCGAGCTCGCTGCCCTGTCCGAACACCGCCTGATTGTGGTGCCCGTTCATCAGCACCTTCTCGGTGTCGCGGCCGAGCAGGACGTCGATGATGTGGCCGCCGCCAAAGCGCTGCCCGGTGCGATAGATCGCAGCCAGCGCCTTGATCGCCGCTTCCGTCCCGTCCCAGGTTTCGGCCGGGGAGAGGCAATTGTCGCAATTGTTGCAGCCGCCCGGATGCGCCTCGCCGAAATGCTTGAGGATCGCCTGGCGCCGGCAGCCGGCGCTTTCGCAAATGGCAAGCAGCGCCTCGAGCTTGCCGCGCTCTATCCGCTTGATCTCGTCGGGTGCCTCGCCCTCCTCGATCATGCGGCGGCGCTGCACCACATCGGTCATGCCGTAAAGCAGCAGCGTCTCCGACGGCAGTCCGTCACGGCCGGCGCGTCCCGTCTCCTGGTAATAGGCTTCGATCGACGACGGCATATCGAGATGGGCCACGTAGCGCACATCCGGTTTGTCGATGCCCATGCCAAAGGCAATCGTCGCGACCAGGCACACACCATCGTCCTTGAGGAAGCTGTCCTGGTTGCGGCTCCGCTCCCTTGCACTCATCCCCGCATGATAGGGCAACGCCGGCACACCATGTTCGGTGAGCCAAGCGGCAGTCTTGTCCACCTTGTTACGGCTGAGGCAGTAGACGATGCCGCTCTCGCCCTTGTGCCGCTCGAGAAAAGCCAGCAGCTGTTTGGGCCCCTGCGCCCGCTGCGCGATCGTGTAGCTGATATTAGGCCGATCGAAACTCGCCTCGAACACCCGCGCATTGGAAAGCTGCAGCCGCTCGATTATGTCGGCGCGCGTCAACGGATCGGCGGTCGCCGTGAGCGCGATGCGCGGCACGCCGGGAAAGAGTTCTGCGATGCGCGACAGCTGCCGATAGTCCGGCCGGAAATCATGCCCCCATTGGCTGACGCAATGCGCCTCGTCGATTGCGAACAGCGAGATATCGACATCCGCGAGGAGCTGTAGGAAGCCCGAATTCATCATCCGTTCGGGCGCGACATAGAGGAGGTCCAGTTCCCCCTTCACCAGCCGATGCCGAACCCCCGCCGCTTGGTCGGGGCCCAGCGATGAATTGAGCGCCTCGGCGCGCACGCCCTGCTGGCGCAGCGCTTCCACCTGGTCTCGCATCAACGCGATCAGCGGCGAGACGACAATGCCGACACCGTTTCGGCAAAGCGCCGGCACTTGATAGCAAACCGATTTGCCCGCCCCGGTTGGAAACAGCACTACGGCATCCCCGCCCTCCGTCAGATGCCGCACCACGTCTTCCTGCTCGCCCCGGAATTCGGCATGGCCGAACACCTTGTGCAGCACGTCGCGGGGATTGAGCTTGAGATCGAGCAAGCGACGGCCCTTTCCTTGATGCGCTAATGAATCACGCGTGACCACCGGGTGTCATCCCCGCGAAGGCGGGGACCCAATTCCACTCTTGCGATGCTGTGAGTTGGGTCCCGGGTCAAGCCCGGGATGACACTTGTGGAGTCTGCCGTCTCAACGCAAAACGGGCGGCACCTTTCAGCACCGCCCGCCATATTTCAACTCGTCCAGTCTACAGCACGAACCGGCTCAAATCCGCATCTGCCGCCATCTTGCCGACGCGCTCGGCGACATAGGCGGCGTCGATCTTGATCGTCTGGCCCTTCTTTTCGTCCGCATTGAACGAAATATCCTCGACAAGCCGCTCCATGATCGTCTGCAGCCGGCGCGCGCCGATGTTTTCGACGGTCGAGTTCACCTTCACCGCCGCATCGGCGATGGCATCGATGCCATCGGACTGGAAGTCCAGCGTCAGGCCTTCGGTCGCCATCAGCGCCACATATTGCTTGATCAGCGACGCGTCGGTGTCCTTGAGGATGCCGACGAGATCATCTTTGGTCAGGGCCTTGAGCTCGACCCGGATCGGCAGCCGCCCCTGCAACTCCGGCAATAAATCCGACGGCTTGCTGACATGGAACGCGCCCGAGGCGATGAACAGAATATGGTCGGTCTTGACCGGCC
>JBDSEK010000160.1:0-6642 GCA_039920085.1 Devosia sp. | reverse complement strand
GCTTGAGCAGGCCGCGGCGGGAATGGTGATCCTTGCCATGACCTTTGAAATGCTCGGTGAGATTGTTGATGCGTTCCGACAGGATCGCAACCTGCACCTCGGGCGAGCCGGTATCGCCCTTCTTGGTTGCATATTCAGTGATGAGCGCAGCCTTGCGCTCTGCCGTAATCGACATCGGACACATCCTTTCAAGACGAGGATCAGGGATGCCCGGCGCCGGGATGTCGTCCAGAGCGGGCCGCGAATGTCGCACCCCAAGGGCTGCGATCGAGGCGTCGTATAAGGGAAAAGCGGCGGGAATGCCAGTGCTTTCGGCACCTGCCCGCTAGGGCTTGTCGTCCGGCCCGAGCGCAGGGTCGATGGAAGCGAGCGGAATGGAAAAGCGCCATTCGAGGCCGTCCTCGTGGACGACACGGTCGGCTGTGGCGCCCAGCGAGCGGACCACCATATTTTCGAGCACCGTGGTGCCGAAACCCCGGCGATCGGTGGGTTTCGTGGGGTTTTCGAGGGTTTCGCGCCAGGTCAAATCGAGCGACGTCCCGTTGCGGCTCCAGGCCACGTCGAGATGGCCGTCGTCTTTTTTGAACGCGCCATATTTGACGGCGTTGGTCGCCAGTTCGTGGGTGGCCATGCCGAGCAGCTGCGCCGCCTGATTGTTGAGCCGGACCGGCGGACCTTCCAACGTAACGCGGCCGGAATCGACGGGGCTAAGCGGGTCAACCTGGCTAGAAATCAGCTCCTTCAGATCGACGCCGACGACGCCATTGGCGAGCAGCAAATCGGTGGAGCGGGCGAGGCCGAAGATGCGTTTTTCGAAATTGGCGACAAAATCGGGGACGGAATCAGCGCCGCGGGCGGTCTGTTTGGCCATGGCGGCAATGACGGTCATCTGGTTCTTGGAGCGATGCGCCAGCTCGCGCATCAGGAAGCGGACCTCGGTTTCGGCCTGCTGACGACGCTTGGAGGCATCCTCGATGGCGGCCGAGATCGAGGCGATCTCGGAGATGGGGTAATCGCGAGCGGGAACCGGCTGGCCGGTGCCCAAGCGCTTGGCATCGGCCTCGAGGCCGCGCACGGATCGACCGATCTGCAGCGTCACCCAATAGACGATCAGAACTACGACCGCCGCGAGCAGCAGGCCGCCCACCGCGAGCGACCAGACCGCATCCATCAGCGGACGGGCAATCACGGATTGCGGAGCCCAGGCGACAAGCGTCCAGCCGGTGAGCGAAGACTGGCGGATGGCGGCGCGGTAGGTCTCGCCATCGGAGCGGAGCGTGACGAGGCCGGGTGTTGTGGACAGCAGCGAAACGTCGGCGAGGGCGAAGGGCGCGGCGGTGTCCCCGGCGCCGTCGGATGCCGCGATGATGATGCCGCCGGCGTCGACCATGGCGGCGTTCCAGCCATCGGGAAGCTTGTCCGACAGAAGCGCGCTCTCAAAGGTCGCGGCGTCGCGCGAGATACCCAGGATCAGCGGCGCGAGGGTGCCCGTTAGAACCGGAAACAGGACATTGACCACCTGTCGGCCAGTCGTGCGGCCGATCACCAATCCCGAAATCACGACATCCTTGGTGGCAAGGGCTTTCTCGGCGCTCGGAACGTCGCTGGTCGGGGTCGGCTCCATGGCGAAATCCTGCCGGGTCGACATGATGGCGCGGAAATCACGGTCGAGGACGTAGACGTAGAGGTCGGTGCCGGCGAGGGCCGTCCTGATCTGATCGTAGAAGGAGCGAAGATCGCCCGCTTCCAGCGTCTTGGTGGTCGCGAGGACCTTGAGGGTGGCAATATTGGCCGCAACTTCGCGGTCGACGGCCTGCATGATGGAGCGGGCGGAGCCCGTGATCAGGGCCTCGACGACACGCTCCTGGGCGTCGTTGTTGCGCTGCAGCAGGATGGCGGAAAAGCCGAAAGCGGGGACCAACGCCACCAGCGCCAAGACGAACAGATAGACCGCGATGGGCCGGGGCCGCGGCGGCGCGGCGGCCGGGACGGAATTCGCTGGAGTTGTGATCGAAGCCATCTGCCACCAATGGACTGCCGCAACGGCAGAAGTCTGACGCTAGCGCAATCCGCGCGAAAATGATGGCGGAAACCGCCGGACCCTAATGCACCTTTGGTGTGGATCGGTCAGACCAACACTCGCCCCGGCCTGAAACGACCTGATTCAACGCGGCCGACGGCCAAAACGTTGCCTTTGAAACTAACCCAGGCCTCGGCGACGACGATGGGCGCGCTTTGCCCGCGCAGCAGCACCGGATTGCCGTGGCGGATCAATTCGGCGTCCTCGGCCGACAGCGGAAATTCCGGCAGATGCCGGAGCACGGCCGAGGTCGGCAGCAACAGAGCGTCGCGGTCGGCCGCGGCTTCGATCGCCGAGAGGGTGTGAGCGGCGGATTCGCCAAAATCGCCGACGCTTGTGCGGCGCAGCCAGCCGACATGTCCCTGGCTGCCTAGGGACACGGCGAGATCGCGCGCAATGGCGCGAACATAGGTGCCGGCGCCGCATTGCATCTCCAGCGTGGTGACGTCCGGCGTGTGATCGATCAGGGTGAGACTTTCGATGTGGACCGGTCGAGGCGCGAGGTCGATAGCTTCGCCGGCGCGGGCCCTGGCGTAGGCGCGCTCGCCGTCGATCTTGATGGCGGAGAAGGCAGGCGGGCGCTGGAGGATGTTCCCCGTGAAATTTGGCAGCTGAGACTGGATCGCATCGGCCGTCGCGCGGACGGGCGAGATGGCGACGATTTCGCCCTCAATATCGTCGGTGGTCGTCGCAGTCCCCCAGGCCAGTGTGAAGCGGTAGCGTTTGAGGCCGCCCTGCTGGAGGTAGGGCACGGTCTTGGTGGCTTCGCCCAACGCGATCGGCAGAATGCCGGTCGCGAGGGGATCGAGCGTCCCGGCGTGCCCCGCCTTGGCCGCTTGAAAGAGCCAGCGAATTTTGGCGACGGCTTGGGCCGAGGACATGTCGGCAGGCTTGTCGAGGATGAGCCAGCCGGAGATTGGGCGTTTGGCGGATTTGGACAAGCTAGTCCGAATTCCCATCGTCATCGTCCGGATGAAGGTCGCGCTGTACCCGGTCGGACTTCAGAAGGGCATCGATGCGGCCGAATTCAGCGAAGGTCTCATCGACGTGGAAGCGAATTTCGGGCACGAATTTGAGGTTGAGTTCGGCGCCGATGCGGCCGCGAATGAAGCGCTGGTGGCGGTTGAGCGCGGCATTTATCTCGGGCGCCCGGTCGCCGCCTAGCGGCATCACATAGGCAGTCGCAAGCTTCAGATCGGGCGACATGCGCACTTCGGGGACCGTGACGACGACGCCCATCAATTCCGGATCATCGATCTCACCGCGAGCAAGGAAACCGGCCAGCGCGTGGCGCACCAATTCGCCGACGCGTAGCATGCGCTGGGTTGGGCCGGTGGGCTTGCCGTGATGGGAATGAGCCATGGCGCCGAATTAGGCGGTTGCAGCAGGAGGGTCAATCACGACGCCCGCGATTGCGGCCGCGGCGAGGCGGCTCGACAGAGCGTCGAAGCCGGCCTCATCGGCAAAGGCCGAGCGCGGCAAAATGATGAGGTTGTGCGGTTTGCCGAGAAAGATGTGGCTGGCGGTGATCAAGGGCCGTCCGGCGTCAGAAAATCTTACATAACGTGGTATCCCGCTGCCGGTGACCCCGATCCGATCGACAAATTCTTCGAGGGTGACTTCGTGCGCCCTGGGCACCCGGCGGCGAGCGCGGCCAATGTCGTTGAAGGCCCAAACCAGCATGGCAAGAACGTATTGGATGGTGACGAGCACAGCGCCAAGCGCCCAGAAACTGGGCATGTTGAGCTTCCCAGACCAATTGTCGGGAATGAGCAGCAGGACGAGCCCGGCCAGTGCCAGCCAAAGCAAGAGAAGGACAGCACGGCCCGGGCTCAGCCGACGGCGATGGCGCTCATAGGCCAGCGCGTCGGCGCGGGTCAGGGTGAAGGTGGTGGTGCGGAGCGGCTCCTCGGCCATCGGTAAATAACATCAATTGGAGGAGCCTAGGCAAGTCGGCGGCCGCTGCGGCCTCGCTTTACGCCAGGAAGGAATCGATCAGCGGTAACCCGCGGCCTGGAGCTCGAACAGTTCGGCGTAACGGCCCTGGAGCGCCACCAGCTCTTGGTGGGTACCGTTTTCGAGCACCCTGCCCTCATGCAGCACGACGATGCGGTCGGCCATGCGGACGGTAGAGAAGCGATGCGAGATGAGGAGCGCCGTGGCCGATTCGCTCAGCGATTTGAAGCGCGAAAAGACTTCAGCCTCGGCGCGCGCATCGAGCGCTGCGGTCGGCTCGTCGAGGATGATGATCTCGGCCTCGCGCATATAGGCGCGGGCGATGGCGAGCTTCTGCCATTCGCCGCCGGACAGATCCTGACCGCCAACAAACTGCTTGCCGAGCTGTTGCTCGTAGCCCTGGGGCAGCTTGTCAATCACCTCATGGGCGAGCGACTGTTCGGCCGAGCGGGTGATGCGGGGCAGATCGGCGGCTTCCTCGATGCGGCCGACGCCGATGTTTTCGCGGGCGGTGAAGGAGTAGCGCAGGAAATCCTGAAAGATGACGCCGATGTTGCGACGCAGATCCGCCGAGGAAAATTCACGAATGTCGGTGCCATCGATCGTGACGCGCCCTTCTTCGGCTTCGTAGAGGCGGGTCATCAGCTTGACGATGGTGGTCTTGCCCGCGCCGTTCTCGCCGACCAGCGCGACGGTTTCGCCGGCCTTGATGGTAAGATTGAAATTGCGGATGACGAAGCGTTCGGAGCCGGGATAGCGGAAGCCGACATTGTAGAAGACGATGCCCTCTCTCAGCGGCACCGGAAAGGGGTTGGGGTTCTTGGGCTCGTTGATGGTCGGCTTGATATCGAAGAAGGAATAGAGGTCGTCGAGATAGAGCGCCTGGCCGGCAATGTAAGTGAAGCCGATCAGGATCTGCTGGAAGAAGCCATTGAGCTGGCCGAACGAGCCCGAAAGGAACGCCAGATCCCCGATGGTGAACTCGCCATTGACGGTGCGCCAAACGACATAGGCATAGGCGCCGTAGTAAGCGAGGGTGGAAATGGTCCCCAGCAGCGCGCCCAAGGCGTTGCGCTGGATGGTGAGCCGGCGGTTCTCGATATAGATCGCATCGGCAAGCGATTTGAAGCGGCCAACGAGGTAGTCGCCGAGGCCGAAGAGCTTGACCTCCTTGGCGCTGTCGGCGCTGGCACCGATCTGGCGCAGATATTCCATCTGCCGCCGCTCGGGCGAGCGCTCATGGCTCAGCCAATAGGCAAGCCGGTTAAAGCGGAACTCGCCCCAGACGGCGGGCAGGACAGCGAGCGCCATAAGGACGATCAGCAACGGGGCATAGACGAGCAGCCCAATGGCCAGCGCGATGGCGGTGATGACCATTTGGAGCTGGCCGAAGACCTGGCTGAGCACTGTCGAACGGCTGGCGGCCTGGCGGCGGGCACGTTCGAGCTTGTCCTGGTAGGAAGATTCCTCGAAATGCATGAGATCGAGCGCCGCGGCGTGGCGCATAAGTTCGATGCTGACGCGATTGGAATGGAGTTCGCCTTGCAGTGCATCGAGCACCGCAATGCCACGCTGCAGCAGGTCGCGGCCGAAAACCAGCGCCAATTCGCAGGCCAGATATGCGCCCAAGAGGTTCAGGCGGCCGGATTCAAGCCAATCGCTGCCGACGGGGCCGAGACTGGTCTGGCGCACGACTTCATCGATAATGAATTTGGTGAACAGCAGCACCAGCGGCGGCTGCAGCGCGACCAGCAGACGCAGCACCATGCTGCCCAGCATGAGGCCGGGGCCAGAATCCCACATTTCGCGGAACAGCCGGCGGAGATTGCGCAGCGTTTTGAGGCGCTGGCCCTTCTCGAAGGGCAGGACATCGGGGATTTTGGAAGGGCGCATGAAAATCTCAAAAAGCAAATGCCCGGGAGCAACCCCGGGCATCGCAATGTAAGCAGCTTTGTGGCGCGTTTACAGGGTGCGTTGCACGCTCTCGACGCGGAAACATTCGATGACGTCGCCGGCCCGGATGTCCTCGTAAGCCTCGAAGGCCATGCCGCATTCCTGGCCGGCAGGGACTTCCTTGACCTCATCCTTGAAGCGCTTGAGGGTTTTGAGCTTGCCTTCGTGGATGACGACGTTGTCGCGGAGGAGACGCACCCCGGCGCCGCGTTCGACGATGCCTTCGGTGACCTGGCAGCCGGCGACCTTGCCGACCTTGGTGATCTGGAAGACTTCTTTGATCGTGGCGTAGCCGATGAAGGTCTCGCGACGCTCGGGCTTCAAGAGGCCCGACATCGCGGCTTTCACGTCATCGACGAGATCGTAGATGATGTTGTAGTAGCGGATCTCGATGCCGTCGCGGGTGGCGAGGTCCGAGGCCTGCTTGTTGGCGCGGACGTTGAAGCCGATGATGATGGCCTTGCTGGCCTGGGCCAGCGTGACATCGGATTCGGTGATGGCGCCGACGCCCGACATCAGGATCTGAGCCGAGACTTCTTCGGTCGAGAGCTTGTTGAGCGACGTATTGATGGCTTCGACCGAGCCCTGCACATCGCCCTTGATGATCAGCGGGAACTTGCTGATGCCGGCGACCTTGAGCTGATTCATCATCT
>JBDSEK010000159.1:0-4073 GCA_039920085.1 Devosia sp. | reverse complement strand
CGGCGTGCCATGGTGCATGCTCATCCCAGGCCTCGGGCATCGCACTGGCACGGGCGAGATTATCTTCCGTCAGCACCGAAGACGTCGAACCCCAGGCAATCGGCTCACGCGCCAAGAGCAGCGTTTGTGGAAAGACCCTCCGCACCAGTGCCAGATCGTGCAGCACAGCGATCACGGTTCGACCCTCGCCATGCCAGCGTTGGATTAGCACGACCAGATCTGTGACGGTCTGCTGATCGATCGCAGCAAAGGGCTCGTCGAGCAGAATGACCGGGGCATCCTGCAGCAAAACACGAGCAAACAGCGCGCGCTGCAGTTGCCCTCCCGACAAACTGTCGATGGCGCGCCGCGCAAAGCCGCTGAGGCCGACCACCTCCAGCGCTTCGACGATTCGCGTGGCATCATCAGCAGCAACGCCGCCGAACGCACCGCGCCGGCGCCAGAGCCCGAGCCCAACAAGTTCTGCAACGCTTGCCGGAAAGCTCTGGTCGATATCGGCGCCCTGCGGCAGAAAAGCCATTTCGGCGGCGGGCGGCTGGATGTGTCCGCCCAAGGCGGGGAGGCGGCCCGTAATGCCTTTAAGCAGGGTGGACTTTCCCGAGCCGTTCGGACCCACGATCGCGGTCAACGAGCCGCTCTCGAATGTCCCGGTCAAATGATGCACCGCCGGGTGGCCTTCATATCCCAGCGTCAGATCGTTGAGTGCGATGGCCGTGCTCATACCAGCACACCGATACCAAGCCAGATCAGGGCGACGACGGCCAGCGCCAGCGCCAGGCGGGGCAGGACGCCCCAGTGAGCAAGACTGAAAGGGAGACGCTCGGACATTACCGAGGCATGTAACTAAATAACATATCGCCGGTCAAGGCGCTAGAATTCGATCCCCGCCTGCGCCTTCACGCCGCCGCGGAACGGGTGCTTGATCTCGGTCATCTCGGTGACCAGGTCGGCGATCTCGATCAGCTCGTCCTTGGCGTTGCGGCCCGTGACGATGACATGGGTATCGCGCGGCTTGGCTTTGAGCGCGGCCAGCACCTCCTCGAGCGGCAAATAGTCGTAGCGCAGGACGATGTTGAGTTCGTCGAGCAGGACCATCTTATAGGCCGGATCGGCGATCATGGCCTTGGCCGCCTCCCACGCGGCGCGCGCAGCGGCAAGGTCGCGCTGCCGATCCTGCGTATCCCAGGTAAAGCCTTCACCCATTGCTTTGATGGTCACGAGATCGGGAAATTTCTCGAGCACGTCACGCTCGCCCGTGCCCCACTTGCCCTTGACGAACTGCACGATGCCAACTTTGAAGCCGTGCCCGATGGCGCGAAAAACCATGCCGAAGGCTGCCGTGCTCTTACCCTTGCCCTTGCCGGTATGAACGATCAGCAGCCCGCGCTCCTCGGTCTTGGTGGCCAGCATGCGGGTGCGCGCCTCCTTCTTCTTCTTCATCTTTTCGGCGTGATAGGCGTCGCGTTCGGCCTCGCTCATCAGCTCGGTCTTCTTGGGCGTGCGCTCGGTCATGGGGTCTCCTCGAGCAGGGCATGAGATGAATTGGAGCGCGGCGTCCAGAAGCCGCGCGCGCGGGCTTCGTTGAATTTGGCGATCAACTCATCATAACCGTAGCGATTGTTGGTCTGAATAAACGTCCGCGTCGCTCCGTCCTCGACATAGGCCGCAAAGGCAAGATCGAAATGATGGGTCTTTACCGCCCCAGTGGTAGCGGCGAAGGCGAACATGTAGTCGACGGTGGCGATGATCTCGAAGGCGCCTTTGTAGCCGTGGCGCTTGACGCCGGCGATCCATTTGGGATTGACGACGCGCGAGCGGACGACGTGCGAAATCTCTTCCTCGAGCGTGCGAGGCTTTGGTCGCTCGGGGCGGGAATGATCGTTGTGATAGGCAAGCGGCGTCCGGCCGGAGATGGTTTCAGCGGTGGCCACAAGGCCTCCCTCGAACTGGTAGTAATCGTCGGAATCGAGCAGATCGTGCTCGCGATTATCCTGGTTATGGACGACGGCCTCGATCTCACCGAGCCGCGCGGCGAGCCGGGCGCGCTCCGGTGTGCCTGAGGCATGCGCGCCATAGGCATATTGTCCCCAATTGAGGAAGGCGTCGGCGAGATCGGCCTTGCCCTGCCAGCGGCCGGAATCGATCAAAGCCTGGAGGCCCGCGCCATAGGCGCCGGGCTTGGAGCCGAAGATGCGATGGCCGGCGCCCATCGCCGCTTCCACCTCGCTGGCGCCGTCACGCATCGCGGCCAGCGCGTCCGAGCGCATGCGGGCTGATACGGGGTTCTGGTCCTCCGGCTCGTCGAGCGCGCCAATGGCGCGGACGGCTCGATCAAACAGTGCGATTTGTTGCGGGAACGCATCGCGGAAGAGGCCCGATATGCGCAAGGTCACATCCACCCGTGGACGGCCAAGCTTTGCCAACGGGATGATCTCGTAGCCTGATAGGCGGAGCGACGACGGGTCCCAGACCGGCCGCGCCCCGATAAAGGCGAGCGCCTGCGCGATATCGTCGCCACCCGTCCGCATGTTGGACGTGGCCCACACAGAAAGGGCGAGGGAGCGCAGATGCGTACCGTGATCCTGGAAGTGGCGAGTCAAGAGGCTCTCGGCCGATCGCTTGCCCAGTTCCCACGCCGTTTGCGTCGGGATCGCACGATTGTCCACCGAGTAGAAATTCCGCCCGGTCGGCAGCACGTCGAGCCGCCCACGCGAGGGAGCGCCGGAGGGGCCTGGGCGGACGAACTTGCCGGCGAGACCGTCAAGAAGCGAAGCGGTCTCGCTCTGCCCGGAGGCGCGGAGGCGCGGCCGCATGACCGACTCGATCTCGCGCCGCACGGTGGCGGAGGCGGGACCGAGTGGCGGCGCTTCGCTATCGACCAGCAAGGCCCCCAACTCTTCGAGATGCTCCACGATATCGCCAACCGAGCGGATGGTGCGGCCAGGGTCCACGGCTCTAATGGCGGGTCCGGTCCATGGCGCCCCGAGATCGGCAGTCAAGGGATCGAAACCCAACTTCAGATCGTCGGCTAGAGCCCGGATCATCGACGCATCCTCGAGCCGTTCGCCCCGCGGAACCCGAGCCAGCGCAAGCAACAAGTCGCGCTCGAGGCTGCCCGAAGGCGACTGGCCGAAGATGTGGAGGCCATCCCTGATCTGCGCTTCCTTCAAATCGCAGAGGAAGGTATCGATGCGCCTCAGCGACTCCGTCTCGTCCGGAACCAGCCCGATGTCGCGGTCGAGCCGCGCATCGCGCGTAAAATCGAGGATGCGTTTGCGCAGCCCCGCGAGTCGGCGGCGGTCCATGCCGGAGGCGGCATAATATTCGTCGAGCAGCGCTTCGAGGTCCTTGAGGGGACCATAAGTCTCGGCGCGCGTCAGCGGCGGCACCAGATGATCGATGATCACCGCGCCGGTACGCCGTTTGGCTTGCGTCCCTTCACCGGGATCGTTGACGATGAACGGATAAACATGCGGCAGCTCGGCCCAGAGCGCAGACGGATAGCTGGCATCGTCGAGCGCATTGGCCTTGCCCGGCAGCCATTCGAGCGAACCATGCTTGCCATTGTGGATCACCGCATGCGCGCCGAATTCGTGCCGAAGCCAGAGATAGACCGCGAGATAAGCATGCGGCGGCACGAGGTCGGGATCGTGGTAAGCCGCTGTCTCATCGCGGTCATACCCGCGTGCCGGCTGCAACAGGACGGCAGTGTTCCCAAAGAGCAGCGCAGGAAGATGGAATGCGCCGCCGCGAACAAAGGGATCCGCTTCCGGCTCGCCCCATCGTGCGACAACATCGTGTTGAATCCTGCGCGGCAACTGGCTGAACAGGTCGCGATAGCGCGTCAACGGAAACGGCACCCCGCCATCGCGTCGCGGATTGGCATTGGTCGGTCCGCTTTGCAGCTCCGCGACAAGCGCGTTACCGTCGACCGGTATGCCGGCTCCGCCGATCGCTCGCAGGATTTCGATTGTGCTTTGCGGCGCATCATAGCCGACGCCATTGGCGAGTCGGCCATCGCGGATCGGATAGTTGGCGAGGACGATCGCGACCTTGCGCTCGCTCGCCGGGGT
>JBDSEK010000158.1:0-27640 GCA_039920085.1 Devosia sp. | reverse complement strand
TGAGCCCGCCCTTCCGGAGCAAGCAGCATCAGGATTCGCTGTGGGCTGGCCTACAATCGGGCTCGCTCCAGGTGGTGGCGACCGATCACTGCGCCTTCACCACAAAACAAAAACGCGCCGGCGTCGGGAACTTCGCCAAGATCCCGAACGGGACAGGCGGGCTCGAAGACCGTATGCCGGTGCTGTGGACCAAGGGCGTTAATACCGGCCGCCTGACCATGAACGAGTTCGTCGCAGTCACCTCCACCAACATCGCAAAAATCCTCGGGCTCTACCCGAGGAAAGGTGCCGTGCTGGTCGGCGCCGACGCCGATCTTGTGGTCTGGGACCCACAGCGCACGAAGACCATCAGCGCCAAGGCCCAGCAGTCCGCCATCGATTACAATGTCTTCGAAGGCATCGAGGTCACCGGCCTGCCGCGGTTCACGCTCACCCGAGGCAAGGTCGCCATTTCCGAAGGCGAGGTCAAAACCGAACAGGGGCACGGCCGCTTCGTCGCGCGCGAGCCCAAGGGCGCCGTCAACCGTGCGCTGTCGCAATGGAAGCAAATCACCGCGCCCCGCAAGGTCGAGCGCACCGGCATCCCGGCAACAGGGGTCTGACCTGGACAGCGTCGTCTCCGCCAAGGGCCTGAGCCTAACCTTCAAGACCAATGACGGAGACGTCCTGGCGCTCAGCGACGTCAATCTCGACATCAACAAGGGCGAGTTTGTTTCCTTCATTGGCCCTTCGGGCTGCGGCAAGACGACGTTCCTCCGCGTCATCGCCGATCTGGAGCAACCCACGGCCGGCGCCATCACCGTCAACGGCATGACGCCCGAGGCGGCGCGCAAATCCCGCTCTTACGGGTATGTGTTCCAGGCTCCGGCGCTGTTTCCGTGGCGGACGATCGAGAAGAACGTCGCTTTACCGCTGGAGATTATGGGTCACTCGGCGGCGGAGCGGAAAGCGCGCATCGCCCGCACCATGGAACTGGTCAACCTTACTGGTTTCGAGCGAAAATTCCCTTGGCAGCTATCGGGCGGTATGCAGCAGCGCGCCTCCATCGCCCGGGCGCTCGCCTTCGACGCCGATCTGCTGTTGATGGATGAACCCTTCGGCGCGCTGGACGAGATCGTGCGCGACCATCTCAATTCCGAACTGCTCAAGCTCTGGGCGCGAACGCAAAAGACTATCGCCTTTGTGACCCACTCGATTCCCGAGGCCGTGTATCTCTCGACCAAGATCGTCGTCATGTCGCCGCGACCCGGACGGGTGACCGACATCATCGACTCGACGCTTCCCGCAGACCGCCCGCTCGACATTCGCGAGAGTCCAGAGTTCCTCAAGATCGCCCACCGCGTGCGCGAGGGTCTTCGCGCGGGCCACTCGTATGAGGAGCACGCATGAGCGGCCTCAGGGACAGCCGGACCTTCGCCATTCTCGCGGTCCTCGCCGTCCTTCTGGTTGTCTGGTACCTCGCTGCGATCCTCTTCAACCTGCAGCCCCAGCTCGACAGCTACAAACGCTTCGATCTGGCGGTACCGGCCCTGCCACAACTCATCGCCGACCTCTGGTCGCAGCCCAAGCCCATCGTGCCGGCCCCGCATCAGGTGCTCGCCGAGGTCTGGAATGCCACTATCGGCCAGGACATTTCGAGCAAGCGCAGCCTTCTGCTGCAGGCGGGGATCACGCTGGCGGGTACGGTGCTCGGCTTTCTGATTGGGACGGCGCTGGGATTGCTGCTGGCGGTCTATATCGTCCACAACGAGGCGGCGAACCGTTCGCTGATGCCCTGGATCATCGCCAGCCAGACCATCCCGATCCTCGCCATCGCGCCGATGCTGGTGGTGGGTTTCAACGCCATCGGCCTAACGGGCTTGCTGCCCAAGGCGCTGATCTCGACTTATCTCAGCTTCTTTCCGGTGGTGGTCGGAATGGTCAAGGGCTTCCGCTCACCCGACCAGATGCAGCTCGATCTGATGCGCACCTATCATGCGTCGCGCTGGACCGTGTTCTGGAAGCTGCGCTGGCCGGCCTCGATGCCGTTCCTGTTCACCTCGATGAAGGTGGGCGTCTCCATTGCGCTGATCGGCGCATTGGTGGCCGAACTCACCTACACCGGCGGCGGCGGACTAGGGGTGCGCCTCCTCACCGGCTCCTACAACGGGCAAACCGTGGTGATGTGGGCAGTGCTGGTTATCGCCGCAATGCTCGCAGCGATCCTCGTAGTCGCCGTGGGCCTGGCCGAACGATGGGTGCTTCGCTCCATGGGGGCGCAGCCGGCATGACCCAATGGCAGCGGCTTCTTGCCATCGCAGCAGGATTAAGCGGACTGGCGGCAGCGATCGCGGCGCTGCCCCAGGTCTCAACACTGTGGCTAGTTGTCATCGCGGGAACCTTCGCGGCCATCTCGCTGTGCCGCTTACTTGTCCCGCTGCCCTACTGGATCGATTTCTGTCTCGCCATTCTCGCCGGCGCAGCAGTACTGACTGGCCTTGGCCAACCCGGCGCACCCCTCTGGCTGACCCTGATCGCCATGTGGCTGTTTGCCTGGCTATTCATCGACCGGCTCTCGACTGCCGCGGCAAGCGGCGGGCTGAAGTGGCCCGGGGTCGGGCTGATCGTACCACTTGCCTTCGGGCTGACACTGCTGGTGATGTGGGAGGCTTTGGTTCAGGGCCTCAACGTCAACCACGTGCTGCTGCCCCCGCCTTCGGCGATCTGGGCCAAGCTCGTGGAGTCGGTGCCAACGCTCTGGAAGGATTTTCAGCAGACCTTCCTCAAGGGCGTTCTGTCGGGCTTTGCGCTGGGCACCCTGGCCGGTCTCGCTGTCGCCATCCTCGTCGACCGCTCGCCCTTCCTCAAACGCGGCATCCTGCCGATCGGCAATTTCGCCTCGGCTTTGCCTATCGTCGGCATCGCGCCGATCATGGTGATGTGGTTCGGCTATGACTGGCAGAGCAAAGCTGCGGTGATCCTCTGCGTCACCTTTTTCCCCATGCTCATCAATACGCTCGCTGGACTGAACTCGGCTGGCCGGATGGAGGGCGACATGATGCGCACCTATGCGGCGAGCTATTGGCAGAACCTGTTCAAGCTTCGGCTACCGGCGGCGATGCCTTTCATCTTCAACGCACTCAAGATCAACTCGACGCTGGCGCTCATCGCTGGAATTGTCGCAGAATTCTTCGGGTCACCCATTGTCGGCATGGGGTTTCGTATATCGACCGGGGTGGGCCGGCTCGATGTCGACATGGTGTGGGCGGAGGTCGCGGTGGCGGCCGTGGCGGGCTCCGCTTCTTATGGAATCATCGCGCTGATCGAACGCGCGGTGACGTTTTGGCATCCGTCCGTCCGTGGTGGTCGGGCGTAACAGGGAAGGTTGGATAATGAAAAAACTCATCATGCCGATGCTGGCGGGCGCTTTCGCGCTCGCCAGTGCGACGGGCGCATTGGCGCTCGACCCCATCAAGCTGCAGATCAAGTGGGTCACCCAGTCGCAATTTGCCGGCTACTACGTCGCCAAAGCCAAGGGCTACTACGAGGC
Source organism: Devosia sp. (assembly GCA_039920085.1). Taxonomy (GTDB): domain Bacteria; phylum Pseudomonadota; class Alphaproteobacteria; order Rhizobiales; family Devosiaceae; genus Devosia_A. The sequence goes on along the minus strand of JBDSEK010000158.1, from coordinate 24,111 downwards.
CGAAGGTCTCGACGTGACCATCGTGCCAGGTGGCCCGACCACACCCGTCCCGCAGCAGATGGCAAGCGTCGATGTCGGCGTCGAATGGGCCGGCAATGCACTGATCGCCCGCGAGAAGGGCATCAAGATGGTCAACATCGCGCAGCCCTTCAAGAATGGCGGTCTCGAGCTGATCTGCCCCAAGGACGGACCGATCAAGTCCGAGAAGGATTTCCCCGGCCATACGCTGGGCAGCTGGTTCTACGGAAACGAAGTTCCGTTCTTCGCCTGGATGCATAAGCTCGGCTACTCAACCGACGGCGGTCCGGACGGGGTCACTGTCCTGCAGCAGAACTTCGACGTTTCGGCGCTGGTCCAGAAGCAGGCCGACTGCATCTCGGTCATGACCTACAATGAGCTCGGCCAGGCGGCCGATGCCGGCTTCACCGCCGACAAGATCATCGAGTTCAACTATTCCGCCATGGGCAATGGTCTGCTCGAGGATGGTCTCTACGTGCTGGAGGAGAGGCTTGCCGATCCCAAGTTCAAGGAAGACATGGTCAAGTTCGTTCGTGCTTCGATGAAGGGCTGGGACTACGCGCTCGCCAATCCCGACGAAGCCGCGCAGATCGTCGTCGATGCCGACGACGCCGGTGCCGCGACGTTCGCGCATGAGCGTTACATGGTGGGCGAGGTCGCCAAGCTTATGGCCGGCGCCAATGGCGTGCTCGACAAGGCCACCTGGGACCGCACCGTGCAGGCGCTGCTCGACCAGAAGGTCCTGACCGCGCCGCCTGATGCGGGTGCCTATACCACCGAGATCACCGACGCTGCGTTCAAATAGGGAAGTCGCGCTTGGACTATCGGGAGGCGGGGCTTGACCCCGCCTCTTTCATTTCGGTCCAGCCGCTCTTGGGGCCGGCTGTCTTGCCGGGCTCGTTCTTGCCCTGGGCGATCGGCGTCGTCGCGGGCGGCGGCGCGAGGCTGAGCGGCACGACCCGCAGCGCCTCAAGCCGCAACTGCAGGGTGATCGGCTCCTTGTTGGTCCCTGGTGGGCCGATGCGTGGCACACGGAAACGGATATCGAGGCCGCCCTCCGCATTCGCTGCCGTGACCGCGCGCGGCACAATCAGCGCCCCGGTGACGCGCTTACTGTCGCGGAACGCGGTCGAGCCGATGCGGACGCCGTTGACTTCGATCCCGATTTCGCGCGGCGGGTCCTTGCCGCCGACCGGCGCGAAGCCGGCAAAGGTCAACAAGAGATCCTCGTCTGGCACTGGAAAGCGCAGCTTCAGAATGCCGTAGTCGCCAAAGCTGCGGATGCCCTGCTTGTCGGGGGCGATGAAGCCGCACCAGCGCAGCGTGTCGCCATCATGGCCATTGCGGCCTGGAACAAAACTGACCGGTTCGCCCAGAAGATAGGAGCCTGTCGCGAGACTGTCTTCGCGCGGAAAGCACGATGCGGTGCGATCGATGTAATAGGCACGATAGCCGGCATCGACATTGGGATTGAGCGCCAGCCAGAAGACGACCAGCTCGAACGCGCCGAAGAGCGCGATAAAGACGACATGCCAGATGCGGGGTGGAGGAGGGGCGGGCATGGTCCGGGTCACATCAAATAGTAGGAGCGGGCGATCCAGGTCGGCAGCAACAGCACGTCGAGGATCAGCATTGCCGGTAGAACGAGGTAGTAGACCCATTTCCAGCGCGCCAGGATGATCGATGCCATGATCAGGATCGGCGCGAGGCCGACAACGAAGCGGATCATCGAATAAGTATTGGTCGAAAGCGGCAGAAGCACACCACCAAGGCAGAACAGCGCCATCGCCCATTGCCCGCGCATCGCCAGGATCGCCGAGAGAACGAAGCCGGCGATCGCGGCAAGGGCGAAGGCGAGTTCGGTGCTGATCGAGGTTAGCGTCCAGCCGGATTTGAACTGCGAGCTGAGGGCCAGCCATAAATTCCAGAATGGGTTCTGGAAGGCCCGGCCCCAGGCGCGCTGAATGTGGACAAAAGCCAAGGCGTCGCCGCCCAGCCCGTTGCCCGAGCCGACGAACTGGCCGGTGTGGAAATAGAGATAAAGCGCAAAGCAGCAGAGCCCGACCGGCACCAGCGCGACAGCCAGCATCAGATCGGTGCGCCGCCACAGGCTCCGGACGAAATCGCCGAAGCGTCCTCCATCGCGCAAATGATCCTGCAGCGCCTGGACCACAATGGCGACGGCAATGAGCAGGCCCGTCGAACGCGTGGCGGACATCAGCGCGCCGGTAACGCCCACGGTAATGTAGTCGCGCTGCTTCAGCAGCACGAAACTGGCCACCGTTAGCAGCAGGAACAGTCCCTCGGTATAGAGCGTGGTGAAATAGTAAGAGAGCGGTCCAAGAAAGAGGAAGAAGCAGAACAGAAAATAGGCCCGCAGCCGGCGCTCGAACAGCGGCCAGGAGACAATTGCGGCGGCCACGGTGAGCAAATTGGTGAGGATGGTGCCGGCGATTAGTACCGACACGCCACTCAGCTTCGATGCCGCCCAGGCGAGGATCGAATAGAGTGGGAAGAACGCCCAATTATTGGCGTCGCCCTTGTCGAAGCCCGCGGGCCTGCCCTCATAGCCATAGAGCGCCAGCCGCTCATAGGCGTTGCAATCATAGACGCAAAGCGCACGCAGATAGTCTGCAAAGCCCCAATGCCCGGAACTGCGCACATAGACCGCGTAGCGGAGCAGAAAGCCAATGGCCATCAGGTAAAACGGGATGAGAATAATCTGCGGAACTTCCCACCGCGGCTTCCCTGGCGGGAGGCTCTCGGCATTCGATTCCGTCATCGACTGGGCTCCGGGTGACGCTTTGGCCGCAAGCTATAGCCCAGCCTCGGGGCCGATTGAAACAAACCTGAAACGTACCGTTTGGTTCCAGAACCGTCTGGTGCGCAACAATTATGCAGTGGGCGCAACCAAACGGCACCCTTTTGCTTTTTGAGTCACCGCAACGCGTCACAAAGGCGTCTCAATCATGAACGGCATCATTTACCTTGTTGGACTGGTGGTCGTCATCCTCGCCGTCCTGTCCTTCTTCGGCCTGCGCTGAGCCGGGGAGATCATCATGGCCATGTCCGACGTTACCATTGTTGCCGCCGATCCGGCGGGGGCAACGCAAGAACATCATTCCTACGTCGACTGGGCGGCGATCATCGCAGGTATTGCGCTGGCCTCCGCCATTTCGATCGTCCTGCTGGCCTTCGGCTCGGCGCTCGGCCTGACCTTCGTCGACTTCCGCAATTTGGGCGGCACGGCGCCCGTCTGGGCCGCCATCGCCGCGGCGAGTTGGCTGCTCTGGGTCGAGGTGTCGAGCTTCATGGCGGGCGGCTATTTGACCGGCCGCATGCGCCGCCGCTTTGCCGATGCGACCGAGCATGAAGTCGCCGTGCGCGACGGCGCCCATGGTCTCCTGGTTTGGGCCGGGGCCCTTGTGCTCGGTGCCGTCATCGCTGTCGGCGGCCTCGGCGCGGCCTTCAATGCGGTAGGATCCGCCGCGGCGACGGTAACCACGGCGGCCTCCAACGTCGCCGACGATGCGGCCGAGGCGGTCGATCCCAACGCGTACTTCATCGACACGCTGTTCCGGCGGCCTGCGACCAGTACGGGCCCCGCTACCACCTTGCCGGCAGTTGCCTCGGACAGCGATTTCCGCGGCGAAGCCGGACGGATCTTCGCGGCGGCGGCAGTGTCCGGTGAACTTCCGGCCGAAGACCGCACTTATCTCGGTCAGCTGGTGGCCACCAATACCGGCATGACCACCGAGGAGGCCAATGCCAGGGTCGACCAGGTGGTGACCGCGATCGACAACGCCAAGGCGCAGGCCGCGGCCGCAGCCGAAAATGCCCGGCGGGTCGGCGTCCTTGTGGCGTTTCTGACTGCCGCGTCGTTCCTGGTCAGCGCCGCGGGCGCCTACTGGGCGGCTTCGATGGGTGGGCGGCACCGCGACGAAGGCACGGTCTTCGCCGATGTCTTCCGCCGTTACTAAGTGAGAGGAGCTAGAAAATGCTGCGTGGAATTGGTCTCTGGCTGCTCGGCGTGCCGATCTGGCTGATCATCATCATCCTGCTCTTCGTCCATCGCTGAGCGGATCATTTGGAACACAAAAGGCGGGAGCGATCCCGCCTTTTGTTCTTAGCCCGCAGCTTGCGCCATCGGTGCAGCGGGCATCGAATCATCATCTTGCTTCAGCATCAGCCGCAATTGGGCCGCCGACATCGGCCGCGCCAGCAAATAGCCTTGCGCTTCAGAATACCCCGCCGCGTAGACATTGCGCAGTTGCTCGGCCGTTTCGATGCCCTCGGCAGTGGTAGCGATGCCAAGGCCATGACCGATTTCAGAAACGGCGCGCACGATGGCGTGGGCGCCCTGGGCATTGTCGAGGGCACGCACGAACGAGCCGTCAATCTTGATCTTGTCGAACGGGTAGCTCAGTAGATAGCTGAGCGCTGAAAAGCCCGTGCCGAAATCATCGAGCGCAATCTTGAGCCCCAAAGCGTGCAACTGGCGCAGCGCATCGAGATTGGCGCTGCTGTTGTCGAAGAAAACCGATTCCGTGATCTCGATTTCGACCCGCTCGGAGGCGAGGCCGCTACCCGCTAGCGCGTTCATGATGACCGGTACAAGATTGCCAGGCTGGAACTGTACGGAGGACACGTTGATCGCGACACGCAGCCCTCTCGGCCAGTGCGTCGCTTCGTTGATTGCCTCCCGCAGCACCCATTCCCCAATCGGAACGATCAGCCCAGTCTCTTCGGCGACGGGGATGAAGCGGCTCGGTGGCACCAGCTCATCGCCGCGGCGCCAGCGCAGCAAAGCCTCAAAGCCCGAGAACTCCTGCGTCGTCAAATTGAGGATGGGCTGGTAGTGCAGCTCGAATTCGCCCCGCTCGAGCGCCTGTGCCAGATCGTGCTGGAGCTCCACGCGTTCGGTTAGAGCCCGTCCCATTGCCGGCTGATAGAAGCGATAGCCGCCGCGTTGGCCGTTCTTGGCGGCGTAGAGCGCAAGGTCGGCGTTCTTGAGGAGTTGCTCGGGATTGGCGCCATCGCCTGGTGCTACCGCGATGCCGATGGAAAAGCCCATATCGCAATTCTGCCCATTGGCGCGGAACGGCCGGCGCGCGGCCTCCACCAGATCGCCGGCGAGCGCATCGGCCTCGCGCGCCACGGCGCCGAGGCGCATGACCACGGCGAACTCATCACCACCCATGCGGCCGACCAGGCCGCGTTCGCCCACCGTCTCTGTCAGCCGTGCGGCCACTTGGCCAAGCACAGCGTCACCGGCAGCATGGCCGAGCGTGTCGTTGATGGTCTTGAAGCCATCGAGATCGACGAACAGCAGGGCGAACGAGCCGATGCCGTCGGCGATGGTGAAGTTCTCATCAATCTGGCGCTGCAACCGATGCCGGTTGGGCAGGCTCGTCAAGGCGTCGTGATAGGCGAGATGCGCCAGCTCTTCCTGCAGATGGTTGAGCTCGGTGATGTCCTTGTGCGTCGAGACCCAACCGCCATCCTTGAGCGGCTGGTGGGTGATCGCCACCACAAGCCCTGAATTCAGCTTGAGCACCGCATTGGCGGCCTCGCCGCGATCGGCCACCTGCAGCCTTTCTTCGACGTAGCCAATCGGGTCGTCCCCGATATGGGTATTGGCAACGACGCGGCCCTCGAGAATCCGGCGAAAACTCGTGCCGGTACGCCCCAGGGACTGGGGTAGGCGATAGAGATCGAGGAACTGCTTGTTGCAGGTCACCAGCCGCTGTTTGGCATCATACATCGACAGGCCATGCGACATGTTTTCGAGCGCTGCGGCGAAACGCGCATTCTGCTGCTTCAGGCGCCTTTTGCTCTCGCGCAACTCGCCAGTGTGGTGAGCGATCTCCGCCTTAAGCCCGTGCGTGCGGTCGTGATCGGCCGCTTCATAGGACGCTGCAACGAGCTCTACGAATAAATCGAGGTCGATAGTCCCATCCGGGTGGCGGGCTTCCTCGAGCTGTTGGGCGAGAAGCTTGTGCATTAGACGGCCTGTTCGCCGGGCAGTGTGAAATCAACTCCGGACGCGATCATCGGGCAGCCTCAGCCTGCCGGATGACCGGCTTTTCCACCGGGCTCAAGCTAGGCTTTCGCCGTAAAGATTGAGTTTAGTCGGGGCTGCAATCCTGCGCCGTTCGGGCGGAGCGGATAGTCGTTAATTCTCGTGTCGCATGGAGATCTGGCCTGAGATCGGCGAGCGCTGCGATCAGGGTAGGTTCGTAGCGCGCAGGGCGATCGCCGGCCTGCGGATACCAGCGCCTCGAAAGCACGAAACCGTCAAACCCATCAACTGACATCGTTGACATCGGCGGCATCCTCAGTCGCTTCGTCCGCGGGCAGCAACCGCAAGCGTCTCGAGAACAGTGTCGCCGTCGACCAGGTAGACGACATCGAACAGGTTCGAGACCACGCAGGCGTGGTTGGGCACGATCCTAATGCGTTCGCCGATGCGGGGCTCGTCAGAGGCGATGGCGAGCTCGATCACGCCGTGCTCTTCCGAGAGCGAAGCGATCGCGACAGTCTCGTCCCCCAGCACGATGCCATGGCCGGCAAGGCCCAGCAGATCGCTCGATAGCGCCTTCGATCCCGCGTCGATGACGGCGCGCCGTGCCGTGGGTCGCGACACAACGGTCGCAAGCACGGTGAGGGCGCAGTCGCTCCATTGCGCCACGCCGGCCGCGACCTGCGAGCGATCGAAATAGATATAGGTCCCCGGCCGCCGCTCAGTCACGAAACTGTCGCCGACATGCCACATGTCAGGGCTATTGCCCGAGGTCACCACCGGCACGGCAAATCCCGCCTGCTCAAGCATCGCTTTCGCCTTGCCCAGCCAAAGATCGGCCTCGGCAAATTTGCCCCTGGCGGGATAAGTCATCAACCCACCGAACGAGAGGCCCGGCGATTGGCCGATATGCCGCGCCAGAGCCAGTGCCTGCTCGGCCGACTGGACGCCGCAGCGCGCCCCGCCGGTGTCGCATTCGATCAGAACGTTGAGGGGCGTCGTGCTCCCGACGAAGCTCGATGCGTAGCCGGCTATAGTGTCGGGACTGTCGGCGGTGACGGAAAGCGTCACGCGCTCGTTAAGCGCCCGAAGCCGGGAGAGCTTTGCCGCGCCGATAATGTTGTAGGGCAGGAAGATATCGCTGATGCCTGCATCGGCCATCACTTCGGCTTCACCCAGCTTCTGCGCGGTGATGCCGATGGCGCCCACTTCGATTTGGCGCTTGGCGAAGCGCGGCAGCTTATGCGTCTTGATGTGGGGCCGCAGGCGGTAGCCGTGGGCATCGGCATGCGCCTGCGCTCGCTGCAGATTGGCCTCCACCCGAGCCGCTTCGATGAGCACGCAAGGCGTGTCGAGATCACGGATTTGAAGCATGTTTCTCGCGGATTTGCCTGCCTCCCAACATCGCCCCGTGGCAGGGGCAAAAGCAAGTGACGCGCAATGCGGCGCGCCCGCCCCTTTTCAGCGCCGCGATCAGAGGCTAGGGCTCTTTCCACCCCAACCAGCCGGACCAGACCATGCCCGCCTCTCCGATTGATGCCAACAAACTCGACAAGCTCGCCGAACTCGCCATCCACACCGGCCTTGGCCTAAAGTCGGGTCAGGATCTTTACATGACGGCCCCGATCAGCGCCTTGCCACTGGCCCGGCGCATCACTGAGCACGCCTACAAGGCCGGCGCCGGATTGGTCACCACCTTCTACTCAGATGAGGAGGCGACGCTGGCACGCTACCGGCATGCCTCGGACGCCAGCTTCGATCGGGCCCCGGACTGGCTCTATGAGGGCGTCGCCAAGGCCTTCGACAACAATACCGCGCGACTGGCCATCGCCGGCGACAACCCCATGCTGCTCGCCAATGAAGACCCCGAAAAAGTCGGCCGCGCCAACAAGGCGAACTCCAAGGCCTACCGCCCCGCCTTGCAGAAGATCGCCAATTTCGACATCAACTGGACGATCGTTCCTTACCCTGGCGCCTCATGGGCAAAGCTGGTGTTCCCGGGCGAGCCGGAAGATGCTGCGATTGCTAAGCTCGCCGATGCGGTCTTTGCCGCGACGCGCGTCGATCAAGCCGATCCGGTCGCCGCCTGGGCCGTCCACAATGCGAGGCTGCTGGAACGGCAGAACTGGCTCAACGGCAAGAACTTCGCTTCCCTCAAATATACCGGACCCGGCACCGATCTGACCCTCGGCCTCGCCGAAGGTCACGCCTGGAAGGGCGGCGCCAATGCCAGCAAGAACGGCATTGTCTGCAACGCCAATATTCCAACCGAGGAAGTATTCACGACGCCGCACCGGCTGCGCGTCGATGGTATTGTGCGCTCCACCAAGCCGCTCTCCTACAATGGTTCGCTGATCGACGGTATTGCCGTGCGCTTCGAGGCGGGCCGGATCGTCGATGTCAAGGCCAGCAAGGGTCTCGACGTCCTGACCAAGGCAATGGACACCGACGAAGGTGGGCGCCGTATCGGCGAGGTGGCGCTGGTGCCACACTCCTCACCGATCTCGGCGAGCGGAATCCTGTTCTACAACACGCTGTTCGACGAAAATGCCGCCAGCCACATTGCGCTCGGCCAGTGCTATTCCGAATGCTTTACCGACGGCAAGACCATCACGCCCGAGGAAGTCGAAAAGCGCGGCGGCAACAAGAGCCTCATTCACATCGACTGGATGATCGGCTCGGACAAGATCGATATCGACGGCATCGGCCAGGACGGGTCGGTGACGCCGGTCATGCGCAAGGGCGAATGGGCCTAGATCTCAACCGGCGTATCGCCCGGCCAGCCCCATTCGGACCACGAGCCATCATAGATCGCGACATCGTCCTTGCCGGTGAGGTGGAGCGCGAAGGCGAGGGCGGCCGAGGTCACGCCCGAGCCGCAGCTGGCGACGAGGGGGCGGCTGAGATCGACGCCGGCCTTTTTGAACAGGGCGCGGATCTCGCTATCGGGTTTGATCTCGCCGGTTGAAGAATCGGTGAGAAGGCCAAAGGGCAGATTGAGGCCGCCCGGAATGTGCCCGCCCCTGAGACCCGGCCGCGGTTCCGGATCGATGCCGGCAAACCGGCCGGCCGATCGCGCATCGACAATCTGCTCGTGTCGGGTCGTGAGATCGGCCAGCACTTGGGCCTTGTTGCGCAACAGTTCTGGCCGGAAGCTGGCGCGGAAGATCGCTTGTTTCGGAACCGGCACTGCCGCTGTCACGTCGCGCCCTTCGGCGATCCACTTCCTGAGTCCCCCATCGAGTACCGCGACGCGCTCGTGCCCGAAGATGCGCAGCATCCACCAGACTCTGCCGGCCGAAATCAGGCCCGGCCCGTCATAGACGACGACGAAGGTCTCGTTCGAAATGCCGAGACCGCCGGCCGCTGCTGCGAAAGCCTCAGGCGATGGCAGGGTATGCGGCAAGCCCGAACTGGTATCGGCGATCCGGTCGATGTCAAAAAACAGCGCGCCCGGGATGTGGGCAGCGGCGTAGTCCTGGGCGGCAGTCGTCGGCGCGCCCGGCATCTGGAAGCCACCATCGAGCACAACGACATCGCCATCACCAAGATGCTCGGCCAGCCATTGCGTGCTGACCAAAGAGGATTGGTTGCGATGCGCCATCGCGCGCTACTGGCCCCTGGGGATGATGCGGAAATCGGGTAGGTCGCGCAGTGCCCGCTCCGGCCCCGCCGGCGAATAGACGACGAACAGCTGCATCGGTCCGCTCCCGGTATTCGTGCGAGCCGCATTGGCAGTATCTAACGCTCCTAAAACACGCAAGGGAGAGCGAAGAATCCGGTGACAATTCCAACTAACATGTTAGCATGGAGATAGACCCCCAAGGTTAGGAAGGGCGCTGACTGATGTCGGAAACCGCAGGCGCCGTGACAACTCCGATCATGTCGGCAAACAGGATCTCGAAGTCGTTCGGCGAGATTCCAGTGCTGTTTAGCGTCGATTTCGATGTCATGCAGGGCGAGGTTCACGCCATTATCGGCGAAAATGGCGCCGGCAAATCGACGCTGATGAAGATCCTCGCAGGCTTCGAGCAACCGACCTCCGGCACGATCACCTACGACGGCGAGCCGATTACCCTTCCCAAGAATGGGGAGGCGGAGGCGCTCGGGATCGTGCTGCTCCACCAGGAACTCAACCTGGCCGAGCATCTGAGGGTGGTTGATTCCATCTTTCTGGGGCGCGAGCTCACCCGTGCTGGCCTGCTCGACGTGCGCGCCATGTACGACAAGGCAAAATCGCTGCTCGAGACGCTACATGTCAAAGTCGATCCGAATGCTCGCATCGACACGCTCACCGTGGCCGACAAGCAGATGGTCGAGATTGCCAAGGCGATCAGCCGTGATGCCCGGGTGCTCATCATGGACGAGCCGACCGCGGTTCTCTCACTCGCCGAAACACAGACGCTGTTCGAACAAATCAAGCGCCTGGCCGCCCGAGGCGTGGCCATTGTCTTCATCTCGCACAAGCTGGATGAGGTCATGCGTCTTGCAGACCGGGTCACGGTGCTGCGCGACGGACAGCTGATCGCCACCGTTCCCGCCAAGGCGCTCACGCCGGATTCGGCAGCGCAAATGATGGTGGGCCGCGAACTGCACAATCTTTACCCGCCAAAGGTCGAACCCGACGTCGATGCACCCAAGGTGCTGACCGTGAAGCATCTGTCGGCACGCGGTCTGCATGATATTTCGTTCGACCTGCGCGAAGGCGAGATCCTGGGATTTGCCGGGCTTGTGGGCTCGGGCCGCACGGCGGTGGCCGAGGCGGTGGTAGGCCTCATGCCGCACACCGGCGGCGAAATCGAGATGCGTGGCATATCGATGCATTTCGGAAATGTGGCGCAGTCGCTGCGCGCCGGCATCGCCTACATCACGAAGGACCGCAAGGGCAAAGGCCTGCTGACAAATATGCAGCTGCGGCCTAACCTGACCTTGCTCACCCTTGAGCGGCACCTCAGGGGCATTTTCCTCGACACTGCCAGCGAGGCGCATGCCTTGGAGCGCGCCACACGGCGCTTTGATATCCGAGCGCGCGATGTGACAGTGCGCGCCGCACAGCTTTCGGGCGGTAACCAGCAGAAATTGATGCTGGCCAAAACGATGGAAAGCGAGCCCGACATCATCATCATGGACGAGCCGACGCGCGGCATCGACGTCGGCACCAAGCAGCAAATCTATCACATCATCGCGGCACTGGCGGCGGAGGGGAAATCGATTGTCCTGATCTCCTCGGAGCTGCAGGAAGTGATTGGCCTCAGCCACCGGGTTATGGTGATGCGCGCCGGCCGGATCGCCGGCGAGCTGAGCGGAGCGGAAATCAACGAAGCGCAGATCGTGCGCTACCAGATGGGGATTGCGGGGAAGGTGGCGGCATGACGTCGGCAACTACACAGAGCGCCCCGCAGGTTGCCCGCGCGAGGTTCCGCTTCAGCGTTCTAGGCCCGCTGCTGGCCCTGCTACTGCTGATGATCCTGGGCACTGCGCTCAACGCCAATTTCCTCAGCTTCGGCAATCTCTCCAATATCGTCGCGCGTTCGTCCTTCATCGGGCTGATCGCCATCGGGGCAACCTTCGTTATCACCTCGGGCGGGCTCGATTTGTCGGTAGGCTCGATGTCGGCGTTCATCGCCGGCATGATGATCATCATCATCAACGGCCTCGTGGGACCGCTCGGCATGGGCTGGACCACGGTCGGGTTGGGCATTGTCGCCGGACTTGCCATCGGCACCGCCGGCGGCGCCGCCAATGGCCTGCTGGTAACGGTGGGACGCATCGAGCCGTTCATTGTGACGCTCGGAACGCTTGGCATTTTTCGGGCCCTCATCACGTTTCTCGCCAATGGCGGCACCCTCAACCTGAACATGGGAGCGTCGGACACCTATTCGCCGCTCTATTCCGGTAAGATTCTCGGCATTCCGGTACCCATCATCATTTTCGCGGTGGTCGCCATCATCGCCGAAATCACTATGCGACGAACAACATTCGGCCGACACATCGCGGCGATCGGCTCCAGCGAGCAGGTGGCGCGCTACTCGGCGATCAAGGTCGATCGAGTGCGGCTCATGACCTACATGCTGCAGGGGCTGCTGGTCGGTGCGGCAGCGGTGCTTTATGTACCGAAATTCGGCTCGGCCAACAGTTCAACCGCGGTGCTTTGGGAGCTTCAGGCAATCGCCGCGGTGATCATTGGCGGCACGACATTGCGCGGCGGGTTCGGTCGCATCTGGGGGACGGTGATCGGGGTCATTATCCTTGAGCTCATTGGCAACATCCTCAATCTGCAGAATTTGATCAGCCCATATCTTAACCAGGCGTTTCAAGGGGCCATCATCATCATTGCGGTGCTGCTACAGCGGAGTCGCAAGACGACCAACTAGACTTCAGTTCTACGCAACGCCCACAACGGGCACCAATGGGAGGAAGGAAACTCAATGCATTTCTTCAAGACCACAGCGCTGGCGGCACTTGTCGTCGGCAGCCTTGCAATCGCGGGAACCGCGAGCGGCCAGGACAAGACATATACAATCGGCGTTTCGGTACCGACCGCTGATCATGGCTGGACGGGCGGCGTCGACTTTTTCGCTCAGCAGTCGGTCGACCGGCTTTCCAAGGCCTATCCAAACGTAACATTCGTATTGGCCACCGCTCCAGATTCGACCAAGCAGGCGGCCGACCTCGAAGATATGCTTGCGACCCGCAACATTGACGCCCTCGTCATCCTGCCCGGCGATCCGGACGCGATGACGGCCTCAATCAAGAAGGTTAAGGATGCCGGCAAGTGGGTGACGGTCGTCGACCGCTCGCTCAGCCAGGCGGGCATCGAGGACCTCTATGTCGGCGGCGACAATCCGGGCTTGGGTGCTACGACCGCCGCTTACTTCAAGCAGGCACTGCCCGAGGGTGGCAAGATCGTCATCCTGCGCGGCCTGCCGATCCCGATCGACAAACAGCGCTTCGACGCCTTCATGGAAGGGATCGCGGGCACCAAGATCGAAGTGCTCGACAACCAGTTCGCCAACTGGAACCGCGACGACGGGTACAAGGTCATGCAGGACTTCCTGACCAAGTATCCTGAAATCGACGCGGTGTGGGCGCAGGACGACGACATCTTGGTGGGCGCTCTCAAGGCTGCCAAGGAAGCCGGTCGTGACGACAAGATGTGGTTCGTCGGCGGCGCGGGCATGAACCAGATCATCAAGATGGTGGCAGCGGGCTCTACCCAGGTGCCCGTCGACGTTAGCTACAACCCGAACATGGTGGCCACCGCCATCGATCTCACCACGCTCCACTTCGTGGCCAATTCCCAGGTCGATGGCCGGATGATCATTAACTCGACGCTGATCACCAAGGACAACGCCCATTTGTTCGACTATCCGAACACCCCGTTCTGAGTTGAACAGCCGATAGATAAAGGGCCGCCCGCTTCGGCGGGCGGCCTTCTCTTTGGCCATCTGATGGGCGCCACGTTCGGACGATAGTCTAGGTGTTGCTCGGCGCGAGCCGCAGGGCGGCGCCGGCAGAACGTCTTCAAAGCGCTGAAGACATCCGGCGACGACGGTTGGATGACGGTCGAAGCCTTCGGCTTGCCGCTGCCCGAACTCGCCGCGGCGACACGGGATCTGGCAGTCGCTGCTCCGCAACCAGTACGATGTGCCGACGGCGGCTATCGATTGATGCGCAAAGGGATGGACGCTGCCTAGCGGCCGATCAGATACTTCGGCTGGCGAAGAAACCCCCTGAACATCTCAGGGCAAGTATGTCTCGCCTCTTCCGCTCGCCTCGCTGAACCAGCGGCGAGCCTGACGCTCGCGCCACCAGCCGCTTATGACGAGGGCTGAGCAAACAGATATTGCCGTCTCGACGTACTCCCGGGCGATTGGATGCGATGCGCCTGCGAGCGACGCGCTGAATATGGTTGCTATCAGTACACTGACGCAGACCAGCGCAGTATCTAGCGCGCGCGATGGAATGAGCCCCAGAAAAGTCATCGTCCCCAGCAGAAAAATACAGACCATCGGAACGGCCGTTGCCTCGTCCATGCTGATCGCCGTTTTTCGCAGTCCAAAGGAGATGAGAGCGGCAGCGCCAAGGGAAGCCCCAACAACAAAGAACCGCCAGACCTTCCGTGTCGGTGGCCAGAGCGTCAGCAGGAACGCCGTGACGATAATCGGCGTGAGGACAAACTCCACTAGCGCTGCGATCGGCGAGGTGGAGCCCAGAATGAATTCCGTCACCGAGAATATGCCGAAAACAACTGCACCAAGCACCAGATACATTCGGGTTTGATCGATGAACCGGTCGACAAAGAAGGCGCTGAACTGCCTTTCCAGCGCGCGGTCGGCGAAGGCGATCCCCATCTGATCCAGAAGCGTTCTAAATGAATTTCGCATCGGCGGCTTCGGTGGCGGGCTGGCAGATTCAACAGTCCCCTTTGTTCGTTTTCGAACTGCCGCGACGAGCTCCTGAATGTCCGGTGCATCATGAGACCCGACCCAAGTGCTCAGATTGATGGCATGCACACTCTTGAGTTGCAGTGGCGGCATCGCCCGATCTGTAAGAACTGGGATGAGCTTGCCCAGGCGATAGGCCTCCGCCGCTTCGGTTCTGACCCAATCGGATTTAACAGAGGTCTCGGACCACAGGACTACGACACAGGTTGCACCGCGAAGCGCCTCCTCGATTTGTAGATCATAAGCCCGGCCGGTCTCTATTCCGCGGCGATCGATCCAAACGCTCAGGCCGGCCTGTTGCAGCACGTCCGACACTTGGTCGGCGCGTATCGCGTCGGCCCGCGCGTAGCTGATGAAGACGTCGCTCAATGCGAACCCCCGGCGCAAAATGGCAGGCCGTATCACCCTCGTGCCATAGTAATTCGCAAGAGCCCGGCGGCTTTGCGATCTTGCTCATAAATGCCAGTCGCGCAAGACCGAGAATCTCGGACTGGCGTTCACGCAACCGCCCGCTCCTTAGCGGGCGTGACGATCGCGAGGATTGTCCAATGATGCTCGATAGGGTGGAAAACGGTAAAGTTGATTGTCAGCGTGTGGCTCCTACTTTGGTTTTGGCAGGGCAGATCAGGAAACAAATGCCATGGGTACGGTCCCTGGCTCGAAACCGCCGCAACAGGTTCCCGTGACCACCGCCAAAGGTCGTTCTAATTGGCGTCAAAAAGGCCTCGCAAGATCGTCGTCGGTTCTCCCCGCGCTGCCAAAACTCATTGCCACCGATGCTGCCCAGCGCGGCCAAGCGTGCACCCGATCACCAGTCTCATGCGTCTCGCTCGACGCTGGCGACGCGTAGACCGGTCTCTAGGTAAATCACCCGAGTGCCGAGTGGCGGTCGGCCGCCTCGACAACGTCTCAAGTGCCTCGAAACGCCCAGATTCTGCCGCAACCGTCGACTTGGCCGTTGACACAATTGAGCGCTCGGCGCAGCGTTCGAGCACGCATCGCCTGGCCAAATTGAATAGCAATTTGCGAAACAACGGCACGGATTGAACCGGCCTGGGTGATGGTGCCGACAGGTTCCGCGGCAACGGGAGGATTGATACAATGAATTTGAAACCACTTGCCATCTTGGCAGGCGCGCTCGCCATGAGCGTAATGCCGACCGCCGTAATGGCGACCGGCCACACCATCGCGGTATCCTGGAAGACCTTCCAGGAAGAGCGCTGGAAGACTGACGAGGCAGCGATCAAAGCCGTCGTAGAAGCAGCGGGCGACACCTACGTGTCAACTGACGCGCAGAACTCCGCTCAGAAACAGGCTGCCGACATCGAAAGCCTGATTTCGCAGGGCGTCGATGTGATCCTCGTGGTGGCTTTCGACTCGGACGCCATTTTGCCGTCGATCCAGAAGATCAACGACGCTGGCATCAAGGCCATTGCTTATGACGTTCAGTTCGAAGATCCGAACGCGCTTTACATCACATTCGACAATGTCGGCGTGGGACGGATCATCGCGCAGGAAGTCAGCAAGGTTAAGCCGGAAGGCCGCTACGCCTTTATCAAGGGGGACAAGGGCGACCCGAACGCGACTTTCCTGTTCCAGGGCATGATGGAAGTCCTCAAGGGCGCCATGGACAGCGGCAAGATCACCAACGTCTGTGAGACCTTCACTGACGCTTGGGCTCCCAGCGCCGCTCAGAAGAACATGGAACAGTGCCTGACTTCCACCAACAACGGCGTCGATGCGGTGCTGTCCGAGAACGACGGCATGGCTTCCGGCGTCGTGGCCGCGCTAGAAGCTCAGGGCATGGCTGGTTCGGTGCCGGTCGGCGGGCAGGATGGCGATTTGGCCGCCATCAACCGCGTTGCGCTCGGAACCCAGACCGTGTCGGTGTGGAAGAACGCGACTGACCTCGGTACCGTTGCGGCGAAGGCCGCGGTTGCCCTTGCCGACGGGGCGGACATCGCTGCGATCGAAGGCGTCACCAAGTTCAGCGGCGGCAAGACGGGCGTGGAGATGAACTCCATTCTCCTCGCTCCGACCCCGATCACTAGGGATAATATCCAGGTGGCCATCGATGCCGGGCACATCACCAAGGAACAGGCTTGCGCCGGCGTGACCGCCGGCTCGGTGCCCGCCTGCCCCTGATCGTTCGAACTAACTTGACTTAAGGAAGGCCGCGCCCTCGATTGTAGATGGCGCGGCCTTTTGCTTTTATCATGACCATAAGACCGCGACGAGGTGAATAGCGCGCGCTAGACGCGCCGGAGCGAGTTCCGACAACGATCGCCAAGGGGGGACTGGCATGACCAATACGAATACCGAAGGCCCTGCCGCGGCTAGCGAGAATGCCCTGCGGCGCTTCATGCGGGCTCTCGAGGTCGATACACGGATGCTCGGCATGCTTGCGGCCTTGCTCATCGTGTGGGTCGGCTTCGATATCGCCAGCGGCATCATGCGGCCCGGGAGTGGGGGGTTGCTTGGAGGTTCGTTTCTGACCCCGCGGAATTTGTGGATCCTGCTGGTTCAAACCGCCGTGATCGCGGTGATGACCACCGGCATGGTGCTGGTCATCGTGCTGCGGCAAATCGATCTTTCCGTAGGCTCCATGCTGAGTGTCGTCGCGATTTCGACCGGCGTCCTGCAGGTATATTTCCTCGGGCCGGACATGGGCGTAGGACATCCCGCGATCTGGATCATCGCCGTGGCGTTCGCGCTCGGGCTTGGAGGCTTCATCGGCTTCGCGAACGGCGTTCTGATTGCCTATGCGAAGGTGCCCAGCTTTATCGTCACGCTGGGCGGTCTGATCGCCTTCAGCGGCACGGCGTTCCTGATCGCGAGCGGCGTCACGGTCGCCCCCATGGACAAGACATTCAAACTTATCGGGGGAAACGGACCTGCCGCGTCGATCGGTCCTATCTGGAGTTGGGTGCTGGCCGGCGCCGGGTGCGTCGCTATCGGTCTCGCAATTGTTGCTAGCCGCCGCCAGCGGGTCCGCTTCAAATTTGCGCCAAAGCCGGTGTGGGCGGAGGCACTGACCGCAGCTATCGGGTGCGCGGCTCTGTTGGGCGTTACCGCGATCGTCAATGCCTATCCGTATCCGCCGCGAGTAGCCGAGCGATACGCCGTCGATAACGGAATTCCGATCCCGCCAGGCATTGAAGACAAGGCCGGTCAAGCTATCTGCATGGTCGCCGACAAGGTGGTCAGCTGTGTCAACGGCCTCACATTCTCGACGGGCTATCCCATCCCGGTGCTTATCACGCTGGCTGTGGCGTTGGTGATGACCTTCATCGCGGGCCGCACACGCTTCGGCCGCTACGTCTTCGCGACAGGTGGCAACCCTGAAGCCGCGGAACTCGCCGGCATCAACACCAAGCGGCTGACCGTGATGGTCTTTACCCTGATGGGGGTGCTGACAGCGATTTCGGCCGTGATTGCATCGGCACGGCTCGATGCCGCGACCACCGCGCTTGGCTCGCTCAACGAACTCTACGTGATCGCGGCGGCGGTAATCGGCGGCACCTCACTCGCCGGCGGCGTGGGGACGATCTACGGCGCTATCATTGGTGCGTTGCTGATGCAGTCTCTCCAATCCGGCATGGCGCTGCTCAACGTCGATTCGGCGTTCACCAACATTCTCGTCGGCGGGGTGCTGGTGCTGGCGGTGTTTGTAGACCAACTCTACCGGCGGCGCGTGAACTAGGAGGGCGATGATGACAACCATGTCCATGTCGGCCGACGGGGCCAATCGCGGAGCGCCGCTCGTCGAGATGCGGGACGTTTCCGTTGCCTTTGGTGGCATCAAGGCAGTCGATCACGCAAGCCTCGATCTATACCCCGGCGAGGTGGTGGGTCTGCTCGGCCACAACGGCGCCGGCAAGTCGACACTGATCAAGGTTCTTTCGGGCGCCTACAAGCGCGATGCCGGAACGATCATGGTCGACGGGCGGGAAGCCGAGATCAATAATCCGCGCGACGCCAAGGCACTCGGAATCGAGACCATTTATCAAACGCTGGCGCTGGCCGACAATGTCGACGCGGCAGCCAATCTCTATCTCGGCCGCGAGCTCCGTACGCGCTGGGGTACGCTCGACGATATAGCCATGGAAGCGCAATGCCGCGAAGTGATGGGCCGGCTCAACCCGAATTTTCGCCGCTTCAAGGAGCCAGTGAAATCGCTGTCGGGCGGACAGCGCCAGTCCGTCGCGATCGCCCGCGCCATCCACTTCAATGCCCGCATCCTGATCATGGACGAGCCCACGGCCGCGCTCGGCCCGCAGGAGACTGCGCAGGTGGGCGAACTCATCATGCAGCTCAAGGCACAAGGCATCGGCATCTTCCTCATCAGTCACGACATCCACGACGTCTTCGATCTCGCCGACCGATTGGCGGTGATGAAGAACGGCCGCGTCGTCGGCACCGCGAGGGTCAAGGATGTGACCAAGGACGAAGTGCTGGGCATGATCATCCTGGGCAAATGCCCGCCGGGGGCGATCCCGGGACCCGGCGCGATGCAATAGCGCGTCGCCACGCGAGATTAGAGCGCAGCTCTATCGGCCCGTGCTTCCTCCTGCGGCCGGTAGGAAAGCATCTCGGCGGGTTCGGTCACCTTGGCCGGACGGAAGCGCGCAGGCGAAACACTACGTAGAGATGCCCGAGGCATCGTGCATTGCGAATCTCGTAGAGAAATGGCGCACCCGAGACGATTCGAACGTCCGGCCTTTGCCTTCGGAGGGCAACGCTCTATCCAACTGAGCTACGGGTGCAACGGCTTGACCTCTACTTGAGGCGTGTTGGCCGCGCAAGCGGTGAGGCTCAGGCGGGCGCGGCCGCCCAGAGCCGGTTGAGCTCGGCCAAGAGCACGAAGGTCTGGTCGCTCTCGGGCCCGTCCTGATCCGGCTCCTCGAAGCCTTCGGCCTGGATCGCCGCGAACACTGAGGCGATACCCGCCTCGAAGTTGTCGACGACCGGATTGTGGCCCTGCCGATCCCGCATTTCGCGCACCCCCGAATCGGTCGTCCGCGTCCTAGCCCTTGATCCCTTACGCATTTTACTACCCCGATCACAATTCAGACGGCGAAAGCCTAGTAAGGGGACTTGGTTCGTTTTCGCCGCTCTCAAGGTCTTTCGGGGGCGATTTTGTGAACAGGCAGCTTGGGGGTGGCATGTCCCTCGCCGCACGGGTCGCGCCTCAGAACGGCGCGGGCGAGACCAGGCTCATGCGGCGATGGTCGTGGGGATGGAAAAACGCCAGGGCCTCGGCGTGAAGTTGCAGGCGGTCGGCCGCCGATAGTGCCGCGCCGGTGGCGTAGAATGGGTCGCCGAGGATCGGATGACCCTCCGCCATTAGATGCACCCGCAATTGATGGGTGCGGCCGGTGAGCGGCGTTAGCCGCAGTCGCGTTGCACCGTCTTCTCGGCCGATCACTTGCCATGCCGTTTGACTCGGCCGGCCATTGTCAAAATCGACGCGCTGGCGCGGCCGGTTCTCCCAATCGGTCGCAAGCGGCAGATCGATGAGGCCGCCGTCGCCCTCCATCGCGCCCCAGACCCGCGCGACATAGGTCTTTTCGGTCCGTCGGCTTTCGAACTGGCTGCCGAGATACCCCAGCGCCGACTTGTCGAACGCCATGAGCAACAGGCCCGATGTATCTTTGTCGAGCCGGTGCACTACCTTGGTGCGCGGGTACTGCGGGTAGCGCGTCTGCACCCGCGTCTCGAGACAATCGGCCAATGCTGCATCCTTGCCCGGCACGGTCAACAGCCCACTTGGTTTGTCGAGCACGATCAGCCGCTCGTCTTCATAGACGATGTTGAGCCAAGGCTCCGTCGGCGGACGATAGTCGAACGAGAGCGGCACCGGGTTGAGCCTGGGCGCGTCTATTTGGCCGGCTCCTCGAAGAGATCGCGCTGCACCGGGAGCGTTGAGGGCGAGCGGATTTCGCCGACCATCCGCGCCACCGCGCCCTCCAGCATCTGCAGATCTTCAATGCGGCTCAGCCGGTGATCGCCGTCCGGGATCAGTGTGAAGCTTACCGGATCCGTGAGCAGATGCTGCATCAGCTTCAGGGCATGCTCTTTCGGCACATCGCGGTCGCGACCGCCTTGCAGGATCGTGACCGGGCAGCCGGTTTCGATGCCGCGGCCGAACAAGAGATGCTTGGCGCCATCTTCGATGAACGCAAGAGTCAGCCGATGCTCCGGGTCGGAGGGGTCGCCGATAAAGCCGTCGCGTTCGAGTGCTTTCAGTTCCTTGCGCGTGAAGCCTTTGCGCATCAAGTCTTGGGTCATGTCCACGGCGGGCGCGATCAGGATCAAGCCAGCGACCCGGCTCTCGCTGCGCGGCCGCAGGGCTCGTGTCAGGAGCAGTGCCAGCCACCCCCCCATCGAGGATCCGATGACGATTTGTGGTCCCTCCGTGGTCGCGAACACGGACAGCGCTTCCGCCAGCCAGCGGCTGATACTGGCCTCGCTGAAGACGCCGCCAGATTGACCGCAGCCGGAATAATCGAAGCGGGTCACGGCATGGCCCTGCCGCTCGCCCCATGCGTCGATCGCGCTCGCCTTGCTGCCGGTCATCTCCGAGCGGTAGCCGCCCAGCCAGAACAGGCCCGGCGCGCCGCCCTGACGGCGCAGCACGGCAATCGAATTGCCGCCGATATCGAGCATTTCCGTCAAAAACCGGACACTCCACGCAACTTCGCCACAGGCTTAGACATTTCGATCCCACCGCTGTCCAGCGCATTGACTTCTCGGTGGCAAATCTCGATTTTAGCGTCGCCTTGAGGCAACTCCATCAACCGCAGAAGGAAATACCGTCATTCGCCGACCCATGAGACCTGTTGCGCCCCAGAAGGATGGGCCGCAATCCAACGAGGATATTGCCTCCCCCGAAGTTCAACTGATCGATGCCGAGGGCGTCAACCAAGGCGCCATCAACACGCGCGACGCGATCGCGCAGGCCCAGGAGCTGGGCCTCGATCTCGTGATCATTGCCGCCAATTCTGTGCCGCCCGTCGCCAAGATGCTCGATCTTGGCCGCTTCAAATATGCCGCGCAGAAAAAAGCCAACGAGGCGCGCAAGAAGCAGAAGGTGATCGAGGTCAAGGAAATCCAGATGCGTCCGAACATCGATACGCATGATTACGAGACCAAGATGAAGGCCGTGCACCGGTTCCTCGACGATGGCGACCGGGTCAAGGTCACTATGCGTTTCCGTGGCCGCGAGATGGCGCATCAGGAACTGGGCATGCAACTGCTGGTCAAGGTGCAGGGTGAGCTGGCCGAAAAGGCCAAGATCGAATCCTCCCCGCGCTCGGAAGGCCGGCAAATGGTGATGGTGCTGGCGCCTAAATAGCTAGGCGCGAGAGAGAAAAGGTGGGGGCGGCGCGTGGCCGCCCTTCTCATTTTAGAAGGCGCCGGGGATCACGCCGGGACTTTAGGCGCTGGCGCGACGGAACGCCTCCGCTAGGCGATTGAGCGGAAATCTGCTACATAACGCCTTATGGGGCTTTACGACCAACGGCAGACTCTGGGCTTTCAGGCGGCGCAGCTCGCGCGGCTGCTGTCGATCAGGATGCGCGATGCCCTCGAGCCGCTGGGGCTGATGCCGGCGCAATTTGCCGCGCTGATCGAAATCGGACGGGCCGAGGGATTGACGCAGAAGGATCTGGTCGAGCGGCTCGAAGTTGAGCAGCCGGGCGTCGCCCGCACCCTTGGCGGTCTTGAGGCCGAGGGTTGGATTGCGCGCGAGGCGAAGGCTGGCCGATCGATGGGCCTGTTTCTGACCGACAAGTCTCGCGCCGTGCTGCCCGGCGCGGCCGAGATCGCTGAGCGCGTCAACGGTCAGGCGCTGATCGAGCTGACGCGCACTGAACGCGATCTGCTGCTCGATCAGCTCGACGAGCTGGTGAACGGCCTCAAAGCGGGGTAGCGCCCCGCTTGCCTTGGGCTGCCCAATTCTCTATAGACGCCGCTTCCAACCGGATCGCCCGGCCGAAAGGCATGCCGTGGCGATCTTGAACGCGGGGTTTCGTCAGGGACCCGCACCCAAACTTTAGGGACCGCAAAATGCCAAAGATGAAGACCAAGTCAGGCGCTAAGAAGCGCTTCAAGATGACTGCGTCCGGCCGCGTCAAGGCCGGTGTCGCAGGCAAACGTCACCGTCTCTCCAGCCACAACGCCGACTACATCCGCCGTAACCGGGGCACCAAGGTGCTCTCCAAGGGCGATGAAGGTCTGGTCAAGTGGTACATGCCCTACAACCGCTAAGGAGAGCGTGAGATGTCCCGAGTCAAACGCGGCGTAACCAACCACGCCCGCCACAAGAAAGTTCTGAAGGCCGCCGAAGGGTTTTACGGCCGCCGCAAGAACACCATCCGCACCGCCAAGGCGGCCGTCGACAAGGCCGGCCAGTACGCCTATCGCGACCGCCGCGCCAAAAAGCGTAGCTTCCGGGCGCTGTGGATCCAGCGCATCAACGCCGCGGTGCGTGAGCACGGCCTGACCTACGGCCGATTTATCGACGGCCTCGTGAAGGCCGAGATCGCGGTGGACCGTAAGGTTCTCTCCGATATCGCCATCACCGAGCCCGCCGCCTTCGCCGCGCTGGTCGCGCAATCGAAGCAGGCGCTCGGTTATCTGGGCGAGATCGAGAAAACCACCGCCGCGCGGGTCGCTTAAGCGACTTACTGCTCGCCTGAAACGAGGCCTTAAGTTAAGCCTTGCGCCGCCCGGATCTGGGCTGGCGCGGGGCTTTTTGCTATCGCGCCACCAGACCAGAGGAACCGATGATGAGCCTCAGCGACGACATTGCCCGCCTCCGCGCCGAACTTCCGGCCGCCATCGCCGCCGCTTCAGATGAAGCCGCGCTCGACGCCATTCGCGTCGCCGCGCTCGGCAAGAAGGGCACGATCTCGGCACTGCTCGCCTCGCTCGGCGCGATGGCCGCCGAAGAGCGTAAACCGGCCGGTGCGCTGATTAATGGATTGAAGGACGAAATTGCGGGCCTCATCGAGGTCAAATCCACAGCGCTCAAATCCGCGGCGCTCGATGCACGGCTTAAGGCCGAGCGCGTCGATGTCACCCTGCCGGTTCCGCCGGCCCCCACCGCCCAGGGTCGTATCCACCCGATCAGCCAGGTGTGGGACGAAATCACCGCGATCTTCTCCGATATGGGCTTCAAGATCGCCGAGGGCCCGGACATCGAGACCGACTGGTACAATTTCACCGCGCTCAATTTCCCCGAGGGGCATCCGGCGCGCGAAATGCACGACACCTTTTTTCTACAGCCTGGCCCGGACGGCTCGCGCAAGGTGCTCCGCACCCACACCTCGCCGGTGCAGATCAGGGTGATGAAGCAGACCAATGAAAAGCCCGCTGCCGCCTATCTAACGCCTTCGATGGAGCCGCCGATCAGGGTCGTGATGCCTGGTCGAACTTATCGCCACGACAGCGACCAGACGCACACACCGATGTTCCATCAGGTCGAAGGGCTTGTGATCGACAAGTCGTCGCATATCGGCCAGCTGCGCTGGGTGCTCGAAGAGTTCCTCAAGGCCTTCTTCGAAATCCCCAATGTCACGCTCCGTTTCCGGCCGAGCTTTTTCCCCTTCACCGAGCCCT
>JBDSEK010000157.1:0-7377 GCA_039920085.1 Devosia sp. | reverse complement strand
ACAATCAGATGAGCGCGGCGAGCTCGTCAATGGTGTCGGGGTTGATGTCGAGCATCTTGTTGGCTCGGATGGTCTTGATGTCGTTAAGGACCTGCACCACACCCAGGCCTGGAATATCCATGCCGTCGGTGACGGTGCCGCCGTCGACCAGGAACTTGCCGAGCGCAACCATGGAGAAGCCGGCATCGATGGGGTTCCACAGGAAGCCGCGCGTGATGGCGCCCGCCTTCATCAGATCCTTGCCCTGGCTCGGGATGAAGGGGCCGACGACGATGACCTTGCCGATCATTTCGCGTTCCTGCACGGCACGGCCGGCGCCGATCGGGCCGTTGGCGCCGAAGATCAAGATGCCGGCGAGATCGGGAATGGCCCGCATCTGGTCGATGGCCGTGTTGTAGCTGTCCTCGACGCTATTGCTCACGCCGAAGCGATCGCCGACCATTTGCATGTCCGGATATTTGCTCTTTTGCAGGGCAATGGCCGCGTCGGCCCACAGATTGTGTGCCGTCACGGTGAGACCGCCGACATAGACGATGTATTTGCCCTTGCCGCCGACTGCCTGCGCGAAGGCTTCGAGGTGCGCCTCGCCGAAAGCCTGGTCCTGGATGAGCTCAACGTCCCAATCGGCATTGGGCTGGTTGGGCTGCTCGTGAACGATGACCTTGATCCCGGCTTCCTGTGCGCGCTTGAAGACCGGCTCGAGAGCGGCGCCGTCATTGGGAATGACGCCGATCACGTCGACCTTCTTGGCGATAAGGTCCTCGACCGCACGGACCTGCTGCGCAGCGTCGTCGGTGGTGGGGGCAATCATGTAAGCGTTGACGTTGTACTCGGCCGCAGCCTTCAGAATGCCCTTCTCGACATTGTCGAACCACGGAATCCGGATCTTGGCGACGATGCCGATCTCGGTCGTCTGCTGCGCCAGCGCGCTTTGCATGGCGATGCCGCTGACAGCGGTTGCGCCGCCCAGCGCCAAGGCACCCTTGATGACTGTACGTCTTGAGAATTCTTGCATGATTGACCCTCCCCAGGTCAAAGTGGACAGACCACTTTGATAGCGAGGGGTCGCGCGGCGAGTCAAATGGATTCCGTCGCGCCGCTTGGCTGGCCGGTTGCCGCGACGGCCGGCGATCAACTTGCCAGAAGATAGTCCTTGTAGACCCAGCCCGTCCGGCCCTTGCTGTCGGTGATCTCAAGCCAGCCCTTGCGGTTTTCGCCGATCGTCACTTTCGTACCGCCGGCAAGGGCAAAAAGTTTGGACTGCGACTTGCCTGGCCCGGAGCGGACATTGACGCCCTGACCGGCAACGATCCGGGTATTGGATGGCTCGACGCTGGGTTTCGGCTGGGCGGGCGCCGTCTCCTCGACCATTGCCCGCTCGGGCTCGGCTTCGGCCGGCACGGTGGCCGTCACTTCAGCGATGGCGCCCAGGGCCGCGTCCTCGGCCGGTGCGGATATCTCCGCCAGCGCCATCGGCGCCATGGCGGGCTCTTCGGACGCGGGCGCCGTGAGGGCCCGGATGGCGGTGGTTTTGACCATTCGGGCGACTGGCTGCAGTGGCTGTACCGGCTCGGAAGCAGCGGCGACGAGTTGGCGGTCGTCGATCGCTGCGGAACTCGG
Source organism: Devosia sp. (assembly GCA_039920085.1). Classification (GTDB taxonomy): domain Bacteria; phylum Pseudomonadota; class Alphaproteobacteria; order Rhizobiales; family Devosiaceae; genus Devosia_A. Next base: position 5,757 of record JBDSEK010000157.1, on the reverse strand, counting down.
CGTCGCCGGGGCCTGGAGCGTCTCAAAGGTTGCCGCGAGCATTGCGTCGCGAGCCGGCGATGTTTCTGGCGCCGCGGGTTTTGACCCCGGCGTCGCCGGCAGAATAATTTCGGCCTGGGGGCAAGCGGGGCCCCAATGACCCGGGGAGACACATTGCAGCGACTGCGCGGCGGTGACGAGAAGGGGCACTGCGATGAAGGTCGCAACGACCAGCCCCGAACGGACGACTAAATTACCAGGAATCCTTACAGACAACGGATTGGGCATGAATGCCTCCACTCAATCCGGCCCCGCAAGCGACCGGTACGCGCCCCCGTACCAGCGTTTACCCTTAAGGCACAAAGCGACTCAAATGAGGCAATCGGCTGAAATGGATTTACGAGCAACCACCAGGTTGCTCTAGGGGTTTCGCGGATAGAATCGCGTTATAGAGCGGTCAACCGCAGAGCGCTGCCAGGTCGAAGACGTGTCCCGCCCCGATGCCATCGGCGCTCTCGGTGATGGCCGCGCTGAGGCAGGGCAGCGATTGCGCATCCGCGATGAAGCGGTCGTCGAGACTGACTTCAGGCTCAGCGAGTGGCGCGCCTGTCGGCAGTCCGCCGCGGCTATCGCAATCGGACAGATCGATCAGAATGAAAGCGGTGCCCGAACTTGCAAGCCGCTCGGCTTCGGCTTCGGCCCGCTCAAGGAAGCAATTGGCAAGATCCTCGTTGAGGCGGACCGAGGCATTGCAGAGATCGCAAAGCGCCTGCGACGGGGAAGTCGCCAGCGCTGCCGCAATGGCCACAGCTCCAAAAGTCATCTTGAGATTCGACATCGGGCCCACCGGATAGAAAGCGAAGCTGGCCATGGCAAGCCGACCATTTCAAGCCTCGCTCGAGGCAGAAGTCCACCAAATTGCGGCGAGAATAGATGGCAAATACTTACGGCCGCGCTGCGCTATTCCGGTGCCGGAGGGCCTCGGCTATGATCGGTCGGCAGTCGAGGGTGGCAATTGATCGATTCCAGGCCAAAGAGAAGCGCGGAGCGACCGGTCCGCGTTGGAGACGTCGCGCGCGAGGCGGGCGTTTCGCCCATTACGGTTTCCCGCACCCTATCAAGCCCCGATCTGGTGCGTGCCGAGACGCGCGCGAAAGTGGTCGAGGCGGTTGTAAAGACCGGCTATGTCGTCAACTCCCACGCGTCGAGCCTCCGGTCGGGAAGGTCTTCGATCGTTACTGTGTTCGTTGCGAGCCTGCTCAATCCGCATTTCGCTAGCGCGGTGCAAGGTGCCCTCGATGCCTTCGAGGGCAGCCGGTTTCATCTGATGTTCGCCCAGACCGGCTATGCCGGCGCGCAAGGGGCCGAGATCGCCGATATTGTCGGCCCGTTCCGACCGGCGGGGGTCGTGTTCACGGGCACGCCGCTTGAGGCGACGGCACGCGACGCGATGCGCCAGGCCGGAATTCCGGTGATGGAAATCTGGAGCGAAAGCAGCGAGCCCATCGACATGGTGGCCGGCGCATCAATCGAGCACGGTGCTCGGCTCATGGGCCAGCATTTTGCCGAGCAGGGTTACCGTCAGGTGGTTTATTGCGGGCAGACCAAATTGCCGGGCGGTATTGGCCTTCAGGGCTTCCGCAGTGGCCTCGAGATGGGTGGGCCGGGCCTTGCCCACATCCATCCGCTTGAAGGCACCGGAACGCTGTCGGGCGGGATGCTGGCGTTCCGCCAAATCCTTGAACGGTTTCCAGCGTGCGATGCGATCTATTTCGGCTCGGACGTTACCGCCGTGGGCGCCATCATCGCCGCGCGCGATTTGGGTGTCGATCTCCCCGGAAGGATCGCGATCGCCGGGTTTGGCGACCTCGACTTCGCGGCGCATGTGACGCCCGCCCTCACCACGATCGAGGTGTCCGATTATCTGACCGGCAAACTGGCCGGCCAGGCGCTCAGGGCCCGGCTTGAAGGCGCGGCGGTCGCCAATCCGGTTATCGAGGTGCCGATGCGCCTCGTCGTGCGGGACAGCACGCCACCGAAATAAGCAGAATCGGGACAGGCGAGCCGATCGGGACTCCAATTTGAGTTGCGATAGGCTATTGCTCAGCTACGCCATTACCAGCCGAGGCCGATAAAGATGACACCCGAGGGCAGCATTAGCTCACCCCCCACCAAGCTCCGCTCAAGGGCATGGTTCGACAATCCGGACAATCCGGACATGACCGCACTGTACCTCGAACGCTATCTCAATTTCGGCCTGAGCCGCGAAGAGTTGATGTCGGGTAAGCCGATCATCGGGATCGCGCAAACCGGTTCCGATCTATCGCCGTGCAACCGGCATCATCTGGTGCTGGCGCAGCGGGTGCGTGACGGGATCCGCGAGGCGGGGGGCATTCCCCTTGAGTTTCCGGTCCACCCGATCCAGGAAACCGGCAAGCGTCCGACGGCGGGCCTCGACCGCAACCTCGCTTACCTTAGTCTCGTCGAAGTCCTCTATGGCTATCCGCTCGACGGGGTGGTGCTGACCATCGGTTGTGACAAGACCACGCCGGCGATGCTGATGGGCGCCGCCACGGTCAATATTCCGGCGATCGCGCTGAGCGTCGGGCCGATGCTCAATGGCTGGTTCCGGGGCGAGCGCACCGGGTCGGGGACCATTTTATGGAAGGCCCGGCAGATGTATGCGACGGGCGAAATCGATTACGCGCAGATGATCGATCTGGTGGCGAGCTCGGCGCCCTCGACCGGCTATTGCAACACGATGGGCACGGCGACGACGATGAATTCGCTGGCGGAAGCGTTGGGCATGCAATTGCCAGGCTCGGCCGCGATCCCGGCGCCCTATCGCGACCGGCAGGAGATGGCCTATCGGACGGGACTCAGGATCGTCGACATGGTCAAGGAGGATCTGAAGCCCTCCGATATTTTGACCAAAGACAATTTCATCAACACCATCGTCGTCAACTCCGCGATCGGGGGCTCGACCAATGCGCCGATCCATGTGCAGGCGATTGCCCGCCATGTCGGAGTCGAATTGGCGCTCGAGGACTTTCAGACTTACGGCCACAAGGTGCCGCTGCTGGTCAATCTGCAGCCGGCCGGAGAATATCTGGGCGAGGATTATTACCACGCCGGCGGCGTGCCCGCCGTGGTCAATGAACTGATGCAGCAGGGCCTGATCCGGGAAGATGCGCCGACGGTCAACGGCAAGAGCATCGGTGAGAACTGCCGCAACCGGACGATCCAGGACGAGAAGATCATCCGCAGATTTGATAATCCGCTGAAGGTTGATGCAGGCTTCATCGTGCTGCGCGGCAATCTGTTCGACAGCGCCATCATGAAGACCAGCGTGATCTCGCCGGAGTTCTTTGAGCGCTACCTCAACAACCCTCAGCATCCGGGCATGTTCGAGGGCAAAGCAGTGGTGTTCGACGGACCGGAGGACTATCACAAACGCATCGACGATCCGGCGCTTGAGATCGACGAGCATTCGCTGTTGTTCATGCGCGGCGCCGGACCAATCGGCTATCCGGGCGCGGCGGAAGTCGTCAACATGCGGCCGCCGGCCTATCTGATCGAGCAGGGCGTTACGGCGCTGGCCTGCATCGGCGACGGGCGGCAATCGGGAACATCGGGCTCACCCTCGATCCTCAACGCATCGCCGGAAGCGGCAGCGGGCGGTAATCTGGCGATCCTGAGGACCGGCGACCAGGTTCGGATCGACCTCAACAAGGGTGAGGCCAACATCCTCATTTCCGAAGCCGAGATCGCGACCCGGCGTGAGGCACTCGAGAAATCCGGCGGCTATCGCTATCCAGAACACCAAACGCCGTGGCAGGAAATCCAGCGCGGCCTCGTCGATCAGCTCGGTTCGGGCGCGGTGCTGAAACCGGCTGTCAAATATCAGAGGCTGGCGCAGACCGCCGGACTGCCGCGCGACAACCACTAGCGGCCGATTGCCCCACGAGGGGCTTTGTTCTATCCGTCGCGCCCGGGGCGCGGCGGAAAGAGGGGGAGGGCGAAATGGCGGATATTCTGGACTATTGCCGCGGCCGCAAGGTCGAGAGTTTCAAATCGGGCACGGTGTTGATCCGCCAGGGGGCCGAGGACCGCAAATTGTTCGTCCTGGTTGAAGGTCAGGTCGAAGTGTTGCGCGAGGAAACTCAGGTTTCCTATGTCGATGAGCCGGGCTCCATCTTCGGCGAAATGAGCGTGTTGCTCGACATGCCCTATTCGGCCACGGTCAAGGCGCTATCAGACGTGAAGGTCTACGAAATCTCTGATCCGATCGCTTTCCTCGCGAGCAAATCGGAAATCGCGCTCGAACTTGCCTCGCTCCTGGCGCGGCGGCTCTATTATACGACATCGTATCTGGTCGACCTGCAGCAGCAGGCGGCGGGAAAGCGCGACGATCTGGATCTGGTCGACAAAATTCTGGCGCAACTGGTCGAGCAGCCGGAAGCAAAGGGCAAAAAGAAAAAGGGCTGAGCCCTTCGGGCCTAGATCAGGCCTCGTGCCGACAGGACCGCGTAAATCATCGCGGCATAAGTCAGCTGATGGCCCAATTGGTCGATGCCGTGCAGGGCCCAGAAGCGGGCCGGCTTGCGGTCGACATGCACCCCCGCTGAATAGTGGATCTTGGCGAAATCCAGAGCGTAGTGGAGCACGAATTCGGCCGCGAACAGCATGGCGATAAGGCCTGGTGCTGTGCCAAAGATCAGCAGGACGACCGCCGAAAAGGCGGCATGAACACCGGCATGGGCGTAGCCGCCTGGCTTGGTGATGTCGCCCTTGCCCGCCAGTATCCAGCCAGGCTGCAGGAAATAGTCCGCGATCGTGTGCTTGATCTCAAAGCCGATCAAAAGGCCGATAAAAAGCAAACCCATTGTGCCTCTGCCCTCGGCCCCCCGACCGAAGCCGGAGCAAGTCGCCCCGGTCGCATCCCATTGCTGTGACAGCCCAATGCATGCCGTAAGCGGGGCCGTATCGCAAGCGTAGAAGGTCTGGGCGGCGTACTCGCCTGATGCTAGTGTTCAGCGCCTATTCAGAAAATCTATGCGAACCGGCCCGGCATGTGGGGCCGCAAGGGTGCGTCTGCAAAGGATTTTTCGTCATGCGCCTGCTCATCAACACTGTTTTCGGCGCGCTGCTTGCGCTGCTTCTAATTTCTCCCGCCTTCGCCGATGCCGCGGGCAAGGCACAAGGTGTCGACCCGCAGGCCGGCGCGGCGCTGAGCGGGGAGACCCGCACGCTGATCGTCGGTTCCGACATATTCCTTGGCGACAAGATCACGACCGGCCCTCAAGGTCAGGTGCAAATCCTGTTCGCCGATAACACTAAGCTGGTGATCGGGCCGAATTCGGCGCTGACTATCGACGATTATCTGCTGCGCAATGATGGCTCAGCCGGCAAGCTGGTGATTGACCTGCTGGGCGGCTCGTTCCGCTTCGCCACAGGCGACAGCCCGAAAGCGGCCTACCAGGTCAACACACCTACCGGCACCATCGGTGTGCGCGGCACCAAATACGACGTCTATGTCGATTGGGTCACGCACATCGCCTATGTCATGGTCTATACCGGGCAGGTGCTGCTCAACCAGGAGACGGAGCGGCAGCAGACTGTGTTGGCCGGCTTCTGCCATATCGGTATCATCGATACCGACGACACCGAACTGCTCGGCAGCTCGAACGACATTTTCGGTGAGCAGCGTGAAGACCTCAAGGGCTGGTTCATGTTCTCGCTCAACCAGTCGTCGCTTCTCAATCAGTACCGGTTCGG
>JBDSEK010000156.1:0-3927 GCA_039920085.1 Devosia sp. | reverse complement strand
TGCAATTGCGGACCGGCGCCGGCCGATTTCGATGGCGACCCGCTGCTGTTCCGGCAGGGCATCGCCCATTCGGCCCCAACCATCAATGCGCTGTCGGCTGCCTCGATCCTCGCCACCGGGCCGCTGAAGGGCCGGGTGGTGCCGATCGGCAAGGCCGCTGAGATCGTCGCCGACGAAGCCGACCAGTCTATTGCCATGCGCTGCCATGGCTATGAGGATCGCTTTGGCGTGGTGCTCGAGCGGCGGTTGACGCTGCTTGGCGAGGGACAATCGCTCGTCGGCCAGGACAAATTCCTGCGGGCCCGCGGCCGGATGACCGGCGCCGTCGCCATCCGCTTCCATCTCGCCCACCAGACGCAATTGCGGCGTGGCCGGGACCTGCTCAAACTGCAGCTCTCCTCAGGCCTGTCTTGGAATTTCCTCTGGGAGGGCGCGGATATGCGCGTCGAGGACAGCGTCAGGCAATCGTCCTATTTTGGCTTTCACCGCACCAAGCAGATCGTGCTCGAAACCCATGCCGGCGACGCACAGGAGATCAGCTGGATCTTCACACTGGACGAGCCCTGACCGCGGTTTCCAACGGCATCCCGCTATGCTAGCGAGCGCCGCAGTTCCCACTCCGACGAGGCCCTGATGTCTGAACCTTCCATCGTACCGATCAGGCGGGCGCTACTCAGCGTTTTCGACAAGACCGGCATGGAGGATTTTGCCAAGGAGCTGGCGCGGCTCGGGGTTGAGCTAATCTCGACCGGCGGCACCGCCAAACTGATCGCCGGCACGGGCGCGGCGGTGCGCGACATTTCCGATCTCACTGGCTTTCCGGAAATGATGGATGGACGGGTAAAGACCTTGCACCCCAAGGTCCATGGCGGGCTGCTGGCGGTGCGGGACAATCCCTCGCACCAGGCAGCGATGGAGGCGCACCAGATCGGGGCTATCGATTTGGTGGTCGTCAATCTCTATCCGTTCGAAGCGACGATCGCCAAGGGCGCCTCTTATGACGAGACGATCGAGAACATCGATATTGGCGGGCCGGCGATGATCCGCTCTGCGGCCAAGAACCACGCCTTTGTGACGGTGATCATCGATCCCGAAGACTATGCGCCAGTCCTCGAAGCTATCCGCCAACAGGGCGGCGTACCCTACGCGATGCGGCAGAAACTGGCGGCGAAGGCCTATGCCCGCACCGCCGCTTACGATTCCGTAATCTCGGGCTGGTTTGCAAAAACCATCGACTATAGCGACGTTCCATATCGGAGCTTTGCAGGGTGGCTCAAGGAAGTGATGCGCTATGGCGAGAATCCGCATCAATGGGCGGCGTTCTATGTCACCGGCGACAGCCGGCCTGGAGTTGCCACAGCGCGGCAGGTGCAGGGCAAGTCGCTAAGCTACAACAATCTCAACGATACCGATGCCGCCTTCGAGCTGATCTCGGAGTTCGACCCAGCCGTCCCTGCCGTCGCGATCATCAAGCACGCCAATCCCTGTGGCGTCGCCACTGGCAGTTCACTCACCGACGCTTACAACAAGGCGCTGCGCTGCGATCCGGTGTCCGCCTTTGGCGGTATTATCGCCCTCAATAGCGAGATCACCCGCGAAGTGGCCGAAGAAATGGTCAAGATCTTCACCGAGGTCATCGTCGCGCCGGCCGCGACCGACGAGGCTATCAAGATCATTGCGACCAAAAAGAACCTCCGGCTGCTGCTCACTGGCGCGTTGGCGGATCCCAAGTCCGATGGGCTGCAGGTCAAGTCACTGGCAGGCGGCTTGCTCGTACAGTCGCGCGACAATGGCCGGATCGATGAGCTTGACCTCAAGGTGGTGACCAGGAAGTCGCCTTCCGACTCCGAGCTGGCCGATCTGAAACTCGCCATGAAGGTCGCCAAGCACGTCAAATCTAATGCCATCATCTACGTTAGGGATGGGGCGACCGTCGGTGTCGGCGCCGGCCAGATGAGCCGGGTGGATTCGACCCGCGTTGCGCACCGCAAATCGATCGATGCGGCGCAGGCAGCCGGTCTCGACGGCGCCTTGACCAAAGGCTCGGTCGTCGCCTCCGACGCCTTCTTTCCATTTCCAGATGGACTGCTCGCGGCCGTCGAAGCCGGCGCCACTGCGGTGATCCAGCCGGGCGGCTCGGTCAATGATGACAAGGTGATCGCGGCGGCCGACGAAAAGGGCATCGCCATGGTGTTCACCGGCATGCGGCACTTCCGGCACTAACCAGCGGCCTCAGGCGCTCCGGGCCAGATCCGACAACAGGCCTGCGGCGACCGACAGGCGCGAGACCGTGACGTCGCCTTCGGTCAATCCAGCGACCGCCGCGACGACGCGATCGATGGCTTCGGGCCGCGCCTGGCGCCAGGCGGCGAGACGGGTTGCGACTTCGCCACGGGCGAAAGCCAACACATCGGCGGTCAAATCGCGCTGCGCCCGCATCAGATTGGCCAAGGCCCGATCGAGCGCCATCCGGTCGAAACGGTCGGCGAGCACGATCTTGCTGCCAGCTTCGATGATCGCCGCAAGACCGAACAGATCAAGGATGCCGAAATAAGCGCCCGCCGCCTGGTCGACCTTTGTCTTGCTGCGCTCGGCAACCAGCGCGATGTCGGTCGCAAAGCTGAGCGCGGAAAGTTCGGCCATACGCCGCGCCACACCCGAGGGCGCGCCGCCCGCGACGAAACTCGCAGCCCGGGCCGCGATGGTCTTTTCGACCGAAGGCGGCAACAGGCTCGAGAGCATACCGGCGACGTCTGTGACACCCTCGGCGTAGCGCAGCACCAGATCGCCAAGCGATTTGGTGAAATCGCCATTGCGCAGCAGCCAGAGCGTCTCACGCATCAGTAGCGTTTCGATCTCGGCGTAGAGTGCAAGCTGCGTTGCGCCGGAGATTTGCCCGTCCAGCGCGTCGATATCGGAATAGTAACGCTCCAGCCCATAGGCATCGCGCGCCAGAACGAAGGCGGCGGCAATTTCGGCCGGACCGGCGCTGGTCGCGGCGGTCAGGCGGCTGACAAAGGCTGGGCCGCCTCGATTGACGATGGCATTGGAGAGAACAGTCGCGATCACTTCGCGCCGCAGCCGATGGCCCGAGATCGCGTCCGGATATTTCTCGGCAAGGCTCTCGGGGAAATAGCGGTACAGCTCGGCCCCGAGATAGGCATCGTCGGGCGCCTTGCTCTCGAGCAGATCGGCATAGAGCGCGTTTTTGACATAAGCGAGCAGGACAGCGAGTTCAGGCCGGGTGAGACCGCGGCCAGCGGCGGCGCGAGCATCGAGGTCGTCATCGTCGGGCAGAAACTCCACCGGCCGGCTCAGCAGCCCCCGCTTCTCCAGCGTCTCGATCACCGCGCGATGATCGGGCAGCGCGCTGACTCCGGCGCGCTGCGCCAAGGAGATGGCGAGCGGCTGCAGATAATTGTTGCGGAGGCAGAGCGCCGCAACCTCCGGCGTCATCTCCGCCAGCACCAAATTGCGCCCGGCAAAATCGAGATTGCCCAGCCGGACGACGCTCGCCAGCGCGATCTTGATGTTGACCTCGAGGTCGGACGAATTGACCCCGGCCGAATTGTCGATGGCGTCGGTGTTGATGCGGCCACCCAGGCTTGCATATTCGACGCGGGCGCGCTGCGTGACGCCCAGATTGGCGCCCTCCCCGACGACGCGGGCACGAATATCCTTGGCGGTGATGCGGATCGCATCATTGGCCTTGTCGCCGGCTTCGGCGTTGGTCTCGTCGGAAGCGCGCACATAGGTCCCGATGCCGCCGAACCAGAGCAGATCCGCCTGCGCCTTGAGGATCGCCAGCATCAGTTCCTGCGGCGTCACCGGCTCCTCGCCGAGCCCCAGGGCAAGCCGCGCCTCCTGGAACAGCGGCACGTTCTTGAGCGCGCGCGAATAAACGCCGCCACCCCGCGAAATGACGTC
>JBDSEK010000155.1:0-30591 GCA_039920085.1 Devosia sp. | reverse complement strand
AAAGCGTCTCCGCCGCTTTGACCAGATCGATCTTTCCGGTTTGGTTCAAAACCAGCAGAGTGCGGTACACCGCCTCGGCGCGCGTCGGGCGGATTTCGGCGGCGATCACCTGCCCGAAAGCGTCAATCGCTTCGTCCGACCGCCCCTCGGCCTCGGCCAGCCGCCCTTCGAGCAACTGATAGAGCGTCACGTCTTCCGGCGAGAGCGTCGCGAAATCGACCGCCTCCAGAAAGCGGTGCGCCAGCGCTAGGTCGGACGTCTCAAGCGCCGAACGAACACCATCCAAAAGGAACCGCTGCTGCACCCACATCGGATAGGCGGCAATCGCGCTCTCGGATGCGAGCGCATCGCTGCGGGCGCCGACATAATCGTAAGAATCCGCCCGCGCGATGCTGCGCCACATCAGCGCGTCGACCTCTTCGGCAAAGCCCGGTGCATTAAGGATCGCCAAGGCCTCTGCCGGCCGCGCGGCGATCGTGTCGGCAATGGCGCGGGTGAGCCGGGCCTTTCTGCCAAGCTCTTCAGTCTTGAGGTCGGTTTCTAGGACTTCGAGAACGCCAATCGCCTCGAACGCGAACTGGTTGCCCACATAGAACTGCGCCAGATTGAGCCGGGCCGCGTCCCGCGCCTGACCCTCGGCCGTCGCAGCGACTTGATTAAGAGCCTCGCGGCGTTCGCCGAGCTTCTTCGGATCGGTCTCTTCGACACCCGCCAGGTCGATATAGCTGGCGCGAAACTCAGCGGCGTTGCCGCTATCGAGTCCGCGCGGGCCGTCGCGATCGGAAAGCGTCAGTCCCCCCGGCAGCGCAATACGCGCGCGCGGCCCGTCAATGCTCACCTCGAGCCCGTCGCTCGCTGGTCGGACCACAAGCCCATGCACCGACCGCAACGCCTCGAAATCGACAAACGCCAGATTGCGCGCCGCGCCACGCGACGGCGGGAAAACCGTCACCACATCGAGCGTATCGCCCACCACCGGATCGCGGAACGAATGCACTTCGCCCGGGCGGCCGAGCTGCGCCGTCATCTCGAAATGGCCGTCCTTGTCGCGCGCCCGGGTCAGAGCCAATGGTTCCGTGGCGCTGAGCAGGATATCGCCGAGCGAGAGCACCCAGCTCCTTCCCTCCGAAGCCAGCGTTGCCAGCCGGTCCGCCGAAAGGTCGAGGCGCACGATCTGGGTCTTGCCGGCAGGGATCACACTGAACCCCGATGCGATCGCATCCAGCGCTTCAGACTTTTCGGGCGCATTGATCGGCGCAGGGGTGTCGAACAGCATCCAGACGACGTCGCCGCGCCGAAACACCGCCGATGCGGTGTCTCGCTCGAATGGAAAGGTGACGCGGATGGTCCCCGAAACATCGGCGACGGTTGGCGTGACCGCCGCCATCGCCGCTTGCGGATCGTCCATCATCGCTTCGGGTTCGGTCGTCTCGCTCGCCCCCGCATCAAGCGCCGCCTGCTTCTCGGCCGCCGCCAGTTGCGCAGCGGCCTGCGCTTCCTGCGCCGCCAGCGCCTCGGCCTCCGCCGTCTTCACTGTTGCCTCGATTTCGGCGGGCGACAGATCGATGTCGACGATGAACTGCCTTGGGCTTACCGCGTAAAAGCGTGGCACCGTCCCCTTCGCCGTCGTTAGCGTGACCTCGCTGCCATCGACGGTTGGAGTATTAACGATGGCCAGGATTTCAGGCGGCAGGTCGGACTGCAAATCGAGCAGATCAATCGGGACCGGCCATGAAAACTCGAGGGTTCCGATGTCGCCGGTCTGGACGTATTTGGCGTCCGCGTCGACATTCCAATCGAATTCCAGCCTGAGGAAAGTCGGGTTACGCCCGACACTAACCAAGGCTGCCGGATGGTTCGCCAGCGCCTCGGCCGCCTTCTGTTTTTGCGCCAAAAGAAGCGCCGCGTCTTTCGCGCGCGACGCCAGATCCGCAACGACCTGTGGCGGCAGGCTCGGCGGCAAGCCTTGCCAGCCTTCAGGCATCAGATCGATGAACAGTCTCTCGCCTGCCTCCATCGAATGGACGTTGGCGGCGGTTCTCAGCCCGAACCGCACGCCGCGATTGTCCGGGTCGACCCTGCCGATCGACACATAGTCGGGCAGCGTCACGGCGACATCTGGCAACACCATCTGCACCGGATCGGTGAAGGTCACTGCCAGCACGCCGTTTTCGTAGTTGACCTTGTATTCGGGTAGGTCGAGCCGCGCCGGAAAATCGATGATCAGACGACCAAACCCGTCCTCGGCAGTGACGAACAGCTGCGCCCGGTCCTCGGCCAGCGCGGGAGCGAGGCCAAGGCCAAGCCAGACGATCGCCGCCACGACCAGCCGCGCCGCCCCTAACGGCCTCTCAAACGCAATCCCTGCGGAACGCAACGCCACACCACGCAAAACTCTTATTAAGCATACGGAATCCGGCTTAACGCCCGCTTACGAAAGCGCGGCCGCGCTGTGGACGCTTTCGGGCTAATTGCCGACGATTTGCGGCAGGTTGGCGAGGTCCTCGCCGGCTTCGGCCACCATTGGCGGCGGCCGGTCGGTGGCCATCGCGGCCGTCAACTCCTGCGCCCGCTGCGCGTTCATGGCCGCCAGCACCGGCGCCATCTTGCGCGGATTCATCGCCCGCGCCACGCGCAGCAGCACGTTAAGGTCGAGCGCATCGAAGATCTTGCCGGCATCGCGCGGCTTCATCGTCTCATACATGCTGACCACGGATTTGAATTGCAGATCTTCCCCGGCCTGCTTCTGGTCGACAAGCGCATTGATCTGCGCCTCGAGCTGCTCGAGCTGGACGGTGCGCTCGGCGATGCGCTTCTCGGCCGCCTCGACCAGTGCGGCGCGCATCTCGAGATCGGCAGCGAACTGGTCGAGTTCAGCGCGGCGCGCGCTCAGCCGTTCCAGAACTGCCGTCTCGGCATTATCGCCTTCAACCTCGGCCAGCGGCACGATCGCGCCAGTGCCATCCTTGGTGGTGGGCACCGCATCGCCGAATTCATTGACCGGAGTTTCGACGCTCGGGCAGCCCGACGCTAGGGCATTGCCGATCCGGTCGGTCAAGGCTGCATTGTCCGTTGCCGGTTCATGCGCCGGCTCTTCGGAGGAAGGTTCGACGCCGGGACAGGCTATGTCGGGAATATCGGCGATTTCTTCGCTCTCGCCATGAGCGGCGCCTTCCGCGGGAGCGGCCCCGGTTTCCGCCGCAGCTTCCCCCTGCGCACTCTCGGCGGCCGCTTCAGCATGGCTTGTATCCGAAGGTGTTTCGCCATGCCCGGCTTCACCGCTGGCCTCTGCCTTGATTCCGATCGTTGGCGCCGTGTCGCCGAGCATGGGACTCGTATCGGCGATGGTGATCTCGTTCGGCAGCGCCGCTTCTTCGCCCGCCTCGCCTTCGCTCGCCGCCTCGCCGCCCGACGCGAACGTCGCTTCCGTGCCAGTCAGCACGTAGCCACCATGGCTGACCAGTCCGATGCTCTTGAACAGCAGCAGCGACAGCGCGGCGAATATGACGACGGGAAGGAGCCGGACCGATTTCAAGCCGCTTTGCCCCCGATACCCGGGCGCATCGCCAATTGCTGCAATGCCGACTGCAGGCGGCTGGCCGGCTCCATTTCATGCACGAGGTCCGGCCGCCCTGCGGCCAGCGGCACCGATCGCGCCGCTGCCGTGATCTTGGCGATCTTTTCCATCAGCTGCGAACCCGCAGCCAGATGATTGTTGAAATCGACGCTGAATTGCGCTGCTTCCTCCAGCCGCGCGCTCAGCTGCGTATCTGCTTCGAGCGCCGTGGTCTTGAGCTCGCGCACCGCTGCATTGGCGAGGCCGGTGGCCTGCATCAGATCGGCGACCGTTTTGCCCATGATCTCGCGGTCCTGGTGCAGGCGCTTCAGCCGCTGGTTGAGGATCACGCAATAGCCGATGGTCACCGCGAGCAATATCGTCACGGACCCTTCGAGCAGCAGTCCCATATTCATGCCCAACATCAGCGTCCCTCTGTCGTTTGATCCAGTGCCTCGAACGCCGCCATCGTGACCTTTGGCGGATTGATCGGCCGCGTTACGCGCACCGATACATGATTGCCGATATGACCCATGATCGCTTCCGTGAGATCGACCTGGCCGCAGCGCAGCGTGACCGGATCGGCGGGCGTACGGTCGAACATCACCGTCTCACCCGGTGTCAGCGCGAGCATTCGGCTCAGCGGCAGGTCGAACTCGTGCAGCACAGCCTCGATCTCGGCCTCTGCGCCGTGGATTTCCGTAGCGAGGTGACCTTCCCAGATCGGGTCGCGGCCGAATTTCTCGCCCATGTACATCTGCAGCAATTGCTCGCGGATCGGCTCGATCGTGGCGTAGGGCAGCATGATCTCGATCTTGCCGCCGCGGCCGTCCATCTCAATCCTGAGCTCGATCAGGATTGCCGCGTTGGCCGGCCGCGAAATCGCGGCGAAGCGTGGATTGGTTTCCATCCGCTCCAGCTTGAAATGGATTTGCGTCACCGGCTCGAACGCCTTGCGGGTATCCTCGAGGATCACCTCGATCATGCGTCGGGCGAGCGCCATCTCGATGGTCGTGTAGGGCCTGCCCTCGACCCGGATCTGACCGCCGACCCGCCGGCCGCCCAGCAGCACATCGATCATCGAATAGATGCAGTTGCTGTCGACTGTCAGCAGCCCGAAATTGTCCCATTCCTCCGCCTTGAAGACGCTGAGGATGGCCGGCAAAGGGATGGAATTGAGATAGTCCCCGAACCGCACCGACGAAATCGAGTCCAGCGACACCTCGACATTGTCCGACGTGAAGTTGCGGAGTGAGGTCGTCGCCAGCCGGACCAGCCGGTCGAATACGATCTCCAGCATTGGCAGCCGCTCATAAGAGACCAGCGCCGAATTGATGAGCGCCTGCACGCCTGTCAGTACGACGCCCTTGGGCACCGACGCCGGATCGAAGCCGAGCAGGCTGTCGATCTCGTCCTGGTTGAGGACGCGGTCCTCCGCCGTCTCGGTCTTGGGGCCGTCGCCCCCTTGATCGGCGTCGAGCATCGCCGCCCATTCCGAGCCGCCCTCGGCAGTCTTGGCCTCTCCACCCAGATCGGGCGCCCAGTCCGGCGCCAGCTTATCGTCGGGATCGTTGGATGCGGCGGCCATCACTGCACCAGGATTTCTTTGAACAGGATGGCGTCGATCTGCGCTGGAAAGATCGCGAGATTGACGCGGCGCCTCAGTTCTTCCTTCAGCCGATAGATACCGGCAGAGCCTTCGAGATCGCTCTTGCGCAGCTCGCGCAGATAGACCTGAAATGCGTCGACCACCTTGGCCATGCGGGGCTGGATTTCTTTCATCGTCGCCTCGTCGGCGACCTCGATCGCGACCGTCAACTTCATGAACTGGTCGCCCTCGGCGCCGTCGTCATTGAGGTTCACCGTCATCGTCGGCAAATTGAAGATGAAGCTATCCGGCACCTCGACCGCGTGGTTGCCTGCCGTATCGGCGGGGGGACCTTTGGCGAAGACGAAGAAGTAGAGTCCCGCTCCAGCGGCGATCAACACGAGCAGCGCCGCCGCTCCGATGATCAGCAGCCGTCGGGGTATGCCCTTTTTTGCCGGCTGCTCCTCGGCGGCTTCTTCGATTTCCGCTTCCGCTGCCATCCCGAAAACCCCTGATTTCCCGGACGATTCCGGCCCCGTGAGAGAGCTAATCGTCCTATGGTTAATGATCCCTTACTGGACGGCCCAAACCGGCAGATTTTGCCGGGTTGTTCCTGCCCTGCGCATCGGCAACAGCTGCCGCCCGGATCCAGGCAGGATCACGACAACATTGAGATCATTGAGTTTTTTGCTCTGGCACGGTTTCTGCAACGTTACCGGCGAAGCGGATGGCATGGGGATGCACGAAGCTTCAGCGACGCTACGGGGACCTTTGCGCCATGGACAATGCGCAGCTCATTTCGCTCAGCCGTCAGATGGCGCTCCAGCGTCAGATGGACGTGGTGGCGAACAATCTCGCCAATCTCAATACCACGGGCTTTAAGGCCGAGAGCCTTCTGTTCGAAGACTACATCTCGCCCACCGCCGAGGACGATCTTTTCGCCGGCGCCGATCGCGACATTCACTTCACCCAGGATTGGTCCTCGCTGCACGATATGGGCGCCGGGCCGATTGTATCCACCGGCAACCAGCTCGACGTCGCGATCGAAGGCGACGGCTTTCTCGTCGTCCAGACAGCGGCAGGGGAGCGCTATACCCGCGCCGGCTCGCTACAGATCGACGCGTCGGGCGCGCTGGTGGATCTCAACGGCAACCCCGTTCTCTCCGATCTTGGCCCGATACGCTTCGAGCCCAGCGAAACCTCGATCACCGTCGCGAAAAACGGCGCAATCCTCACCAATGAAGGCGCCAAGGGTGCGCTGCGCATCGTCGAGTTCGACGATCCGCGGGCACTGACTCGCGCCGGTAACAACCTCTTTTCCGGCGAAGGTGCCAATCGCGCCACCGCAACCAGCCTCGTCCAGGGGGCGCTCGAACAATCCAACGTCTCCGGCGTGACCGAGATCGCCAACATGATCCGCGTGCAACGTGCCTATGCCTCCATGGCCCAGATGATGCAGCGGCAGGACGAAGTCCGCCGTACCGCCATCCAGCGCCTTGGCAGCCTCAACGCCTGATCGAAGGGAATCCAGAATGAAAGCTCTCTACATCGCTTCGACAGGAATGGCCGCGCAGGAGCGAAACGTCGAAGTCATTTCCAACAATATCGCCAACATGCGCACCTCCGGCTTTAAGCGCCAGCGCGTCGAATTCCAGGATCTGCTTTACCAAACCTATCGGCGCTCTGGCGCCTCGACTTCCGATCAGGGCACCCAGGTACCGGTCGGCATCGAAGTCGGATCCGGCGTGCGCACTGCCGCGACGCCGCGCATCATGAGCCAGGGCAGCGTCACCCAGACCGAAAAAGACCTCGACATCGCCATTCGCGGCGAGGGCTTCTTCATGGTGCAATTGCCCGATGGCCGCACCGGCTACACCCGTGACGGTAGTTTCGAACGCGATTCCAGCGGCCTGCTCGTCAATGTCGACGGCTACCAGATCATGCCCGGGATCACCATTCCGGAGAATGCCAACTCGCTCTCGATCAGCGCCGATGGTGTTGTGCAAGCCTATATCGGCACCGACAGCGCACCGACCCAACTTGGCCAGCTTCAACTGGCCCGTTTCGTCAACAAGTCCGGCCTCGAATCCGCGGGCGACAACAATTTCGTCGAGACTGCCGCGAGTGGCAGCGCCCAGCTTGGCGTGCCCAATACCGACGGGATGGGCAATGTGCTTCAGGGCTATCTCGAAAGCGCTAACGTCAACCCGGTGACCGAGATCGCCGACCTCATCGCCGCGCAGCGCGCCTACGAGATGAACGCTCGCGTCATCTCCGGCGCTGACGAAATGCTGCAAGCCACAAGCCAGATGCGCTGAGGAGATGAATGATGAACCGCTTCACTTTCGCCGCGCTCCTCGCTCTTGCCGCCACCAGCGCTCATGGTGCCCCAACGCTGCGCGGCGATATCACCGTCACATCGGCGATCGTCACCGTCGGCGATATCTTCGCTGATTCCGGCCCGCTCGCCGAGACGGCGCTGTTCCGCGCGCCCGCCCCGGGCACGTCCGGAATTGTGCCGCTCGACGCCGTCCAGCGCGCGGCGCTCGGCATCGGCCTAACTGAATTCGATAATGTCGGCTTCACCCGTATCCGCGTCGCCCGCGCCTCAAGCGTACTCGACGCGGCAAGCTTGGGCGCCTTGGTCGAAAACGATCTGCGGGCTCGCGGGCTGCTTTCACCCGACATGCAGGCCGCAACGCGTTTCACCCTTGCCGATATCGCCATCTCCGCCGAAGCGGTTGCTACCCCCGCGCGACTAGTGACCCTCCGCTATGTGCCGGAGAACGGCACCTTCGCCGCACGCTTCCAGATCGCCGGCATCGACCAGCCCGTCGATCTGACAGGTACCGTCGATCTCATGGTCCCGGCTCTCAAGCTCAAAGCGAGCCGGCCGACAGGTGCCATTCTCACCGAAGCCGATTTCGACACGGCGATGGTCCCAGCGGCAATCGCCAATGCCGGCGCCTTCGCCAGCATCGATCAACTGATCGGAAAGCAGCTCACCCGGCAGAGCCACGCCGGCATGATGCTCAAAGTCAATGATGTTTCCGAGCCGGAAATGGTGAGGCGGAATACGCTGGTCACGGTCTTCGTTCGCACCGGTGCGATGACCCTCACCGTCCGCTGCCAGGCCCTCGGCGACGCCGCAGCGGGTGAGGCGGTCGACGTGCTCAACACCTTCACCAAAAAAGTGCTGCACGGGATCGCCCGCCCCGATGGCAGCGTTGAAATTCCCACCGCCCTTTCGGTCGCCGGTCTCTGAGCGAGGATAGCAAAATGCAGATGATCAAACTCACCGCCATCGCCGCGCTCGGCCTCGCCCTTACGGGCTGTGCGACAATGGAAAAGCTCGCCAGCATTAACCAAGCGCCAAAGCTCTCGGCCATCGAGGACCCAACAGCGCAGCCAGGCTATCGCGCCGTCAACATGCCGATGCCGCAAGTGGTGCCGGCGTCGTACCAGCCGAACTCGCTGTTTTCCAACGAGGCCAAAGGCTTCTTCAAGGATCAACGGGCGCATCGCCTGGGCGACATCCTCACGGTGATCGTCACCATCGACGACAGTGCCGCCATCTCCAACGCCACCACCCGCAAGCGCAATGGCGCGAACGAAGCCAATATCGGTACCGCGCTGGGCTCGCTCTTTGGAACCAAACTCCCGGGCGTTGACCTCGACGCGACAGGCGGCATCTCGACCGGCGGCTCGCTCACCGATGGCGGCAATGGCACGGTCAACCGGCAGGAGTCTTTGCAGACCAATGTCGCGGTGGTGATCACCCAGATCCTGCCCAACGGCAATCTGGTGATCGAGGGGCATCAGGAAGTGCGGGTCAATTTCGAAGTGCGCGATCTCATCGTCCAGGGCATCGTTCGTCCCGAGGACATCAGTTCGGACAACACCATCGTCTCCGAAAAGATCGCCGAGGCGCGCATTTCCTACGGTGGCCGCGGCCAGATCACCGACATGCAGCAGCCGCGCTACGGCCAACAGGTCGCCGACGCCATCCTGCCCTTCTAGGCTTTAAGTCTCGTTCGTAGCGCAATCCCCCATTGGCGCTGCGAACCTCCGGCGGTCTCCAGAAGGAGCCGCCGGCTGAGGGGCGGAGTCTCCCCGGCTCCGCCCCTTCGTATTTCCTCCGCGCCCTCGGCTTCCGTTCGAGCCTCCTTCGCGTTAACACCGCGCGTCACGCAACGAGACCCTCATCATGCCCGACGCCAATTCCGCCTTCAGCAAACTCGACGACCTTGGCCACAAGCTCGAAGCCCTTGCGCACGCCCAGTCGATGCTCAGCGTCGACGAGGCGGTGATGATGCCGGTCGGCGGCGGAGAAAAGCGCGCCGAGGCGCTGTCGGCGCTCGCCGGCATGTATCACCAGATGGCGACTGCCCCTGAGATCGGCGATTGGTTGAACGCTGCCGAGGAGGAGCCGCTCGACGAGATGCAGAAGGCGGCGATCCGCGAGCAGCGCCGCATCTACACCAACATGACTTGCCTCAGCTCTGCCTTCGTCGAAAAGCAAGTTGCCGCCCGCATCCGCTCCGAACAGCTCTGGCGGCAGTTGCGCCCCACCGGCAATTGGCCCGAATTCTTGCCAGCCTTTGAAGGTGTGGTTGCGACCATCCGAGAAGAGGCGGAATTGCGCGCCAAGGCTCTCGGCCTCGAGCCCTATGATGCGATGATGGAACAATACGACCCCGGCAACCGCGCCGCCGACATCGCGCCTGTCTTTGCTGACCTAAAGAAGTTCCTCAAGGGCTTCATCCCCGAGGCCCTCGCGCATCAGGAAAACAAACGTGCCATCCGTCCGCTGAAGCCGCTCCACGCGCCCTTTCCGATCGAACGGCAGAAGGCGCTCGGCCTCGCAATCATGGAAGCCATCGGTTTTGATTTCGAGCATGGACGCCTCGACGTCTCCCACCATCCGTTCTGCGGCGGGGTCCCGTCCGATGTGCGCATGACGACGCGCTACACGACGGGCGAGTTCATCTCATCGCTGATGGGCATCGTCCACGAAACCGGCCATGGCCTTTATGAACAAGGCCTGCCCAAGGCGTGGTCGCATTGGGCGGTAGGCGCCGCCCGCGGCATGTCGATCCATGAAAGCCAGAGCCTGTTCGTCGAAAAGCAAATCGGCCGCAGCGCCGAGTTCTGGGAATGGGCGATGCCGCTGATCAGCGAACATCTCGGCGAGGACGCGATTAGGGGATGGGACCTCGAAGACTTACTGGGCCACGTGCATCTGATCGAGCGCGGCCTCATCCGCGTCGACGCAGACGAGGCCACATACCCGCTCCACGTCATCCTGCGCTTCGAGATCGAACAGGGGCTGATCGATGGCAGCATCAGGCCCAGGGACGTGCCCGTTATCTGGGATGCCAAGATGACGGAATATCTGGGTCTCTCGACGCTCGAGAATTTCAAGGACGGTCCAATGCAGGACGTCCACTGGCCCTCAGGCGCGATCGGCTATTTTCCGAGCTATACGCTTGGGGCCATGATTGCCGCGCAGCTTTGGTCGGCCCTCGAACGCGATCATCCGACTGCTCGCGCCGACATGCGCAACGGCCGCTTTGTCGACATTAACAATTGGCGTCGCGACAAGATCTGGTCGCAGGCCTCTATCCACTCGACCCCCGACCTGCTGGTCAGAGCCACTGGCGAAAAGCTGAAGGCCAAGTATTTCGAGGAGCACCTCAGGCAACGCTATCTAAGCTAGCGGCACTATCAGCTCGAACGCCGCACCGCGTTCCGACTCGATCAGCCGGATCGTCCCACCATGCGCCGCGAGCATCGAGCGGACAATCTGGAGGCCCATTCCGGTCCCGCCCACTTCCCGACGCGTCGTAAAAAACGGCTCGAATATCCGCTGGCGATTTCCCGCACTGATCCCCGCCCCATCGTCCGCGACGATGATGCGCAGTGTATCCGCCTCCGTCGTTGCGGCGATGGTGACGCTCGCGGCTCCGTGCTCACGGGCATTGGCAATCAACTGATCGAACACAGCCTTCCCGGCCTCCGGTCCAAGACCGATGGGAACATCGACGGCCCCGCTCAACGCCGCCCCGGAAACTGCGGCCCGCACACTCGTGGTGCCTGGCTCGGCGCTGAGATCGGCGCGGGCAAGTTCCCGCAGGCGCTCGAGCAGCCCGGTCAGCCGGTCGCTGTCGGCGATGATTGCATCGAGGAACCGCCGTTGCTCGTCCGGACTCATCTTCGCGTCGCGCAGCAATTCCGCCGAGCCGCGGATCGAGGTGACGGGCGATTTGAGCTCGTGGCTGACATGCGCGGCAAAGCTCGAAACAAACTCGGTCCGGTCCACCAATCGCTCGGCAAGATCGAGCAGGCTCTGGCTCAGCTCGGCAATCTCGCGCGTCCCCTGCTGGCCGGGCGCTTGGATCGCGGCGCGCCCGCCGCGCCCGATCTCTTCGGCCTTCCGCACCAGCGCCCGGATCGGACCGGTGATCGTGCGCAAGAACACGACCGCGATCACCAATGTCAGCACCAGCGACAGGCTGAGCGCCGTAAGCTCGATCGGCCCCATCCGGCTGACGCTGTTGTCGAGCGTGCGAAACCACACGATGATCGCCGTGGGCAGAGCGAGCACCGTCAGCAGCACGCCGAAGACGATCATCGCAAGGCTCGGCCGCCACTTGTCGGGAACGCGGACCGCCATCACTCGCAACGCCCGAGACGAAACCCGACGCCATGCACGGTCTCGACTATGCTGGCGCAACCGGCCTCGGCGAACTTCGCCCGCAGATTGCGGATATGGCTGTCGATGGTGCGGTCGCTCACATAGGTTCCGTCATAAGCCGCCGCCATCAGTTGCTCGCGCGAGAACACGAGCTCCGGCCGCGCCAGCAGCGCCGAGAGCAAGCCAAACTCTAGCGCAGTGAGCGCGATTGCGTTGTCGCCGAACCAAACGCCATGCCGCGCAACGTCGAGCCGCACCTTGCCGTGACTGAGCGCCACCTCCGGCTTCGCGGCACCGCCTCGCGTCCGCTTCAGGATCACATTCACCCGTGCCACCAATTCTCGCGCCGAGAACGGCTTGGTCACATAATCGTCTCCGCCGATCTCGAGCCCCAGCACGCGGTCGATCTCTTCGTCTCGCGCCGACAGAAACAGGATGGGGACCTCGGAGGTTTTCCGGATCTGCCGGCACACTTCGAGCCCGTCCATTTCCGGCATTCCGATATCGAGGACGATCAGGTCCGGCGGCGCCTTGCGGAACATCTGCAGCGCCTCGGCGCCATTGCGCGCCGAAACCGTCGCGAGCCCTGCGCGCTCAAGCGCAAAGGCAATGACCTCGCGGATATTGGGCTCGTCGTCGGCGATCAGAATGCGCGGCATGTCGCGGCAGTTACTACCGCGTCACGGGTCAGGCGCATATGGGCTGGCCAGCACATATTGCCTGAGCCGCTCGCCCCGCCAGCTCCAGCTGCGCCAATCGACCGGCTGCAGTACGAACTCGGCCTGTTGCTGCCGCATCACCCGAAGCGAGCGATGGGTATCGCCCGAGGCGTCCGGCCTGCCGTCACTCTGGGCGAGGAAATAGTCGACCGCCGGCATCGCCGTCCAGCCAAGATCGCCCATGAGATAACCATCTAGCCTTTGGCCCTTGCCGGTCAGCTCATAGGAGTGGGTAACGTCGTACCAGGCAATCAGCGCGCGCACGTCGACTATGCTGACCGCATACAGCGTCAGCCCAAGCGTCGTGAGGTTGGCCGCGATCAGCCACCCATTGCTACGCCGGAGCGCGATGCGCGCGACGATCAATACGAGGCCCAGTGCAACCAGCGCCATCCAGATGCCCGCCGCGAGCCTGAGTTCGGTCAGCGCATATTCCTCGACATAGAATTTGAGCCGAAGGATCGAGGAAACCACCAACAGCACATTCTGCCCTATCCACACATAGACAAGCCAGCGGATCAGTGACGACTTCTCGCCTGCCTCGCCGCGCCGCATTGCTGCCAAGACGAAAGCGGCGGCGAGAAGTGCGGTGACGATCAGCGGATAGGCGCCGCGATGAGCGTAGGCTGCGTAGGTCAAGCCCTCGGGCAAGCGCACACCGCCCCACAGATAGACAAGATCCATCGCGCTCTGCACGAGAAAGATGACGTTGAACAGGACCAGCGAATTGCGAATTGCCACTCCGCCGAAGATCAGGCCTTCCGCCTTGGGCAGCACGGGTCCCTGCACCGCGCCTGCCCAAAGCGTCAGCAGCCTTGGCGCGAGTAGCGGCCAGACCATCAGGCCGATCACGCCCCACAAAATCACGCGCCCGGGGTCGAGCAGATCCAACAGCGCCTCAAGCCGGATCGCATGAAGCGCCGTCTCGATGAGCGGGTTCGCGGCGACAAACAGCAGCACAAAGACCAGTGCAAAGACCGCGGGGACGAACCAGACCAGAAGGCCGCGCCCCAGCCTGCCGCCGAAATTCTGGCTTCCGGCTTCACCGAGAAGTCTGAGCCCGTCGCTCGCCAGCCTGAACGGCGCGAGGGTGCCAAAGCGCGCGAGCAGCATCGGAAGGTCTTCGAACCGCGCCGGTAGCAGCCGCGCGAGGGCAAGGGCGAGAATGCTGACGCCGAACAGGCCCCAAAGGAACCCGGTGAGCGTGGGTGCCTCGACCAGCGGCACCAGAGACGCGATTGCAAGCGCTGTCGCGACCTGAATCGCGCGATCCGCCATGCGTTCGGCATTGAGTGCTAGCAACGCCACGATTAGAGCGATACCGAAGACCGCGAGGTTGAGACCCGGCTCGCGCGGGAAGAACAGCAAGTCGCCCAGGACCACCAGGATCGCTGCCGTGACGCCAATGGCAAGCGTCCGGCGCGACCACGCCGCGCCGTTAGCGGCGGTCGCTGGACTGTCGATCATCACGATCTCCGCTCGGCACCACGCGCAATTGCGGCCGAGTGCGTGTGTCGCCTTTTAGATCGGCCCACCATGCATCGAGCAGGATGCAGTCGGGGAGCGGAACGGGGCGATCGGGGGAAATCGGAATCGGGTTTTGCATGTGGTCAGCATGCAAGCTGGTTTTGCAGATTCTGTGCAGCCGGCGCGGAGCCTTTCAGGTTTCGCTGGTTTCCATCATCGCGAGCAGGCGCACCGCAGCGTCGAATTCCCGCCGGCGCTTGCCGCGCCGCTCGACGATTTCCTCGACCTCACCCCAGCGTTCGATGTTGTGGTCTTCATCTACATGTGCCGCTGTCCACACCTGGTCCGGGCTCGCAAGACCATGCCGCAGCGCCAGCGCCAACAGGCCCGAACCGCTGAGCGAGGTCACCGCGTTGAGCGCCGTCAGCACGAAAAGGCTCTCTTGGGCGAGCGCCGCGCGCAGCCTGTCCGCGGTCACAATGGGCTGCACCTGATGGACGATGCCGATGGTCGACTGGAACGCCACACCAAAATAGCGCCCCAGCTTGACCAGCACGTCGTCCCACAAATGCTCCTGGCGGCGCACAAGCGATTCAGGGCCCTCAGCCCTGTAGAGCAGCAAATCATTGCCGGCGTATTTGGCGATTTCATCGCCCAGTTCGCCGCGGCTTCCCTCGCCCGTCTCCACCGCCGAATTGACCAGGCGCACGAGTGGCATCGTTCGCGGATCGATGAACTCTTCCTGCGCCGCCCACTCCGCCGCCATCGCTTCCGCGATGGCTTGCTTCGGCGCAACGACAGGTTTCATCCCCGGTGTGCGCGGGCTCTTGCCGTCAAGCGTCACCGCGAAGCCGCCCTCGACGGCCTTGGTGCCGACCTCCTTGTAGAACCGCTTCGCCAGCTGCTGCTTCACATGCGCCTGGGCGCGTCCGTAGCCATCTTCGCGATGCTCGTGGGCGTCATCGAGGAACTCGCGCATATGACCGTCCCAATGCAAAAATGATTGGAGGCGCAACGGATCGCCGCAACGTCTCCAAAAGCACAGTTCGGCCGCCCTGTCACCGCCCCGAGGCTAGGTCGCACCGTTCGCGCGATCGTGAAGACGCTAATCGCCCTCGGGGTCCTGGTCCTTCACATCATAGCGTTCGGCATCGAATCCAAGCGCCTCGAAGCTCGTTTGCAAATGCGGCGGCAGCGGCGCCGAAATATCGAGCACCTTGCCGCTTTCGAGCGGCAAGCGGATGCGGCGCGCGTGGAGGTGCAAACCCTCCCCTAGCCCCGGCGCGCCCTGCCAGTTCTCGATGTTGAAATAGCGTGGGTCGCCGATGATCGGGTTGCCCAGCTGGGCCATGTGCACGCGCAACTGGTGTGTACGTCCCGTTACCGGCTTCAGCGTCACCCAGGAAAACCGTCGGGCCGCCGTGTCGGTGATCGAGTAGTAGCTCATCGAATGCTGTGCGCCCGGATGGTTCTGCTCGACGACCACCATCTGCTCATGGTCGCCGACGATTTGCTTGGCGAGAAAGCACGAGATGCTGCCCTGGGCAGGCTTGGGGACGCCATACACTACCGCCCAATAAATCTTCCGCGCCGAGCGCGACTGGAAAACCCGGCCCAGATACGACGCGGCGGCGCGCGTCTTGGCGACCACCAGTACGCCCGATGTATCCCGGTCTAGCCGATGAACAAGCCTTGGTGGATCTCCTTGCTTGCTCGGCAGGCTCTTCAGCAGCCCGTCCATATGCCGCTTGGTGCCACTACCGCCCTGGGAAGCGAGGCCAGGTGGCTTGTTGAAGACATACAGCGCGTCGTCCTCATAAAGGATCAGCTCGCGCAGGAAGCGCGCGTCCGCGGCATCGATCTTGGTTTCGATTCGCGCGACCTCGGCCTCAAGCGGTGGCACGCGTACGATCTGCCCGCTCTCAAGGCGAGAATTGGTCTTGGCCCGTCCCGAGTTGATCCGCACCTGGCCGGTCCGGATCAGCTTTTGCAGATGACCGAAGGTGACCTGCGGGAAATGCACGCCGAACCAGCGGTCGAGCCGCATACCATCCTCGTCTCGCGCCACCATCTGTTGCCGCGCTCCACTCACGCCGCTCCCCCTCGTATGATGAGGAGCCCCGCATAGAGCCCCGCGATCGCTGCCACGACCGAGAGCCCGACATAGAGCACTGCCGCGCCGATTTCGCCGCGCTCGATCAAATTCATCGTATCGAGCGAGAACGCCGAGAAAGTTGTGAAGCCCCCAAGGACACCAACGGCGACGAAAAGCCTCGCATCCTCCTGCCAGGCAGGCGTTGCTCGCGCGAGCCAGCCGGCAATCAGGCCCATGGCCAGCGACCCGACGATGTTGATCAGCAGCGTGGCGAGCGGAAAGCCGCCGCTCCAGAAGCGTCCAACAAATGCGCCGGCACCAAATCGCGCCACCGAACCGAGCGCACCGCCAATGGCTACAAGCAAATACGGATACATGTCTCAGGCCTGCCCTTCGGCGCGCTTTGCCCGCAAGCGCGCAAAATATTCAAGCCGTTTCTTGATTTCGCGTTCGAAACCCCGCTCGACCGGCTGGTAAAACTCATGTCGTCCGAGCTTCTCCGGGAAATATTCCTGACCCGAAAATCCCTCGGGCGTATCGTGATCGTACTCATAGCCTTCGCCATAGCCCTGCCCCTTCATCAACTTGGTCGGAGCGTTGAGAATGGTCATTGGCGGCATCGGCGAGCCACTGGATTTCGCCAGCGCCATCGCGGCGCCAAAAGCCGTGTCGACCGCATTCGATTTCGGCGCGACAGCGAGATAGACGGTGATCTCAGCCAAAGCCAGCTCACCCTCGGGCGAGCCCAGCATCTCATAAGCATCGCGCGCCGCGATCGCCAGCGGCAGCGCTTGCGGGTCAGCCATACCGATGTCCTCGCTCGCCATGCGGATCAGCCGCCGCGCCAGGAACAGCGGATCTTCACCGGCGACCAGCATGCGCGCGAGATAGTAGAGCGCCGCGTCAGGATCGGAGCCACGCACCGTCTTGTGCAGCGCGGAAATGAGGTTGTAGTGGCCATCCTGCTTCTTGTCGTAGATCGGCGCGCGCCGCTGCACCACCGTTAGCAACCCGGCCTTGTCGAGCACCTCCCCAGGCTTGGTTGCAGCAAAGACTTCCTCCACCAGCCCGAGCAGCGCGCGGCCATCCCCATCGGCCAGTTCGTAGAGGCCGCTTCGCGCATCGTCGTCGAGCGGCAGGGTGCGGTCGAGGGCGCGCTCCGCCCGGAGTGTCAGCTGAGCGAGCTCTTCGGGAGCAAACGAATTGAGCCGCAGCACCTGCGCCCGCGACAGCAGCGCGGCGTTGAGCTCGAAACTCGGATTCTCCGTGGTGGCGCCAACGAGCGTCAGCGTGCCGTCTTCCATCACCGGCAGGAAGCCATCTTGCTGCGCCCTGTTGAAGCGATGGATCTCGTCGACGAAGAGCAGCGTGCGATGGCCGCTCAGTCGTTCGAACCGCGCCTCTTCGAACACCTTTTTCAGGTCGGCCACCCCCGAAAAGACCGCCGAGATCTGCTTGAAGCGGTAACCCACTTCGTCGGCCAGCAGGCGAGCTATCGTTGTTTTGCCGGTGCCCGGCGGCCCCCACAGGATCAGCGAGCCGAGACGGCCCGAAGCGATCATCCGGCGCAGCGTTCCATCGGGTCCGAGCAAGTGCGTCTGCCCGATCACCTCATCGAGCGATTTCGGCCGCAATCGGTCCGCGAGCGGGCTGTCGCCGGCGCGCATATCCTCATCGACTGCGAAAAGATCGGCCATGCTTCATTTATAGACCTCCCGGCCACTGATAAAGCCTCGGATGACCCGGCAGAACGGTCCTGGATCGATACCCGGCGGCCGGCCAGGGAAATATGACGTTGTGCCGGGGATTGAACGTCCCTATATGCAGCCGCGTTTTGCCTTTCCCTCTGACGCCGAAAGGGATTGCCCATGTCCTCCGCCGCCGAAGCCATTCCGCTGCATCCCGAAGCTGAAAAGCCGACGGTCTATGCCAACACCTCGAACCTCATCGCCGAGGTCGAGCCGGATTTTCCGAGCTTCCTGTTTTCGGAGCACGAGCTGCATCGGGCGACCAAGGTGTTTCGCAAGGGCTTCGACGGGTTGCTGACCTATGCGGTGAAGTGCAACCCCTCGCCCCATATCATCAAGCAGCTCCACGATGAGGGGCTGAAGGCGTTCGATGTCGCCTCCAATACCGAGATGGAGCTGGTGCGCGATTACGCCCCCGGCGCCGTCATGCACTACAACAACCCGATCAAGAACAAGCGCGAGATCCAGCGCGCCTACGAGGAGTTCGGCGTCCGTTCCTACACTATTGATCATCCGCAGCAACTCGATCAGCTCGCAGCCATCGTTTCCCCATCGCGCGACATCGAGGTCACCACTCGCTTCAAGGCCGGCAAAGCGCTCAAGAGCTATGATTTCGGCATCAAATTCGGCGTCATGCAGGATGGTGCCGCGGAAATCGTTTCGCTCGTCAATCAGATGGGCTTTACGCCGTCACTCTGCTTTCACGTCGGCAGCCAGTGCGAGGACGCTTATGCCTATGAGCGCCACATAGCGGCGGCGGCCAAGATCGCTGAGGAGTCGGGCATCGAGCTCAAGCGCCTCAATATCGGTGGCGGCTATCCGGCGCCCTACCCGACCAGCACCGCGCCGCCGATGGACTACTATTTCGACACCATCGCCACCGCGCTGAAGGATAATTTCGGCAAGTCTGCACCCGAGCTCATCATCGAGCCGGGGCGCGCCCTGGTCACGTCGTCGACGTCACTGCTGTTGCGCGTCAAGCATCAGCGTGGCGGCCAGTCTGTCTACCTCAACGATGGCGCCTATGGCTCGCTGATGGAGGTGAAGTTCATGCATTTCACCCCACCCGTGCGTGTCTGGCGCGGCCCGCGTCTGCACGACAATGACGGCGAGTTTTCGGAGTTCACCGTGTGGGGCCCGACTTGCGACAGCTACGATGTGCTGCCTCAGGTGTTCACTCTGCCGGCCGACGTCGACGAGGACGACTGGATCGAATTCGGCCTGATGGGCGCCTATACCCAGGCCTCCCTCACGCCCTTTAACGGCTTCAACCGCCGCGACCAATACCAGGTCGAGGAAGTCTACACCGGCAGGGATTTAGCCGAGTAAGGGCAGCAACCAACGCAAGAATAAGGCCGCCTCACGGGGCGGCCTTTTCGTCAGTGGAGAAAATGTGTCCGAATTCCCAGCGCTCGATGCCCTTGGCAACCGCATCATGGTCTGCGGTCCATCGAGCGCGGGCAAGTCGACGCTCGCCGATGCGATCGCTCGCAAGCTCGGCCGCCAAGTCTATCACGTCGACCTGTTTCGGCACCTGCCGGCCACCGATTGGGTGCAGCGTCCTGACGCCGAATTCGAAGCGCTGCACGACGCAGCGATCCTCGACGAACAATGGGTGATGGATGGCAACTACAACCACCTCATGCCAAGCCGCATCGCCCGCGCCACTGGGATCATCCTGATCGGCGACAACCGCTGGGCGAACCTGCGGCGATACTTCCAGCGCACGCTCTTCCAGCGCAGCCGGATCGGCAGTCTGGTCGGCGATCGGGACACTATCAAATGGGAGATGATCCAATGGATCCTCGGTCCCTCGGTCCCTCGGCCCGCAACCTCGCCCGCCATCGGTTGGAACTTCCGGCGACCGGCCTGCCTCTTGTCGAGACGCGTTCGATGAATGAGCTCAAGCGGCTCTACGCCGAATGGGGCCTCACCCTAAAATGAAAGGCCCGCACTGCTGCGGGCCTCCAAACTCTTGCGAGCATCCACTCACTCGTCGCGATACACCTTCTCGCGCCGCTCATGCACTTCTTGAGCCTCAAGGCTCAACGTAGCGATAGGGCGGGCATCGAGGCGGGCGATGCCGATGGGATCGCCTGTCTCCTCGCAATAGCCGTAAGTTCCGTCCTCGAGGCGCTTGAGCGCAGCGTCGATCTTGGAAATCAGCTTGCGCTGGCGGTCGCGGGTGCGCAGCTCCAACGCGCGATCGCTTTCCGAAGAGGCCCTGTCGGCCATGTCCGGATGATTCTGGCTTTCCTCCTGGAGATTGTCGAGCGTCTCCCGGCTTTCGCGCAGAATGTCCTCTCTCCAGTTTTCCAGCTTCCGCCGGAAGTATTCCCGCTGCCGCGGGTTCATGAACGGCTCTTTTTCGGTGGGCCGATACTCGGCCGCCTGCGTAGAACTTCCCATAAGAGGACTCAACCTGCCTGCCCGAGATTGGCGCCTATATAGTTGGACGCCTGGGGTCGGGCAAGCGCCATAGCCAATTCGTGAATCGGCCGAATTCAGCCGGCGTCACATGCCCGGATAGCGACCAAATTTGGCGAGCTCCACCCGGGCCCGCAATTCGATATCGTCCAGCAGCCCATCGAGCGCCGGGTCACGGCGCTCGCGTGCGCTCAAAATGAGCACCATCAACTGATTGAGCCGGCCCTCACTGACGCGCCCAAGCAGCAGGTCGGCCTTGATGCTTTCAAGCGTGTCGAGGAGCGCGTTGCCGCGTCGAATCGACTTCTTCTTCGAGAGCAGCGGGTCGCCGACCGATTGCAGGGCCAGCAGCGCTTCAATGCCCGATGACGGCACGGCGGACTGGACGCCCGCGAGGTGCGTCGGGCCATCGGCGCCGTCCAGACTGAATGCCCCCCCGCTCACAGGGCGGCCCACACCAGCCCGGCCGGCAATATTCGACGAGCGGTTGGTGGTTGGGATGCGCAAATCGACTCTCTGGGCCCCTCGGGACATCGGCAAAATCTGCCGCCACTGGTTAATGACGCCTTAACGCACCCGGCAATTGTTGCGCCGCACGCCCCGCCGCCTCCCGTTTCGGCAAGGATTCCAGCGCTTTGGCCAACTGGCATGCAATTCGCATCGTGCTAGCCGATACGCGGCACGTGGGGACGAGCCGCCGACCGGGGACTGACAATGAAGAACAGAGCTTTGAAGCAGTTGGTCGCGGCGCTCCTCGCCATTAGCCTGTGCGCGCCGGTGGCCGAAGCCGCGACCGCGCGGATCAAGGACATCGTCAATATCGAGGGTGTCCGTGACAATCAGCTGCTGGGCTACGGCCTCGTCGTCGGCCTCAACGGCACGGGCGACAGCCTCAACAATTCTCCCTTCACCAAACAGAGCCTGCAGGCGATGCTTGAGCGGCTCGGCGTCAACACACGCGGCGAGAATATGCGCACCGGAAACGTCGCCGCGGTGATGGTCACGGCCAATCTCGGCGCGTTCTCGACCCAGGGATCCCGTCTCGATGTCAATGTCGCCTCGCTTGGCGACGCGTCGAGCCTGCAGGGAGGTACACTCCTGGTCACTCCACTGCTTGGTGCCGATGGCGAGGTCTACGTCATCGCCCAGGGATCGGTGACGATCAACGGCTTCAAGGCCGAAGGCGATGCCGCAACGATCATCTCCGGTGTTCCCACGACAGGCCGGATTTCCGCCGGTGGGCTAATCGAGCGCGAAATCGATTTCGTCCTTGGGGCGCAGCGCACGCTCCGTCTTGCCCTTCGCAATCCGGACCTCACCACCGCCCGCCGGGTGGCGCTATCGATCAACGACTTCATCGGCACGCCCTGTGCCACGCCGGAGGATCCGGCGACGGTGCGGATCAACCTGCCGCGGAATTTCAACGGCAATCTGGTCGATTTGCTGACCGACATCGAGCAGCTGGTCATCGAGACCGACATGCCGGCCAAGATCGTCGTCGACGAGAACACCGGCATTATCGTGATTGGCAAAGACGTACGCGTCTCGACGGTAGCCGTCGCGCAATCCAATCTCACCGTGACGATCGCCGAAACACCGGAAGTCTCCCAGCCCAACCCGGTCACCCTCGGTGACACCGTGACGGTGCCGCGCACCGATCTAGGGGTCGATATCGTCGACTCCAATCTGACGCTGGTCGAAGAGTCGGTAACGCTTCAGGAACTGGTCGACGGCCTCAACGCGCTCGGCATCAGCCCGCGGGATTTGATCGCAATCTTGCAGGCCATCAAGGCGGCAGGAGCGCTGCAAGCCGACATCGAGGTCCTGTGATGACGCAGATCGCGCTGCCCAAGGTCGATGCCCGGTCCCCTGGTTACGACAAGCTGCACAAGCAGGCCACCGAGCTCGAAGGCGTCTTTCTCAATACGCTGATGAAGGAAATGTTCGCTTCGATCGAGACAAGCGAAGAGAGCTTCGGTGGTGGCTTCGCAGAACAGACATGGCGCGGGATGCAGGCCGAGCAATTTGCCAATGCGGTCGCCGAACGCGGCGGTATCGGGCTAGCCGATGCTATGATGGGCGACTTGCTCAGCTTGCAAGAAGCAACGCCGGCCACGGCCGCTAGAATTGGAGTCTAACTGTGAGTGCTGCACGACGACTGGCAACCCTGGACGAGCTGCCGGCAATCGACCTCATTGCCTTTGCCGAAGGCACCCTCGCTGCGCTGGTCGGCGTGATGAACAGCGAAACGACCATGTTGCGGGCGGGACGGTTTCGCGAGGCCGCAACCCTGGGGGCTGACAAGACCCAGTTAGCCCAAGACTACGTTACCTATTCGCGAGCGGTGCAGCGACAGATGGATCGGCTCAAGCGCGAAGCACCCGGCGAGATCGGTCGATTGCGCAACGGCCACGAAAAGCTGGCGACGCAAATGGCCGAAAATCTCAAGGTTATCGCCACGGCTCGGGCAGTCACCGAGGATTTATTGACCGATGTCGCCGGCGCTGTCGCGAGAAGCGCTCAGACTCGCACCTATGGTGCCAATGGCGAGATACCGAAGGGTCCAGCCGTCAGCGGCAAGGGCATCGCGATCAATCGCGCCCTCTGATTTATCGCATTTGAACCAAATTCCCGGGCCGTCGGTGGGTCGACCGTAAGCCCGATGGCACTATTGTTGCGCCGATTCGGCAACAATGCCCGGAGGCGCGATCATGGTCGTTGCCATTACGTCGGAACCAATTGGCGGCGGATTGACGGTAGGAGGCGAACGCCCCCGCTCGCCCGATCGTCACCCACCCGGAGCACAGGACCCCAAAAGCGAAAGCGCTCATGAGGCATTGGCCGAGGCCGGCCCGGGCGCCGAGCCGCCTCTTCCCGACTCGACCCCAGGGGACGCTTTCACCGCTGCGCAGTTGGCCAGTGAGCAGCCGCCAGCGACGCCATCGGCGCACGAAATCGTCAAGCGCTTCGGCTCTGTGTGGTCGCCGCCAAGCTCCGATCTGAAGCTCACCGACCGCAAAGTCTAGCCTCCCAGCCCTAAGGAGTCGCACAGGACCCGCCGGCATTGGTCTGCCGTGGAGCATGCGGAGCAAAACCGGGACATCCCCCATTTGTCGGCATTTCTTCGCAAATAATCCGCAGAGTTCGGGCTCACATTAACTCTTCTTTACAAGTCGGACACCAAGATGACGGGACCGTCTCAGGAAGAGGCGTGCGTCAGTCGGATACCCCAGAAGAGGAAAAGTGAATGTCCGAGATTACTCTCTCGAAAGCGGTTCGTTCGAACCTGCTCAATCTCCAGTCGACCGCATCTTTGCTTGGCAAGGCTCAGGAACGTCTGTCCACGGGCCTGCGCGTCAACTCCGCGCTCGACAACCCGACCAACTTCTTTACCGCGCAGGGCCTCAACAGCCGCGCCAACGATCTGAGCCAGCTCCTCGACTCCGTGTCGAACGCAGTGCAGACCGTCGCCGCTGCTGACAAAGGCATCACCGCGATCAGCAAGCTCGTCGAGTCCGCTCAGGCGACCGCTCGTCAGGCTCTGCAAACTTCAGCCCTGGTGCCGGGCCCGTCCACTCCCGTTGCCGCGACCATCACTGGTACCGACACTTCACTCGTTGACGGCGACATCGCCGCCCTCGATGGTGAAACCCTGACGGTCTCGGTGAATGGTGGAGCCGGCCAGGATATCGTATTCGCCTCAGGTGGTATCAATACGCTGGGCGAGTTGCAGACCGCCCTCGCCGGGATCACCGGCGCGACGGGTACGGCTGCCGCTGGCGGCGTGACGATCACCGCCGACAACACCACCGATACCCTGCAGCTGAGCTTCTCCGATCCTTCGATCGGCACGGCGCTTGGCGTCAACACCACGCTGGTCTCTCCGACCTCTACTCCGGGCGCCGATATTGCCAACCCGAAGCGCGCGGAACTGGTTGAGACCTACAATGACCTGCTTGGCCAGATCGATGACCTCGCCAAGGACTCGGGCTTCAACGGTGTGAACCTGCTCAATGGCGACAATCTGTCGGTGCTGTTCAACGAAGACGGTACCAGCAAGCTCGACATCGACGGCGTGACCGATGATGCCGCGACCCTCGGGCTCGCAGCCCTTGTCAGCACCGCATTTGACACTAACACCTCGATCAACTCGACGCTTGATGACCTCAAGGATGCGATCAGCACCCTGCGCACTCAGGCGGGCAAGTTCGGTTCGAACCTGTCGGTCGTCGAGACCCGCCAGGACTTCACCAAGCAGATGATCAACGTTCTGCAGACCGGTGCTGCGAACCTGACGCTCGCCGACACCAACGAGGAAGCGGCCAACGTGCTGGCCCTACAGACGCGCCAGCAGCTGTCTTCGACCGCTCTGTCGCTGGCTTCGCAAGCCGACCAGAACGTGCTCCGCCTGTTCTAGGCTCGACACAGACTTCGAAGAAGGCGGGCTCCGGCCCGCCTTTTTCTTTGTCCAGTGACGGAGCCTCTCGGGTTCCCATCACAAACGCCCGCAAGGCTCTGCCCAGACTCGGGATTCTATGCAGGATCGCCGGTAGTGTTTTGGTCACTGGCTGCACTGCATAGTGCTGCACCCTCGAGGAGCCGCCATGTCGCTGAAGGTCGAACTCAAGCCGCACGAAAGGCTGATCGTCGGCAGCAGCCTTATCACCAATTCCGACCAGCGCGCCCGGCTGTTCATTGACGGCAAGGCACCCGTCCTGCGCGAGAAGGACATCCTGTCCGCCTCTACCGCCGACACGCCGGCCAAGCGCATCTACTTCGCCGTTCAGCTGATGTACCTTGAGGACAGCGTCGACAAATTGCGGCGCGATTATTTCGCACTCGTCACCGACTTGGTGCGGGCAGCACCGTCAACTACACGCATCATCGATGAAATCAACAACGAGATATTAACGGGTCGCCTCTATAAAGCCCTTAGAGCCGCCAAGAAGCTCATCCAGTACGAACAGGAAATTTTCCTGCATGCACAATCAGGCGACGCAGGCCTACCAGTCGGTAGCCAAGAAGACGGCTAGCCCCCGCGATCTCGAGGCCAATTTGCTGTCCCGATCGGCAGTAAATTTGCAGCGCATCCGCGACCAGTGGGAAACCGCCAAGGATGATTTGCACGGCGCCCTCAAGTTCAATCGCAAGCTCTGGAACGTCTTTCTAAATTCTGCGACGCGCGAAGATAACCCGCTGCCGGCTCCGATCCGCCAGAACATTGCCAATCTCGGGCTGTTCGTTCTCAAACACTCGATCCGGGTGGAAGCCAATCCGCAGCCGGTACAACTCGATGTGCTGATCAACATCAACCGCGAAGTAGCGGCCGGTCTCCGGACCCAGGCGGCAGCCTAGCCGTCGAAGCTAATTCAAGTAGTTGACCATCGACAGCTGCGCGACGAGCGCGGTGGCCTGATAGCTTGCCTGCAGGCGCGTCTGCAAGGCGAGCAACTCCATGGCGACATCTTCCTTGGGCACCGTCTCGATGTCGCTGAGCAATTGCTTGAGTTGGGCACCGTAGCTCTTGTGGCGCTCACCGATACTCGTCGCTGCCGCTTTGGTGTTGCCGAGCTCCACGGCGATCATTTCGATCGATCCGGCTTCGCTGTTGTGGCTTTCAGCCAGCCGCGCGATGTTTCGGCTGGCAATCGCGTCGAAGCGGCCCTTTGACGTGGCATCGGCTGGCGGAAAGCTTTGCACGGCGAGTGCAGCGAGGCTGCGTACCAATTGAAGCGGTCCGCTTTCATTGGCCTGCACGCCATAGGCTACACTGGTGTTCTCGTCGATCTTGGAAGACGCCGCCTGGCGGGCGTTAGCGGCATCGCCCCCCGTGTACCAGAGCACGGTCGTCGCCGGATCTGCCGTGATGAGCGTGGTCGCGCTATCGAAGGGTGGTCCATCGACCCGCAGCACGGGATCGCCCTGCGCGTTGAAGAAATTGTCGGCCGCAGCGTAGGCTGACGCCGCCGCGAGCTTGGTCCCACCCATATCGGTCAAGGCCGCCTCAAGGGCAGCTTTGAAGTTGGCGGCGGTCAAATCGGCATCGGCGCCGATTTGGAACTCCCCTACCCCCGGGGTCCCCGTGACCGCCTTGAGAGTGATGCCCTCCTCGCTGCCATCGGGAAGCGCGAGGCCGACCGTCACCGCCTCGCCGGCGATCGGCAGGCCCGTGAACTGCACCGAAAGAGATTGTGGCGGGACGCCCCCCGGCTGGGTCAGAGCTACGGCGCCGCTAGTGGTCGTGAGCGTCGAGAGCTTGAAGCCGAAGGGGTGGGCATTGTCTTCGGCGAGAGTCACCTTGTCGGTGGCGATTGTCAGATCCAGTCTGCCAAGTCCGTCACCCAGATCCGCCGCGGTGCGCTCAGCGACGATCTGCTTGAACCCCGCTTTCCCGGCGACCCCTTCCAGCAGTGCGTCGATGGCCTGCACCGGCTTGCTGTCGCTGACCTTGCCGCCAAAAATGTAGCGGCCGTCGACGTCCGTGTTGAGCAGGTTCAGCACCTCGTCTAGGCGCGACTTGGCAAGCGAGGGCGCAGTGCCGAAATTGATGTTGCCGGTCCCGTACCCTCCGGGCGCCATGCCGACCCGTGCGTCACTTTCGATCGTGTCGAGCCGAGCGAGAACCTTGTCGAAAATGTCGAGGCGAAGGTTCAAGGTATCGATATTGTTCTGATAGCCCTCGATGCGGCCCAGCCGGTTGCGCACCGACAAATCATAGTAGCGGTCGGAGCCCAGCTCAGCGAGATTGGAGGCCTTCTGGCCCGTCGCCAGCTGCACCTGTAACTTGCCAAACCGTTCCTGCAATTTGGCGATCTGGTTGGCGCCGGCTTGAACGGGAAACAATGTGCGGTTGATGATGCTCACGGCTAGAGGTCCATCAACCGGTTGAGCAATTCCTGCACGACCGAGATTACACGGGCATTGGCCGCATAGGCGTTCTGCAACTCCATCAGCCGCGCCATCTCCTCATCGACATTGACGCCATATTCGCTGTCGAGCCGTTCGCAAAGCGTCTCAAGCGTCAAAGACTGTGTCGCGCTGTCGCTCGTCGCCGACGACGCAACGCTGCCCTGAAAATCGAGGGTCTGGGCGATGAGGTCATCGACCGAGCCGCCGAGGCGCGTCCCACCCGCCAGGCCTGAGGCAAGCGACATGTGCTGCAGTTGGTCGAGCAGATAGTCGGCGCGGGCCGAGTCCCCGAGCGAGCCATTGGGCGCGTATTGCACCAGGAGTTTGTTGTCCGTGGTAATCGCGCCATTGACGGCAATGCGACCGGCGAAGCCGCGCAGCTGTCCCTTGCCGTCGAGCGCATTGGTAAAGTCGGCGTTGTTCTGATCGACGAAGAGGTTGAGGGCCAGCGCGCCGCTCTGCAGAGTCGTCGCGGTGCTTCTGCTCGTTAGCGCCTCAATGCTGGTGGTATTGCCGGCGCCATCGTCTAGCACCTTGATCGTGCTGCCCGTGGACGACACCGCAAAGCCTGCGCCGAGAACGGAGCCAAGCGCGCTTGCGACGGCCGCAGCCCCACCGGAGAAATCCACTCCGACCACACGCGCACCATTCGCGTCGACATAATCGAGCGGCAATTTGCCAGTGTCGTCGACCCGCAGGACCCGTAGGGTCTTGGCGACCCCGCCCTGCGTATAGTTGAGCACGAGATCGTTGCCGTTGCGGATCGCGGCAATATCGAGGTCGAACCCTTGCGCGGGACCGATGGCCGTCGCCGTCCCAGCCGTGGTAACCGTTGAGAGCGATTGTGCCAAGCCGGCCGCGATCTCGTCGAGCTGGCTCTGGGCGGTGACCAGCGTCTGGTCGCGCAACTCAACCAATGCCGCCAGTTCACCCGACTTCAGGACATTTTGCTGCACGAGGTCGAGTGTCAGGCCGGCCGGCGTGTGGAGCACCAACCGCCCGACGCCGCTCAGCTCAGGATTGACGTTGAATTGCGCATCCGCCGACAGCGCACCCGTCGGCTGAAACTCGAAGATCGAGGCCTTGTTGTCGAGAATGCCGACGCCCGAGCGCGTCATCAGCGCCACGGTGCCATCGTCGCGATAGTCGACGCGCACATCGAGGATTGCCGCAACGTCGGTCACCAGGCGGTCGCGCTGGTCCATCAATGCCGCCCGCGAGGCAAGATCGAGCGTCTGGTCTGCCAGGCGGCCGTTGACCTTGGCCAGCGAACCGATCGACTGATTGAGGCTATCGACATCCGAGGCCATCTTGACCTCGGTCTCCTTACGCAGCGATTGGATTTCGTTGGTCAGCGAATTCAGCGTGCCGGCCAGGGCCTGCGCCTGTGACACAACCGAGGCGCGGGTCGCATAATTGTCGGGGCTGGTTCCCAGTTGTTGCAGCGCCGACTGAAAGCCAAGGAACATCGTATCGAGCGAGCCCGGATCGCCAGGCTTGCCGAGAAATGTCTGCAGTCGGTCGAGGACGTCAGCGCGGACCGCGCTGAAGCCGGTATCGGAGATGGCCCGCGTATAGTGCGCCTGCAGACTCTGGTTGAAGGCTCGGTCGATGCCCCCGGACCGCGCATAGACCGAGTTGACACCCTTGGTGTCGATGACACTGAGCGACTGGCGATGATAGCCGGGCGTACCGGCATTGGCGACATTGCGCGACAGCACCTCAAGGCTATTCTGGCTGGTGTTCATGCCAGACAGCGCATTGGTGAGCGTAACGCCGAGGCCCATGGCCTGTCCCTACTCTGCCTAAACCGCCTAGCGGATCATGTTCAACGCTTCTTGCAGCATCTGATCCGCGGTCGACACGATCCGCGTACCTGCGGCATAGGCCTGCTGCGTCACGATCAGCTTGGTGAACTCCTCGGAAATGTCGGTGTTGGAGCTTTCGAGCGACGCCCCAAGCACGCCGCCATTGAGGTTGAGGATCGGCTCACCCGAATCCGAAGTCGCCGCGAAGATGCCGCCATCGAGCCGCTTGAGCTGATTGGCCGCATTGAAGTCCGCGGTTACCACCTGCGCCACCTCGACCTGCTGTCCATTGCTGTAGGAGGCGACAACGCGACCATTGTCATCGATTGCAACCGAGACGAACTCGCCGGCCGGATAGCCGTTCTGGCTGAGCGCCGTCACCTCCGCCGTCCCGTTCGGGTCGTTGAACTGTGTGATGCCGCCGGCGCCATGCACCAGGGCGACATCGCCGATGGTGACGCCATTGACCGTGAGGCCCGTGAGGTCTGTCTGGTTGACGGCCGGCGAGAGATCGCCATCCGCACCGAATGTGTAGTCGACGCCGACATTGGTCCACATATCTTCGGTACCAGTCGCCGTAGAGTCGGAGAGATAGAACAGATTCCAGCGATCGACGCCGCCTGTCTCGTTGCTGGCGATCTTTGCCCAGCGCAATTGCACGTTCGCCGGCGCGCCGTTCTGCGCATAGACGGTGATGGCGCCGCCGGAAATGGAGGTGGCGATGAAGGCGTCGGAGTCCGCCGCCTGTACCGCCTCGACGCGTTCACCGAGCTGGGTGCTGAGCAGCACGCCCGGCTCATAGCTGCCATTGACCAGCCCCATACCCGTCGTGCCGTCGGTAATGGCGAGGGTGTTGGAGAAGTTCGAGGCCTCGACCGTGATCGTGTCACCGTCGAGAGCGGCCGTCGCGCCGCTCAATTGCGCAGTGATCGCCGCGAGCACGTCCGTTATCGTCGCGTCGTCCGACAGGCTGATCGCCGTGCCGGTCGTAGTGCCCGTCGCACTGAAGGTAAAGTTCACCGGCGTGCCATTGACGCTGATGCTGAGCGTATCGCCATCGGCAAGGATGTCGGTCGAGGGATCTGCGCCCAGCAATCCACTCGTGCCGGTTGCGGTCGCGGCATGGTCGAACGGGATGGTCTCGAAATCCTGCGGCTTCAGCAATTCGCTGCCGGGTGCCTTGGACGCGCTATAGTCCGCCGTCTTGGGCAGTTGCGGCAGATTGAGCTGATAGTTCACCCGGGTCGTCTGCGAAGCCGGCAGGAACGAATTTGAGATCTGCAGCACCTGCGGCACCGAGCCCGAAATGTTGCCCGTTGTTGGGTCGATGGGCAGGCCCTTGAGGTAATAGCCCGAGCCATTGACGAGATAGCCCGACTTGTCGACGTCGAAATCGCCGCGCCTTGTATAGAAGCTCGCGCCCGCAAAGGTCGCGACGCCATCCGCCTGGCCGATCGAGGGTTCGACCACGAAGAAGCCCGAGCCGTTGATCGCCATGTAAGTGGTGTTGGAGACCGATTTGACGTCGCCCTGTAGAGTGTTAGTCGCGCGGGACTGCGCCAGCACCGAGCCCGAGG
>JBDSEK010000154.1:0-18428 GCA_039920085.1 Devosia sp. | reverse complement strand
GCCGAGACTTCTTCGGTCGAGAGCTTGTTGAGCGACGTATTGATGGCTTCGACCGAGCCCTGCACATCGCCCTTGATGATCAGCGGGAACTTGCTGATGCCGGCGACCTTGAGCTGATTCATCATCTGCTCGAGGCTGGTGGCGCCGCCACCTTCGGTCTTTTCGCGGATCTGGCGCTGGCGATAGGACGTGACTTCGCGGGCGCGCGCTTCCGACTCGACCACCGAGAAGCGGTCGCCGGCCGAAGGTACGCCAGTGAAGCCGAGCACTTCGACGGGCGCCGAGGGGCCGCCTTCCTTCACCTGAGCGCCTTTGTCATCGATCAAAGCGCGAACGCGGGCGAACTCGATGCCAGCGACAACGATGTCGCTGACCTTGAGCGTGCCGCGCTGCACGAGGACCGTGGCCACGGCGCCGCGGCCGCGATCGAGCTTGGCTTCGATCACGAGGCCCTCGGCGCGGCCGTCGCGCGGCACCTGCAGTTCGAGCACTTCGGCTTGCAGCAGGATGGTTTCAAGCAGCTTGTCGAGGCCGGTTTTCTTGATGGCGGAGACTTCGACGTCGAGCGTTTCGCCGCCCATGCTCTCGACCTGCACATCGTGCTGCAAGAGCTCGGTGCGGACGCGAAGCGGATTGGCGTCGTGCTTATCCATCTTGTTGATCGCAACAATGATGGGCACGCCCGCGGCCTTCGCATGGCGGATGGATTCGATGGTCTGCGGCATGACGCCGTCATCGGCGGCAACCACCAGCACGGCGATGTCGGTCGCCTGGGCGCCGCGGGCGCGCATGGCGGTAAACGCCTCATGGCCGGGCGTATCGAGGAAGGTGATCTTCTGGCCTTTGATCTCGACCTGGTAGGCACCGATATGCTGGGTGATGCCACCGGCCTCGCCTGAAACGACGTTCGTCTCGCGGATAGCGTCGAGCAGTGAGGTCTTGCCGTGATCGACATGGCCCATGATCGTGACGACCGGGGCGCGATGCGTAAGGTCTTCCGCCTTGTCGTCGGACGGCACGTCGTAAAGGCCGCTTTCGACATCGGCTTCGGACACGCGCTTGACCGTATGGCCCAACTCGGTCGCGAGCAGCTCGGCCGTATCGGCGTCGAGGATGTCGTTAATGGTCGCCATGCGTTCCATGGCCATCAGCATCTTGATGACGGTGACCGAACGCTCCGACATGCGGTTGGCAAGTTCCTGCACGGTGATAGCATCGGGGATGATCACTTCGCGCATCAGCTTGGGCGCAGCCTGCTGGTTGCGGCCCATCTTCTTGTCGCGGCGGCGGCGCATGGCGGCGAGCGAAGGACCGCGATCGCGATCGGATTCGGTGGTGGCGGTCGAAACCGTCAACCGGGCGCGGGCAAAGGCGTTCTCGTCGCCGGCGCGGCGCACCGGACGTTCGGGGGTCGCACGAGTGCCCCCGGGCCCACGGCGCGCTTCGGCGTCGCCGACCAGAGCGGGGCGGCCACCAGCGGGCGGTACTGAGCGGGTGCGGCGGCCATCGGCCTCCGACGGCGGTGCCGGGGGCGGCATGTTGGGAATGGGGGCTGGACCGCCCGGACGGCGGGCCGCGGGACGGGCGTCGAGCGGGCGACGCGGGGCGATCGGCGGCCGTGCCCCGCGATCGGCCGGCTCCTGCAGCGCGACGCCACCAGCTTCGGCGGGCGCTGTCTCGGTCTGCGTTGCGCGGGCGGCGCGAGCGGCGTCGTCACGATTGGCGGCTTCGCGAATTTCGCGGCGGCGGGCATCGTCTTCGGTGCGGCGCGCTTCGGCCTCGGCCAGACGCCGATTGTCGTCAGCGGTGCGGCCACCAGCCTCGCGCAGCGCGCGCTGCCGGGCCTCAGCCTCGGCGGTGGAGAGGCCGACCGGGCGTGCCGGCGCCGGAGCT
Organism: Devosia sp.; assembly: GCA_039920085.1. Classification (GTDB taxonomy): domain Bacteria; phylum Pseudomonadota; class Alphaproteobacteria; order Rhizobiales; family Devosiaceae; genus Devosia_A. The sequence goes on along the minus strand of JBDSEK010000154.1, from coordinate 16,535 downwards.
GGACCACGCAGCGGCGGACGGGCGCGATCGCGCAACGGCGCCGGGCGTGGCGCGGCGGCGGGCGGAACAGGCGCGGTGGGGTGTTGCGTGGCCGGCGGCGCGGCATTGCTACGCGGCACCACCCGGGTCCGCTTTTCGACCACGACGGTGCTGCGGCCGCCCCGGGACATGCCAGGGCGCGCACCCATTGCGGGTCCGCCCTTGAGCGTCAGGGTCTTTTTGCCGCCTGCACCGGTCTTGTCGTCACTATCAGCCATGAAATCCGTATCTTTCAAACTCAATTGGCGACGTAACGGGCCAATCGATTGGCCCGTTGCACCGCCGCTTCACCCGCTGCCCCTTTAGTGAGCGCAGCATGTATCACACTTTCGATCCCCAGTGCCAAACCCAATTGGACCGATTCGAGCAATTCAAAATGAGGGATCTCGAAGCCCTCAATCCCCGATTCTTCAGCGGCTTTGCCGGCGCCTTTGCGGCTCGCCAGCATTTTCTTTTTGCCGTCCGGCGCGGCGTCCGTGGCGGTCAGCAGAGCGAGGGCTTCGCCCGTCTCGAGCGCGGCCTTGACCTTGGCGGCTCCCGTCAGAAGCTGGCCGGCTTTCTTGGCCATCTGCAGCGAGGCGACAAAGCGCTGCTCAAGCCGCAGGCGGGTCAGTTCCGCCAAATCGTCGGGCAGCGTGACGGCTGTCTTCAGGCTTTTGGCGAACGCCTTCTTCTTGACCGCTTCAGCGACCGAGCTGATCCCAAGCGTGATCCAGACACCACGGCCATCGGCCTTGGCGTCGGTGTCGGGAACCAGCACATTGTCGGGCCCGAGGACAAAGCGGATCAGCTCGCCGACGGGTTTTTTCTCCCGCGTCAGCGCACATTCCCGCATCTGATCGTCCGGCCGGGCCAGAGCGAGGGTTCGCCCGCTTATGCGGGCGCTCCTTCGGCTTCGGTTTCATCGGCGGGCGGCGCGAGATCGGCTTCGGTGATCCAGCCGGCCTTCAGGCGGGCGTGCAGGACCATTTCTTCGGCTTCCTCGCGCGACACCGGGAAGTCCTTGAACGAGCCGTCGAAGCGCTTCACCTCGCCATCCTTGCGCTCGGTCCAGCCCACCAGATCATCGGCAGCGTTGCCGGCAAAATCCTCAATGGTCTTGATGCCTTCCTTGCCGAGGGCGACAAGCATTGCCGCATTGAGACCAGGGATCTCGTAGAGCGCGTCTTCAACGCCGAGCGATTTGCGCTCTTCGTCGTTGGCCTTTTCGATGGCTGCGAGATAGTCGGTGGCGCGCTGCTGGATTTCGGCGGCGGTTTCCTCGTCGAAGCCCTGGATCGAGGCGATTTCGCCAAGCTCGATGTAAGCGAGCTGCTCAACCGACGAGAAACCTTCCGACGCCAAGAGCTGGGCCAGAGTCTCGTCGACGTCGAGAGCCGACATGAACAGGGTCGACCGCTCGGTGAATTCCTTCTGCCGGCGTTCGGATTCTTCGGCTTCGGTCAGGATGTCGATGTCCCAGCCGATGAGTTGCGATGCCAGCCGCACATTCTGGCCGCGACGACCGATGGCAAGCGAGAGCTGCTCGTCGGGCACCACGACCTCGATCTTTTCGGCCTGCTCGTCGAGCACCACCTTGGCGACATCGGCCGGCTGCAACGCCGAAACCACGAGATCGGCGATGTTGTCGGTCCAGGGAATGATGTCGATCTTTTCGCCTTGGAGCTCACCGACCACGGCCTGAACGCGCGAGCCGCGCATACCGACGCAAGCGCCGACCGGATCGATCGAGCTGTCGTTGCTGGTCACCGCGATCTTGGCGCGGCTGCCCGGATCGCGCGCAATCGAGCGGATGGTGATGATGCCGTCGTAGATTTCCGGCACTTCCTGCATGAACAGCTTGGCCATGAACTGCGGATGGGTGCGGCTCAGGAAAATCTGCGGACCACGCTGCTCGCGGCGCACATCGTAGATGTAGGCGCGCACGCGGTCGCCATAACGATACAGCTCGCGCGGGATCAGCTCGTCGCGGCGGATAATGGCTTCGCCACGCCCTAGATCGACGATGACATTGCCGTATTCGACGCGCTTGACCGAGCCGTTGACGATCTCGCCGACGCGATTGATGTATTCGTCATACATGCGCTCGCGCTCGGCATCGCGCACCTTCTGTACGATCACCTGCTTGGCGGATTGAGCGGCGATGCGGCCGAATTCGATGGGCGGTAGCGGCTCGGTGACGAAATCGCCGAGCTTGGCCGCATCGTTCCGGCCCCTGGCGTCGACAAGCGAAATCTGCCGGCCTGGCTCCTCAACAGCCTCGACAACTTCGAGCAGGCGCCAGAGGCGCATCTCGCCGGTCTTGGGGTTGATCTCGGCGCGGATTTCGGTCTCGGCGCCATAGCGGGACTTGGCCGCCTTCTCGATCGCATCCTGCATGGATTCGATGACGATCATGCGATCGATCGACTTTTCGCGGGCAACGGCATCGGCTATCTGGAGCAGCTCCAGCCGGTTTGCGCTGACGGCCATCTCATAGGTCTCCTGTTTCCTGCTGCCCGCCGCGTCCTCGGCCCGAATGGGCCGGTGAATCGTCAGGCGGGAAGTTGTCTTCGTTAGAATCTAGTTCTATGGTTTCGATACCGTCATCGTCGTCGATGGGGTGTTCGGATTGATCGTCCCGCGCGATATTGAGTAGCTTGTCGGTCATCACCAGCTTGGCCTCGGCAATCGCGGCAAGCGGCAGGATGAAATCGGGAGTGGTGTCTTTTGGCGCATCGGGCAGGTGAATGGTGACGCTGTCATCGGTCGCTGCCGCGATGGTGCCGCGGAAGCGGCGTCGCCCATCGAGCAGATCGTTCAGTTCCACCTTGGCTTCGTGGCCGATATGAGCCTTGTAGTCGCGGGCCCGGACCAGCGGGCGATCGATGCCGGGCGAGCTGACCTCGAGGTGATATTCGCGGTCGATCGGATCCTCGACGTCGAGTGCGGGCGAGAGGTCTTTGCTCAGTCGCTCGCAATCGGCGATGGCGAAGCGGCCGTTCGCGTCCTCGGCCATGATCTGCAGCGTGCAGCCATTTTCCTGCGTGATCTTCACGCGGACCAGCGCATAGCCCAGATCATTGGCCACCGGCTCGACGATGCGCGCGATGCGCGCCTCGAGACCAGTTTCCTTGATGTAGCGCTTTTCACTGAGGTCGAAAGCCATTCGGGGGCGATTTGGGGTCCAGGTAAACAAAAAGAGCGGGGGCCGGTCAGGGCACCCACTCTCGGATGAGAGCAACGATGTAGGAGCTATATAGCGCCGCAGTCCGGCCGTTGCAAGAGCACTGCCGTTACGAGCGGTCGGCCCAGTTCATAGACGTCGATCAGCACACGGTCAGGCAGCCGCGTTCCAACCGACGCGGCGACCTGGGCCGTGAACGGCAGCAGCGGGCTGACCTGGGGAGTTAGGCCTTGCGCTGGTTGAGCGCCAGCCACGCGCCCCAGACCAGTATGACGATATGGACCACCAGACCCGGAGCGATACTCGCCCAGGTGAGCGCACCCAGCTGCACCGACCATAGGTCGGCAATGGAGCCCAGAACATGGACCGCGACATTGGCCCAGAGGATGGCGGTGAGCGTCTCGGAAGCCGCATGGCTGCGCACCATGACGTTGAGAAATGCCAGGCCGAGCAGGGTGGCGCCGAGCACCCGGAACAGGGCATCGGCAAGGGGGGTCGAGGTAACGTTGAACGCGGTGGCGGCACTACCGGGTGAAAAGAACATCAACAGCCCGAACAGTGCCCCGGCGATAGCAGCGACCCAGAAGAAAGCAGTGCGATACATGGTGTCTCCCCAAACGAGGCGGGACCATAGCCTGCTATTTTTCCCAGGTCACGTTCTCGACGCTGGCACCCAACTCCTTGAGCGTGCCCCGCAGCTGCTTGACCATGTCGTCGGGGCCGCAGAGGTAGAAATTCTGTTCGAAATCGCTGATGTGCTTTTCGAGGAAGGCTGCATCGATGCGGTCGTGAAGAAGAGGCGAGTCCGGTTGATCGGTCACCGTCCAGATCGTCTCAAGACCGCGCATGGCCTCGAAATCATCGCGAAGGATAATGTCCGCCTCGGTACGGTTCGAGGCAATGAGCGTATGCCCCGCCATTTTGCGGTGGTGATGAAGGTCGCGAAGGATGGCGATGAAGGGGGTGACCCCGGCGCCGCCGGCGATGAAGACGCCAGGGCCCCGGTAGGTGATGGTGCCCCAGACATCTCGGAGGATCAGCGAGCGGCCGGGCGTGTAGTTATAGAGGCGCTCGGTAACGCCATCGCCGCCGGTCGCGAAATAGGACTTGATGGTGAATTCGAGATTGGGATCATCGGCCAGCGCGGTGAAGGTGAACGGGTGCTTTTTGTCGCGCCAGCCGTCCTCGTCCAGCGAAACCTCGGTGGCCTGGCCAGGTGCGAAGGTGTAGCCGGGCGGCTTTTCGAGCCTGTAGCGGCGAACATTGTGGGTGACATCGGCGATATCGAGAATTTTGACGCTGTGCTGCATGGCTGGTTTCCTTGTGAAGAAACAACACCGGGTGAAGCGCTTTAGTTCGATGGCGGCGGCGGGCGGACATTGCCGGGGCCTTTGCCGCTCAAACGCGCTCGAAGCTGAAATAGAAGCTTATCGCTCGACCTTCGGCGCGGGCCTTGAGCTCATAACGGGTCGGCTGCCAGCCTGCAAAGGGCTGATGCCATGAGCCGGGCGGACCGGCGAGGAAGCGGAGGTCCGGGGCGCGGAGGATGTGAGCGAGGGTCCAGTTCGCATAGTCCTCGATATCGGTGGCGAAGCGAAAGATGGCGCCGGGTTTGAGTATACGCGCGAGTTCGCTCAGGGTCGTCGGTGAGACGAAGCGGCGCTTGTGGTGGCGGCTCTTGGGCCAGGGGTCGGGGTAGAGAAGATAGGCGGCATCGAGCGCGGCGTCGGGAAGCTTCGCGAGGAGCTTGATCGCGTCGTCGGTGAAGAGGCGGACATTGGTAAGGGCGAGCTCATCAATGGCCTCCACTATCTTCGCGATGCCGCCTGAGAAGACTTCGCAGCCAATGTAGCTGGTGGTCCGGTTGTCGGCCGCGAGGCGCGCGAGGTGTTCGCCGCCTCCAGTGCCGATCTCGAGCTCGAGCCGAGACGCGGCACTAAACAGTTCGCGTGGAACGAGTGGCGCGTCCGTCAGCGCGATTTCGAGCGCCGGCAGGCGGTCGCGATAGAGCTTCTGCTGGCCAGAATGCAGGCGCTTGCCCGAACGCCGGCCGAAGAAGGCGCGCGGCTCGCCCCTTGCGTTGAGGGGATGGTCGCCTTTCAAGCGGCCTTCACCGCCGCCTTCAGCGCCGGGACGAGGTCAATCTTTTCCCAGCTGAACGAGCCGTCGCGACCGGGCTTCCGGCCGAAATGCCCGTAGGCCGAGGTCTTGGCGTAGATGGGCCTGTTGAGATCGAGATGGGTGCGAATGCCGCGCGGCGAGAGGTCGAAGACGTCGGAGAGGACCGACTCCAGCTTCTCTTCGGCCACTTTTCCGGTGCCGTGAAGATCGACATAGATTGAGAGCGGCTTGGCGACGCCGATGGCGTAGCTCAGCTGGATGGTGGCGCGATCGGCGAGGCCAGCTGCAACGACGTTCTTGGCAAGGTAGCGCGCGGCATAGGCGGCAGAGCGGTCGACCTTGGTGGGGTCCTTGCCGGAGAAGGCGCCGCCGCCATGCGGGGCCGCGCCACCATAAGTATCGACGATGATTTTCCGGCCGGTAAGGCCGGCATCGCCATCGGGACCACCGACGACGAATTTGCCGGTCGGGTTGACGTGCCAGACGGTATCCTTGCCGATCCAGCCCTCGGGCAGTGCTTCGCGCACATAGGGCTCGATGATCTTGCGCACGTCTTCCGAGGTCAGCGTCTCATCGACGTGCTGGGTGGAGACGACGATCTGCGTGACGCCCACCGGAACGCCGTTCTCATATCTCACAGTGACCTGCGACTTGGCATCGGGGCCGAGCTTGACGGCGGCGCCCACGCCGCTCTTCCGCGCAGCAGTCAGGATCTCGAGGATCTTGTGGGCGTAGTAGATGGGTGCGGGCAGGAGCTCGGGAGTCTCGCGGCTGGCATAGCCGAACATGATGCCCTGGTCGCCGGCGCCGACATCCTTATTGCCCTTTTCATCGACGCCCTGGGCGATATCGGCGGACTGGCCATGCAGCAGGACATCGATGCGCGCCTTCTTCCAGTGAAAGCCCGCCTGCTCGTAGCCGATCGCCTTGATGGCCTTGCGGGCGGTGGATTTGAACTTGGCCGGATTAACAATGGGCGCTCCGGAAGCGTCCCTCAGCACATTGCCGTCCCTGTCCTTCTTGAGAAGGCTCGACGGAACGCGCACCTCGCCGGCAATGATGACGCGATTGGTGGTGGCAAGCGTCTCGCAGGCGATGCGGACCTGCGAGGGATCCATGCCGGTCTTTTTGGCCTCGCGGAAAACGAGGTCGACGATTTCATCGGAAATGCGGTCGCAGACCTTGTCCGGATGACCCTCGGAAACCGATTCCGAGGTGAAGAGATAGGACTGCCGCATTGACGAAACCCCCTAAAAGTGGCCAAAAACGCGAAAAATCGCGGTGTTGGGCTGGTTTCTACGGGGGCGGGCAGCCCCGGTCAAGGCGGACATAAGGAAAGCTTGATATGCCGCACGGCCCGGCGGTGGAAATCTATGCCGGCTTGCGCGGCGTGCGGCGGCGGGTGGCCATTGCGACGATCAGGCCGAGCGCCAAAGCGACAAAGAAGGGCCAGTGCCAGACGCGGTTGAAGATCGTGCCGGGTAGTTTCTCGGACGGGACGACGTCGAGCACCGCCTGTTCGCCAGCGGGCAGTGCCGCGGTGATGCGGCCAAGCGGGTCGATGAGCATGGTATCGCCGGAATTGGTGGCGCGCAGCATCGGCAGGCCGCTTTCGACCGCGCGCAATCGCGCGTGGTGGGCGTGCTGGGCATTGCCGATGGAGCCGTCGAACCACTCGTCGTTGGAGATGTTTAGCAGGAACTCGGCCTTGTTGGGATCCGCACCGAGATCGCCCGAGAAGATCGCCTCATAGCAGATCAGCGCAATGAAGGCGGGCATGCCGGGGGGCGTCATCAGGCGCTTGCCGTCGCCCGCCTGCCAGCCATTGGTGCCGGGGACGAACTGGCGGATGCCGAACAGCTTCCAGAAGCCGGCAAAGGGCAGATACTCGCCGAAGGGCACGAGGTGCGATTTGGCGTAGCTCTGGGTGATCTCGCCGTCGCTGTCGATGGCGAGGATCGAATTGTAGCCTGGATTATCGAGCGGATCGCCGTCGCGGTCCTCGGGCTCGCGCGGCGCGCCGGTGAGCAGCGTCGTGCCCGCCGGCAGCATGCGGGCAATGCGGGCGAGGCCCTCGGGATAGGATGAAAGATAAAAGGGCAGCACCGATTCCGGCCAGATGAGCTGGGTGATGTCGGCGAGGCCCTGATCGGCGGGATCAGTCTTCTGCTCACTGAGCGCGATCAGGCGCGAGACGATCTCGGGCGGCGTCTGCTGCAGGATCTCGGAGTGTTCGGTAATGATCGGCTGCACCATGCGGACGCGCATATCGGTGCGATCGGCGACGATGGTCTGGGTCAGACGTTGATTGCCCCAGGCGATCTGCGCGGCGATCGCGGCCACGGCAAGAAAAAACGGTACCAAGCGCCGAACAAGTCCACGCTCATCAGCGGGCCAGATCAGCGCCGGAGTCAGGACCAGCACGGCACAGAGCGCAGTGAGGCCATACATGCCGATGACGGACGCGAGCTGCATCATCTCGGGATTGGCGGTAAGCGCGTAGCCCAGGAGGTCAAAGGGGAAGCCCGAGAACAGCGTTCCACGCGCATATTCGGCAAGGCTGAGGAAGGTGGCGAGGACAACGACGCGAGAGCCGCTATGCGACCAGAACAAATGCGCCAGCGCACTGGCCAGTCCCCAGAACAGCGCAATGAGCGCCGCGAGGCCGACAATGGCGAACGGCATTACGAAGAGCGGCCAGCCGCCCTCGAGGAAAAACGCCTGGCCGAGCCAGTGGAAGGCGACGGTGAAATAGCCGAGCCCGAAGGCAAAGCCGATGGCGAAGGCGGGGCCGAACAGGCGGCCGAGGCCGGGCCGACGCTCGGCGCCATCGAGCGCCCAGACCCAGAACGGAAAGGTCACGAACAAAGCCGGGAGGACGAAGAGCGGCGGCACCGACAGGCCGGCGATGGCGCCCGCGACCAGCAGCATCAGGAAGCGCCGCCAGCCATAGGACAGCATGGCGGTCTCGGCGAGCCAGGTCATGCCGAATCAAAATCGTTTCTAGCCATCGCTTCACCTACCCACGGAGTCATTCCCGCGAAAGCGGGAATCTCGGTTTTGCGGAGGCTGCGGTGGGCGTTCGCGGGACGAGCCCGGGCCTCGCCCGGCACGTTCCTCTCCGGAAGTGGCCTCGGGACGGGCAAACGGAGATTCCCGCTTTCGCGGGAATGACCCGGTGGGTGGGCAAATGTCAGTAGACTATCGAATCGAAGAGGTCGTCCCAAGCCGGATTAGCTTTCTCGATCAGCGCAATCTTCCACTCACGGCGCCATTTCTTGATGCGCTTCTCCCGGAGGATGGCATCAGACGGGCTGTCGAATTGCTCGAAGTAGACTAGCTGATGAAGATGATATCGCGCCGTGAACCCATCGATGAGTTCATCTCGGTGAGTCACCATACGGTTGAGGAGATTGCCGGTCACGCCTGTGTAGATCGGGCCGTATTTGCGGCTGGTCACCATGTAGACGGCGTAGCGTCCATACTCGCCCATAAGCCTCGCTCGCCCGTGACTACTCTGCCGCCTTCTTTTCGGGCTCGCCGTCCACCTTCCCCACGCCCACCGGCGCCTTGCGCTGCTTCAGCCGCTTGATGCGGACGCGGCGGAGCTGGCGGCTGTCGGCCTGCAGGACTTCGAATTCGAAATTCTTGATGCCGCCGATGATCTCGCCCTTTTGCGGAACGCGGCCGGCAAGGGCGAAGACGAGGCCGCCGATGGTGTCGACGTCGTCGCCGTGTTCGCCCGGATCGAAATCGGGACCGATGACGCCTTCGATCTGGCCGAGCTCGGCGCGGGCGGCGGCGATGTAATTGTTGGAATTGATGCGGCGGATGAGCGGCGCATCTTCCTCGTCGTGCTCGTCTTCGATCTCGCCAACCACGGCTTCGAGCAGATCCTCGATGGTCACCAGCCCGTCGGTGCCGCCATATTCGTCGATGACGATGGCCATGTGGATGCGCTTCAGCTGCATCTGCTGCAGCAGATCGCCCACCGGCATCAGCGGCGGGACGAAAAGCACCTTGCGGGCGAGATCGAGCTTTTCAAGTTTCGAGCGCAATGGCGGCGAAACGAGCTTGACCGGAATCTCCTTGCCCGCTTCGGTGACGGGGGCGGTGATACGGCGCAATGCATCCTTGACGTGGATGAAGCCGGTGATGTTGTCGATCGAGCCGGAATAGACCGGGATGCGCGAATGGCCGACGGTGCGGAACCGGCCGATGAGGGCGCCCAGCGTTTGCTCGACATCGATGGCTTCGATATCGGCGCGCGGCACCATGACGTCCTCGACGCGCTTTTCGCCGAGCTGCAGCACGTTTTGCAGGATGGTGCGCTCGGAAGGGGAGAAGTCAGCGGTTTCGCCCGAGGCTTCCGATTCGAGCGCGACCTCGAGATCGTCACGCAACGACATCGTGCGGAAGGCGAACATGGCCCTGAGCTTGGTCCACAGCGATTGCCCCCGCGCCGGAGCGGGGGCGGCAGGCGATGGAGGTTCGGCGGCGGCATCGGCCGCCGGCTTTGACGCTGTGTCGCTATCGGTCATTCTGAAACTGTGTCGTCTTCGGCATAGGGGTCCGCCACCCCGAGGGAAGCGAGAATCTGGGTTTCGAGGCCCTCCATGGCAAGGGCCTCGTCATCGTCCATATGATCATAGCCCAGAAGGTGGAGAAAGCCATGGACGACCAGGTGGGTGACGTGATCGTCGAAGCTAAGACCTTGTTCCTGCGCTTCTTTTTCGACCGTTTCGCGAGCGATGATGATGTCGCCCAAAAGGCCCGAAACTGGCCCGAAAGGCTCGATCTGGGGGAAACTCAGCACATTGGTGGTTTTGTCGATGCCACGCCAGTCGCGGTTGAGGAGGCGCTGTTCGGCATCATCGGTAAATACCAGCGAGACTTCCGCGGCGCCGGTGATCTTGGCCTTTGACTGCTTCAGCGCCTCACGCAGCGCCTGTTCGGCGCGGGCGTCCAGATGCTCGGGCCAGCCTTCCGCATTGCGGGAGATTTCGACGTTCAGCGGAACGGCCATCGCTCCCGCCTCAGGACCTCATGGTTTGTCGGCGAGCCGTTTGGTCTCGGCCGCATCATAAGCGCGAACAATGCGGCCGACCAGGGCGTGACGCACCACGTCCTTGTCGTTGAAGCGCGAGATGTGAACGCCCTCGATCCCATCGAGCAAGGCGGTGGCTTCTACGAGGCCGGACTTTTCGCCGCGCGGAAGATCGACCTGCGATGGATCGCCGGTGACGATCATCTTGGAGCCTTCGCCGAGGCGGGTAAGGAACATCTTCATCTGCATCGAGGTGGTGTTTTGCGCTTCGTCGAGGATCACCACGGCATTGGCGAGCGTGCGGCCGCGCATAAAGGCGAGCGGCGCAACTTCGATGACGCCCGAGGTAATACAGCGTTCCACATGCTCGGGGCGCATCATGTCGTAAAGTGCGTCGTAGAGCGGGCGGAGATAGGGATCGACCTTGTCTTTCATGTCGCCGGGCAAAAAGCCGAGGCGTTCGCCGGCTTCGACGGCCGGACGGGACAGGATTATGCGGTTGATGTCACCGCGCTCGAGCAGTGCCGCGGCGTGGGCCACCGCGAGATAGGTCTTGCCGGTGCCGGCCGGGCCAATGCCGAACACCAGTTCGGCACGATCCATGGCGCGCAGATAGGCATCCTGCGCCGGGGTACGGGCGACGATGGTGGCCTTGCGCGTGGCGATCTGCGCCATGCGCACCTTGCCCTTTTTCTCGAGCGTCGGGAGGCTCAGTTGACTGTCCTCAGTCTCGATCATGCGGATCATGGTATCGACATTGGCAATGTCGATCGAGCGGCCCTCTTCGAGCAGTTCGTAAAGGCTTTCGAGGACGCGCCGCGATTGATCGACGGCAGACGCCGCGCCCTTCAGCATCAGATGATTACCGCGCGGCGTGGCGGTGACCTTGAGGCGCTGTTCGATGAGGGCGAGGTTCTGGTCGAAATCGCCGTAAAGCTGAGCGGCGAGGCGGTTGTCTTCGAAGGCCAGTTCAAGCTGCGAGGAAAGGGCGTTGTCGGACGTCGCGGACACGTGCCTGTTCAAACTCGATATTCTCCTGGACAGCCGGCGGCTGCAGCTTTTGCCTGAGCTTGTCCGAAAACCGAAAGATCAGTTTTTCAAGGTCAGGCGGTGAGGGCTTCAGACTCAATCAGGCTAGCAGTTTTGGGTTCCACGCGTGTGACAATCTTGCCTTCAATTGAATTATTTCGGGCCGAAACGATGAGCACCTTCTGAACGGTACTGATCAGCCGCTCCGGGCCTTCCATGTGCACGGCCTGCAGGTAAGGCGAGCGGCCGCCCAGTTGGCCGGGGCGACGGCCGGGCTTTTCGATCAGCACGTTCAGGGTGCGGCCGACCACGGATTGCCCGAAATTGCGGATCTGGCCCGCGATCAGCTCATTGAGCTTAGCGAGGCGTTCGGCCTTGACCGGCTCAGGCACCTGATCGGTCATGCTGGCACCTGGGGTGCCGGGGCGGGTCGAATATTTGAAGCTGTAGGCCGAGGCGTAGCCAATCTCGCGCACCAGCGAGAGCGTCTCGGCAAAATCCTCGTCGGTCTCGCCGGGAAAGCCGACAATGAAATCGCCCGACAGCGCGATGTCGGGGCGCGCTGCTTTGATCCGCCCGATCACGGCCAGATAGTCGGCTCGGGTGTGGCGGCGGTTCATCGCCTTGAGAATGGCGTCGGACCCCGACTGCACCGGCAAATGCAAATAGGGCATCAGCTTGGGATTGCCGCGATGCGCCTCGATCAGCTCGTCGGACATGTCGAGGGGATGACTGGTCGTGTAGCGGATACGGGCAAGGCCATCGAGTTCGGCAAGGCGGGCGCAGAGTTCGCCGAGCCCGAGGGGGTGGCCCTTCCGGTCAAGGCCATGCCAGGCGTTGACGTTCTGGCCAAGCAGGGTGATCTCGCGCACGCCGGCACCGACGAGATTGCGCGCTTCGGCCAGCACTTGCTCGAGCGGCCGGGAGGTCTCGGCGCCGCGCGTATAGGGGACGACGCAGAAGGAACAAAACTTGTCGCAGCCCTCCTGCACGGTGAGGAAGGCGGTGAGGCCCCGGCCGCGAATGACGTGGGGGGCGGCCGCCGGCAGATGCTCGAACTTATCCTCGGCAGGAAAGTCCGTCTCGACCACCCTCTCGCCGCGCTCGGCGCGGGCGATAAGTTCGGGCAGGCGGTGATAGGATTGCGGGCCGAAGACGAGATCCACCGATTTGGCACGGCGCGCGATCTCCTCGCCCTCGGCCTGGGCGACGCAGCCGGCGACGCCGATCATGATCGCGCGACCATCGGCCTTCAGTTCGGCGAGGCGGCCGAGTTCGGAGAACACCTTCTCGCTTGCCTTTTCGCGGATGTGGCAGGTGTTGAGGATGACGAGATTGGCGTCGTCCATGCTCTGAGTCGGCTGGTAGCCGTGTAGCGCCAGCGCGTCCGCCATGCGGTCGCTGTCATAGACATTCATCTGGCAGCCATAGGTCTTGATAAAGACACGCTTGGCCTGGGGCTCGGTCATTGCGGGGACATACACCGCGCAGGCCGCCCTTGCCAACGCGCTTGCGGCGGGCGGGGGCTAAGACGCCTGCGCAACGGGCGGCAGAGGCTGGCTGCGGTTGAGCCCGACCAGCATACGGCGGACCTGAATCTCGGCCTGGCGGGTCAGGAGCTTGCGATCGGACCCCGCATCGAAGGGAATGGGGGCGCCGAAGGCGATGGTGACGTCCTTGACGCCAGAGGTCAGCAGATTGCTCACCACCTGCCGGAAGCCGCGGGCATTCATGCCGGAAATATCGGGCCGCTCATTGCGCGATACCGGCAGGCCCTGAAGGTGGGTGTAGGCGATGGTGACGGGCTGGATGGCGACGTCGGTGGCGCCACCTTCAGTCATGGCCGCCTGGGCCGCGCCGACCAGGGCGGAGCGAAAGGGCTGGACGTGGTCGCCAAGATCGCGGTGGCCTTCGGCAAAGAGCAATACGGCGCCACTTTTGGCCAGGCGCTTGCCGATTTCGCGGCTGGTGCGGCCGGCATCCTGCCGCCGGCCATAGTCGACATAGAGCGTCCGTTGCAGCGAGGCCATGAAGCCCACGAAGAAGGTGTTCCGCACGCCCATTTTGGAAACGAAGGTGACGTCCGCGACCGAGCCGATGGCAATGATGTCGGTCCAGGAGATGTGGTTGGAGAGCAGCAGGGTCGGGCGGTTGTGCAGCGGCTGACCAAGAGTTTTGACACGCAGCCCCAGGAAGATGCAGCCCAGCCGGTGGAACAGCATGGTCGGGAAATTCCAGAACAGGCCGAGGCGAGTGATGATGAATTGCAGCGGCACACCGACGATCATCACCGGTAGATAGACAAATATGAAGAACAGCGTTCTGAAGATCACTTCTTAGCGTCCCCGGAGGGTACGGCATAGAGCTCAAGACGGTGATCGACGAGCTGGTAGCCGAGGCGCTTGGCGATCAGTTCCTGAATGGCCTCGATTTCCTCGTTGCGGAATTCGATGACCTTGCCGGAACGGATATCGATGAGATGGTCGTGATGGGTGTCGGGCAGTGGCTCAAAGCGGGCGCGGCCGTCCTTGAAATCATGCTTGGTGACGAGCCCCGCCTCCTCGAACAGATTGAGGGTGCGATAGACGGTCGAAAGTGAAATGCGGGCGTCGATCGCCGAAGCGCGGCGATAAAGCTCCTCGACATCGGGATGATCGATGGCCGCCTCCATCACCTGCGCGATGACGCGGCGCTGGTCGGTCATGCGCATGCCCTTTTTGGCGCATTGCTCTTCAAGGGTGTCGGTGTGCATCGGCTTCACCATAGCAAAGGGCTAGAGCAGATCGCGGGCCATCACAAGGGCGGTGGCGGGCTGGCCATCGGCCCGCGCGTAATAGCCCTTTCGCTCCGAAAGCTGGGTAAAGCCCAGATTTCGATAGAGCTTGAGGGCCGGAGGATTATCGGCCGCGACTTCGAGGATCATGCGCCGGCTGGCGGTCATGCTGAGATCGGCAAAGCAGGCCTCCATCAAGGCGCGCGCGACGCCCTTGCCGCGATATTTCGGCTCGACGGCGATGGTCATCAGTTCAGCGTCGTCGCCGAGCAGTCGCAGCATGGCAAAGCCCGCGAGCCGACGCTTGGCGTCGCATGCAATGAGCGTGGGCGTGTCGCGGTCCATCAGATAGGCGGCGATATCCTCGCGCGGCCAGCCGCGATAGAAGCTTTTGGCGTGGAGCGCAGCGACGGCATCGGCATCCCTAGGTTGACCCGGCTCGATGTGCAGCCCGAGCGGCGCCGGCCAAGATCGGAGCATCATGGCGTGGTTTCCGACAGGCGCGCGACGCTGAATTTGTCCTGCGGTTTGGCGTCCGCATCGCGGATATAGTTGGGCTCGGGCGGGAACAGGGCCGGGTCGAGATCGTGCGCGAAGCCGGCAAGCGCCCCGATGTCGGGAAACGGATCGGTGAGCGGCGCGGTGCCTTCGGGCACGCGGCCGAGAGCGGTCTCGGTTGGCAGCAGCAAGGCCCCGTCGGCCGGCACGCCGGGCGCGAGGAAGCGCTCGAAATAGCTTTCGTTGCGCCGCGCGTCGAGCAGCACGGCGAGCGGGGTGCGGGATGGCGCGCTGAGCGAGATCGCCTGCAGGCTGCCAATGCCAACAACCGGAATGCCCAACGCGAGGCCGAGGCCCCTTGCGGCACTGAGACCAATGCGCAGGCCGGTGAAAGAACCGGGGCCGGTGGTGACGGCAATGCGCGTGAGATCGGCGTAGGTCACACCAGCGCGCGCCAGCAGTTCAGCGATGGCGGGGAAGATGCGCTCGGCCTGGCCGGTGGGCATGTCCTCGATCAGCGTATCGACGCGATCGTTGCCGAGCAGAGCGAGCTGCAGGCGCGGCGCGGCGGTGTCGATGGCGAGAAGGGCGCTCATGGGCGGAGATGTAAGCTGGGGTGAAACGCGCGACAAGCACGGTCCATCAGATCATCAACGCCAGGGCTCGAGCCCGAAGACCAGAATGATCGCCTGTCCGGCGGCGGCTCGTGAGCGCGCTAGACCTGCGCTACTGCCTCGACGCCCGGTACGAAATGCCGGAGCAGGTTCTCGATGCCGGATTTGAGCGTCGCGGTCGAGGATGGGCAGCCCGAGCAGGCGCCCTGCATGTGCAGATACACCGTACCGTCGCGGAAGCCCTTGAAGGTGATGTCGCCGCCGTCCATCGCCACGGCCGGACGAACGCGCGTGGAGATCAACTCCTTGATGATCTCGACCGTCTCGCTGTCGGCAGGCTCGAAAAACTCCGCCGTTTGATCGGCATCCTCGGTCGTGCCGTCGGAAATCACCGGCTTGCCGGAGAGAAAATGCTCCATAATGGCGCCGAGGATGGCGGGCTTCAGATGGTTCCACTCGGTCACATCCTTGGTAACGGAGATGAAGTCCGAACCCAGGAACACACCGGTGACGCCCGGAATGGAAAACAGCCCCGATGCCAGCGGCGAGGCCACAGCCATGTCGGCCGAGCGGAAATCGCGTGGCTCGCCGACGAGAACTTCGCGGCCGGGCAGGAATTTCAGCGTCGCCGGATTGGGCGTGGCTTCGGTCTGGATGAACATTGCTCTTCTCCATCGCCGGCGCCGGGTTCAAGGCCCGCGCGGCACGATCAGCATAGCATATAGGTGGCGTCTGCGGGCGGCGGGGTCAACCGCGGCTTCAAGGGCCGAAATGGCCTCAAGTCAGCGCGTCGAGCTCTTCATCGCTGAGATGCCCCGGCACGATCGCCACCGGGATCGGATAGTCCCCGGCGTTGCTGCCGAAGCCGGCGACCAGCGGCCCCGGGCCGTCCTTGCCGGTGCCCGCTGCCAGCACCAGGATCGCGATGTCTTCGTCGGCCTCGATCAATCCCAGGATTTCGTCCGCGGTCGCGCCCTCGCGCACCACCCGCTCGGCGGTGATGCCGGCGATGCCGTTGGCGCGGGTCGCGTATTTGTCGAGCGAGGCCGTGGCTTCCTCATGCGCCTCCGCCTTCATGATGTCGGCGACCCCCATCCACTGCTGGTTGCGGTCATGGGTTTCGATGACGCGCAGCATGATCACGCCGGCGCCGACGCGCGCGGCGCGCCGCGAGGCGAAATAGACCGCGCGGTCGCATTCCGCGGTGTCGTCGATCACCACCAGCCATTTCGGCTTGTGACCCGCCTC
>JBDSEK010000153.1:0-7773 GCA_039920085.1 Devosia sp. | reverse complement strand
TGGTTCTATCCCCCGATCGTACCGAGCTCATCTCGGTGGCGGCGCATCTTGCCTTTCCAATACGCGACGGCGTGCCGATGCTCAGCCTCGATGAAGCGCGGGACGTCGAGCCGGATCAGCTTCGCTCCTATTTTCCGCCGGTCGGCGACGCGCGCAGCTAAGCCTAGATCGGCATTCCACTCAAAAGCTTGGGACCGGCGCTGTCGAGGCCGGCAGCCCGCGCCATCAAACCCGATTTGACTGGCGTCAAGCGGTCCACCACGCCGAGCCCAAAATCGCGGAGCGCCCGCACCGGGGCCAGATCGTTGGAGAACAACCGGTTGAGGCCGTCGGTTGCCGCCACCATCAGGGCGGTGTCGAAGCGGCGCCAGCGCTCATATTGGCCGAGAATATCCGCCCCGCCATGATCGAGCCCGAGCCGCATCGCTTCGATGACCAATTCGCTCAGCGCCGCGACATCCTTGAAGCCGAGATTGAGCCCCTGCCCCGCGACCGGGTGGAGCACGTGCGCGGCATCTCCGATCAGCGCCAGGCGCGGGCCGACAAAGCTGCGTGCCACCTGCAGCCGCAGCGGAAAACTCTGCAGCGGTTCCTCGACCGTAACGGCGCCCAACGCATGGCCCATCACCTCCTCGATCTGCCGCGCGGCCTCAGCAAGCGGCAGCGCCTTCATCGCCGCGGCGACCTCCGGGGTCTCGGTCCAGACCAGCGAGGAGCGGTGTCCGCCCTTGAGCGGCAGGCTGGCAAACGGCCCGGCTGGGCGAAAATGCTGCGTCGCGACGCCGCCATGCGCCAGCTCATGGGCGATATTCGTCACGATCCCCATCTGGCGGTAGTCATGCGAGATCACCTCGATCCCGGCCATCTTGCGCAACGCCGATTGTGCACCATCGCCGCCGATCAACAACGGCGCCCGAAGCGTCCGTCCGTCCTTTAGGGCGAGCTCGGCCAGTGCCCGGGCGCCGGAATAGCCGGCGATCTCCACCGGCGCGACAAAATCGACGCTGCTTCGCGCCGCTTCGAGCAGCGCCGCGCTCATAATTCTGTTGGGCACCAGATGCGCAAAGGGCTCGCCCGACGAAACATCGCCTTCAAAGCTCAAAAACTCTGGCCGTGAAATGTCGCCGGTCCCCGAATCGGTGATGTTCATGGCCGTCACCGCTTCGGCCTCGGCGGCCATGGCGCCCCAAACACCGAGTGCTTCGAACATGCGGCGGCCCGCCGCCGATATTGCGAATGCCCGGGCATCCTGCGGGACAACCATCTCGCGCCGGTCGCAAAGCGCTACCTTGAGACCGCGCTGGAACCGCGTCAGCCCTAGCGCCTGGGCCAGGCCCACCGGGCCGCCGCCAACTATTATGACGTCATAATTCTCAGCCATGGGCATCCGTCCTCGCGTCTTTTCTCGCGCCATTGGAGCGGATGCAAGCAGCGGCGAGCAGGTGCCTCAAATGTGAGCAAACTCGCGGGGTTTGCTCTAATCTTATGCACTATTGGACCGAGGCGCGGCGCCTGACGCATCAATTACCCGTAAGGCCGGAGATTTCCCTTAACAGAATCATAACCTTGGGTGTGCGGCGGCAAATCTGGCACGGCATTTGAGTCTCTTGGCCATTGGAGACCATGGCACATGCGAAAGGGGCATCCATGAAACTGGTGATCGCAATCATCAAGCCATCGCGGCTTGAAGAGGTGCGTCAGGCGCTGAACTCGCTCGACGTGCACGGCATGACCGTGACCGAAGTCAAAGGCTATGGCCGTCAAAAGGGCCATTCCGAGATCTACCGCGGCACCGAATATGCGGTGCATTTCCTTCCCAAGCTCAAGATCGAAATCGCTGTCGATGACGGCCAGTCCGATCAGATCGTCTCGGCAATCCGCGAAAGCGCCCAGACCGGCCGCATCGGCGACGGCAAGATTTTCGTCCTCGATTTAATGGCCGTAACCCGCATCCGCACCGGCGAAACCGGCGCGGCGGCTCTGTGATGCCAGGAGAACCCACAATGACAGCTCTGAAAACTTCAAAGATCCTGGGATTGGCGGCTCTGGCAGCTCTCGCTATTGCGCTTCCGGCCCTCGGTCAGGACGCCCCGGCCGCGGAAGTCGTTCCGGTCGTCGACAAGGGCGACACCGCCTGGATGCTGATATCCACCATCCTGGTGATCGCCATGACCATCCCCGGGCTCGCTCTCTTTTATGGCGGGCTGGTGCGCGCCAAGAACATGCTTTCCGTGTTGATGCAGGTGTTTGCCGGCTTCTGCATGATCGCGATCCTGTGGATCATCTACGGCTACTCGCTGGCCTTCAACGGTGTTACGGACGGCAGCGGCGTGTCGTGGTTCATCGGCGATTTCTCCCGGCTGTTCCTCAATGGCATCGACACCAATTCTCTCGCAGCCACCTTCTCGGCCGGCTTCAAGATTCCGGAGCTGACCTTCGTCGTCTTCCAGCTGACCTTTGCCGCTATTACCCCGGCGCTGATCGTCGGCGCCATCGCCGAGCGCATGAAGTTCGGTGCGGTCATGGTGTTTCTCGCCCTCTGGTTCACCTTCGCCTATCTGCCCATGGCGCACATGGTCTGGTTCGGCGGCGGCTACCTGTTCGGCCTCGGCGCCTATGATTTTGCCGGCGGCACGGTCGTCCACATCAATGCCGGTATCGCGGGCCTCGTGGCCGCCATCGTGCTTGGCCCGCGCAAGGAGTTCATGAAAGAGCCAATCCCGCCCCACAATCTGACCTTCACCTTCATCGGTGCTTGTCTGCTGTGGGTCGGCTGGTTCGGCTTCAACGCCGGCTCCAACCTCGAAGCCAACGGCCTGACCGCCGTGGCGCTGATGAACACCATCACCGCGCCGGCAGCGGCGGCCCTCGCCTGGGCCATCGCTGAAAAGTTCACCCGCGGTCATGCCAGCCTTCTCGGCGCGGCGTCGGGTGCGGTAGCTGGCCTTGTCGCGATCACCCCCGCTGCCGGCTTTGCCGGGACAATGGGCGCGATTGTCCTGGGTGCGGTGGCTGGTCTCGTCTGCCTCTGGGCCGTCGTGACGCTGAAGCCGATGTTCAAGTACGACGACGCGCTCGACGTGTTCGGCGTGCACGGCATCGGCGGCATCGTCGGCGCGCTCGGTACGGCGATCGTCGCGGCGCCGCAACTGGGCGGCTATCCGCTCGGCGATGCGGCCGCCTACTCGATCGGCAGCCAGTTCCTGATCCAGCTCCAGGCAGTTGTCATCGCTCTGGTGTGGTCGGGCGTTGTTGCTCTGGTCGCCATGCTGATCGTCAAGGTCCTGTTCGGCGGCGCCCGCGTCCCCGAATCGATGGAAGCCGACGGCCTCGATATCTCGAGCCACGGCGAGCACGCCTACAACTGATCCAACCGCCGGGTTCCGGCCCGGCGGCAACGCCCTTCATCGGGGAGCCCGGCTCGTCGCCGGGCTCTCACCGCCAGACAAGGTTCGTCGCGGCGTGCAGCTCATGTTCCTCTTGGCCCGCCACAGAGGCTTCCCACTCGCAAACTGCATGGGCTGCACACCACGGCGAATACCCCAGCGGTTGGCCGATCGGACCTGCTTAGGTCCGATCGGCCAGAGCAGGTAAGCGGCCTGCGGTTGTCTGATAGGGCTGTCCCAGGACCGATCAGACAGAGCCAAGCAGGAGATCAGCGGTTGGCCGAAGGCTCCGTCTTCGGCCGATCGGACAGAGCAAAAGCCGAGCAGCGATTGCCTCCGTTGTGGGCAGCGCCCGCTTGACTCGTGCCGATTGTTTGAGCACGCCGCCTCGGTTTCCGCCCGCTTCGTCTAACCTCTTCGCTAAGCCCCTATCTCTGCTCAATAGTTTTCGCGAGGGCTTTTGGCATGATCCTTGAGTGCCTGCCTGTGGCGTAACCGGTTGCGAGCCGGCCGCCCTGGGGAGCGAACCAACCGGTTCGCATGGGAGGTCTCAATGAGTGAAGTCAACGTCGGGCTCGACGTCTTTTTCCTATTGCTGGGCGCGATCCTGGTTTTTTCGATGCATGGCGGCTTCGCCTTCCTCGAAGTCGGCACCGTCCGCGGCAAGAACCAGGTGAACGCCATGGTCAAGATCATGGTCGATTTTGCCTTTTCGACTCTGGCCTATTTCTTCATCGGCTACTGGATCGCCTATGGCGTCAGCTTCCTCGGCGGCGCGCCAACGCTGTCCGGCATAGGCGGAGTTTTTGCCCCGCAGGGTCTGGGCCTCGTCAAATTCTTCTTCCTCGCAACCTTCGCCGCCGCCGTCCCCGCCATCATCTCGGGCGGCATCGCCGAGCGGGCCAAATTCTGGCCGCAGGTCACCGCCGCCGCCATCATTGTCGGCCTGATCTATCCCTTCAGCGAGGGCCTCGCTTGGAACGGCAATTACGGCGTCCAGGCGTGGTTTGCCGCCAATTTTGGCGCGCCGTTCCATGATTTTGCCGGCTCGATCGTTGTCCATGCCGTTGGCGGCTGGCTCGCCCTTGCTGCCGTCCTGCGCCTCGGCGCCCGCACTGGCCGCTATGGCGCAACCAGCAGCCGGCCCTTTCCGCCTTCATCGATTCCCTGGCTCGGTCTCGGCACCTGGATGCTCTGCATCGGCTGGTTCGGCTTCAATGTGATGTCGGCGCAATCGACCGGCGCCGTGTCGGGTCTGGTGGCGCTCAATTCACTGATGGCCATGGTCGGCGGCATCATCGCCGCGACCATCGTCTCGCGCGCCGATCCGGGCTTTGTCCACAATGGTGCCCTGGCCGGGCTGGTGGCGGTTTGCGCCGGCTCCGACGTCATGCATCCGATCGGCGCTCTGGTCGTCGGCGGCATTGCCGGGGTGATCTTCGTCAAGGGTTTCACCTGGACCCAAGAGGGCCTGAAGATCGACGACGTGCTGGGCGTCTGGCCGCTGCATGGCCTTTGCGGCCTTTGGGGCGGCATTGCTGCGGGCGTTTTCGGCCTCGAAGCGGTTGGCGGGATGGGTGGCGTTTCGCCACTTTCCCAGCTCGTCGCGTCGGTCGGCATCGCCGCCTACGCCCTCGCCGCGGGGTTCATTCTCTACGCGCTGAGCCAGCGGCTCGTCGGCATCCGCCTCACCGACGAACAGCAACGCCGTGGCGCCGACCTGTCGATCCATTCGATCGGCTCCAACCCCGAAGAATTCTAGAAATTGGTCCCTACCCTCCGGCGGCGCGCAAAACCGCCGCCGGAGGCCTATGGTTAGCTCGGGATTAACCCGGCCGCCCTAGGATCGGCGCTCAGTTTGTAAATTGAGTGTTTCCGACGATGCCGGCACGTCCCCTGCTCGAAGACGCCAGTTCTCCCGCCATCGCCATCACCATCCCGGTCCGCCTGATCGGCCTTGTCCTGTTGGGGTTGATCGGTATCGTCATGGTGGCGCTCGCCACCTGGTCTGTCGATGATCCCTCGCTCTCCTATACGACCAGCAAGGCCGCAGCCAACTGGCTAGGCTTTCCAGGCGCGGTGATCGCCGATCTCAGCTTTCAGATCTTCGGTCTCGGCATCATTCTTATCCTCATTCCGCCGACGCTATGGGGCTGGAGCTTCATGCGCCGGCGCGTGCCCTCTCGCCTCGGTTTGCGGCTGGTCGCCTGGGTCGCGGCTTCCCTGCTGGCCACCGGCGTCCTCGGCTTCCTCGCCATCCCGCAGAGCTGGCCGCTCCCAACTGGGCTGGGCGGCCTGATCGGCGCCGGCTTTTACAATCTCGCAACGCTGGTGAGCGGTGCTCATCCGCAGCCCGTCACCGCCGTGCTGTTCGCCATCCTCATCGCCATTCCCACACTGGCGCTTTACTGGCTCGCGCTCGGCAGTGATGCTCTGGCCATGGTTCAGAGCCCGAAAGGCCGCGGCAAGGCCCCCGCAGCCGATCTGCCTGAGCGCAACGGCCTGCTCGATGTGGCGATCGGTGGCCTTGTCCATTTCGCCTTCACCGCCCAATCGGCCTTCCGCCGCTCGCTGGCGACCGCCCGTGCCAATGCTGAAGCCCGCCGCGAAGCGGAAGCCCAGCAATGGCGCGACGGCGCAGCGGAGCCCAGCATGGACAGCGCGAGCGCCGCGGCCGGCGGCCGCCGCGAACCCCGCCTCACCATCGAGCGTCGATTCTCCGGCGAGGCAGAGGTCGAACCCGCTTTCGAAGACGACTACCCGCCCGAAACCGCAATCGAAGAAGAAATCGAGTCCACCCCGGCGCGCGCCCGCGTCGCGGCACCGGCGAAGCGCCCCGCTCCCGGCAGCCGCGCCACGCGCGAAGCGCAGCGTTCGCTGCTCGAGGACGAATCCGGCTTCGAGCTACCGGAACTCAGCCTCCTCGCCGAACCCAAGCACAAGGGCCTCCACGACGAGCATCGGCCCGAACGGCTCGAAGCCATGGCCCGGCGGCTCGAAGGCGTGCTCGAGGATTTCGGCGTCAAAGGCGACATTATCAATGTCCGCCCCGGTCCCGTCGTCACGCTCTACGAACTCGAGCCCGCCCCGGGCATCAAGTCGAGCCGCGTCATTTCACTCGCCGACGATATCGCGCGCTCGATGAGCGCCATCTCCGCCCGTGTCGCGGTCGTCCCCGGCCGCAACGCCATCGGCATCGAACTGCCCAACGAAAACCGCGAGACCGTGTTCCTCCGCGAGATGCTGGCCAGTGCCGATTTCGAAAAGACCAAGGGCAAGCTCAATATCTGCCTCGGCAAGACCATTGGCGGCGAGCCGATCATCGCCGATCTCGCCCGTATGCCGCATCTGCTCATCGCCGGCACTACCGGCTCGGGCAAGTCGGTCGGCATCAACACCATGATCCTGTCACTGCTCTACCAGATGACACCTGAGCAGTGCCGGATGATCATGATCGATCCCAAGATGCTCGAACTCTCCGTCTATGACGGCATCCCGCATCTGCTCACTCCCGTGGTGACCGATCCTTCCAAGGCCGTCACCGCGCTCAAATGGGCGGTGCGCGAGATGGAGGATCGCTATCGCAAGATGAGCAAGATCGGCGTGCGCAACATCGATGGTTTCAACCAGCGCGTCTCCGAGGCTGCCCTCAAGGGCGAGACCATCACCCGCACCGTGCAGACCGGCTTCGATCGCGAGACCGGCGAAGCGGTCTATGAGAGCGAGACTTTCAATCTCGAACCGCTGCCCTTTATCGTCGTCATCATCGATGAGATGGCCGATCTGATGATGGTCGCCGGCAAGGACATTGAAGGCGCCGTGCAGCGCCTTGCTCAGATGGCCCGCGCCGCCGGCATTCACGTCATCATGGCGACGCAACGTCCCTCCGTCGACGTCATCACCGGCACGATCAAAGCCAACTTCCCCACCAGAATCTCGTTCCAGGTGACCAGCAAGATCGATTCGCGCACGATCCTGGGCGAGCAGGGCGCCGAGCAACTGCTCGGCAATGGCGACATGCTCTATATGGCCGGTGGCGGCCGCATCCGCCGTCTCCACGGGCCGTTTGTTGCCGACAAGGAAGTCGAGCTGGTCGTCGCGCATCTGAAGAGCCAGGGCGCCCCCGACTATCTCGATTCGATCACCGCCGACGAAGACGAGTTCGACCCCGAAACCGCGACCGGTGAGGGCGAGTTCGGCGGCTCCGGCGACGAGCTTTACGACAAGGCCGTCAATATCGTGCTGCAGGACAAGAAGGCTTCGACCTCCTACGTGCAGCGCCGGCTGGCCATCGGCTACAATCGCGCCGCGACCCTGATCGAGCGCATGGAGCAGGAAGGCGTGATCTCGGCCGCCAACCATTCCGGCAAGCGCGAGATTCTGGTCG
>JBDSEK010000152.1:0-6484 GCA_039920085.1 Devosia sp. | reverse complement strand
GTCGAGCAGCCAGAGCGGCCGATGGGCGACCAGCAGCCGGGCCAGCGCCAGCCGCCGGATTTGCCCGGCGCTGAGATGTCCAGCCTCGATACCGCCGAGCCCGGCAAGGCCGACCCGCTCCAATGCTTCAGCGTTCGTCCGCGCGGGGCGGCCCAGCAAAACCCGCCAAAAGGCCAGGTTTTCGTTCAGCGTCAGGCGAGGCTTGACCCCTGAAAGATGGCCGAGAAAGTGGCTGTTCTCGGCGATCGGCAAATCCGCGCCGCCATCGCGGTATGTCACGCGGCCGCGGTCGAGCCGGACGATCCCCGCCAGGCTCAACAACAGGCTGGATTTGCCGGCACCGTTGGGACCGCGGACCAAGAGCGTACTGCCGGCGCTAAGGCGGAAGCCAAGGGCCTCAAACAGGCGCTTTTCGCCCCGGGTCAGAGCTAGGTCTTCGGCCCGGAATTCCGGTGGCGCTGGGGCATGGGCGGTGGTCATCGCCGCATGCCTATTCAACCATCGTCCAGACTGGCAAGCGGGATGTTGTTTGACTATAAGCCCCGTGAAGTCTGGAACGCTTCCAGATTTGAGCGCGCCCGGTCCTGCGAAGCGTCCCTCAGGACCGCCGCGGCGTCAGCCAACACGCGACAACAGGCGGAACCGTGCCCCAATCCCTCAACAGCTTCAAATCCCGGACCAATCTGACGGTCGGGGAGCGCACCTACACCTATTTCTCGCTGCCGCTGGCCGAGAAAAACGGGCTGCCGGGCGTCTCGAAGCTGCCGCATTCGATGAAGGTCGTGCTCGAAAACCTTCTGCGCTTCGAGGACGGGGTCACCGTTACCAAGAAAGACATTATGGCCATCGCGCAATGGCTGAGTGAGCGCACATCGGAACATGAGATTTCATACCGGCCGGCCCGCGTCCTGATGCAGGATTTCACCGGTGTGCCGGCGGTGGTCGATCTTGCGGCGATGCGCGACGCGACGGCGGCACTCGGCGCCAACCCGCAAAAGATCAATCCGCTGGTGCCGGTGGATCTGGTTATCGATCATTCGGTGATGGTCGACAGTTTCGGCACGCCGCTCAGTTTCGCGCAGAACGTCGAGCTCGAATATGAGCGCAATGGCGAGCGCTACGAATTCCTGCGCTGGGGCCAGAAGGCGTTCGACAATTTCCGCGTGGTGCCGCCCGGCACCGGGATCTGTCATCAGGTCAATCTCGAATATCTCGCCCAGACCGTCTGGACGCGGAAGGACGAAGAGACCGGCGAGATGATCGCCTATCCCGACACGCTTGTGGGCACCGACAGCCATACCACGATGATCAACGGCCTCGCCGTGCTCGGCTGGGGCGTCGGCGGCATCGAGGCGGAGGCCGCGATGCTGGGCCAGCCCATCACCATGCTGATCCCCGAAGTGATCGGCTTCAAGATGACGGGCAAGATCAATGAGGGCATCACCGCCACCGATCTGGTCCTGACAGTCACCGAGATGCTGCGCAAGAAAGGTGTGGTCGGCAAGTTCGTCGAATTCTACGGGCCGGGTCTCGACTACCTTTCGCTCGAGGATCAGGCGACTATCGCCAACATGGCACCCGAATACGGGGCGACCTGTGGCTTCTTTCCGGTCGATGCCGATACGCTGGATTATCTCGAGACGTCGGGGCGCGACGCGAGCCGGGTGGCGCTGGTCAAGGCCTATTCGGAAGCGCAGGGCATGTTCCGCACATCCGCATCGCCCGACCCGGTGTTCACCGATACGCTCGAACTCGATCTCGCCAGCGTCGTGCCATCGATGTCGGGTCCGAAACGCCCGCAGGACCGTGTTTCGCTCAAGGACGTGGCTCCCAAATTCGCTGAGGCCCTCCAGGACATCGCCGGCGGCCGCAAGGAACGCACCAAGCTGCCCGAGTCGGTCGGCGAAAGCCGCTATGTCGATGAGGGTGCAACCGGGATCGCCGATATCCCGGAAGAGGCGGCGTTCCCCGTCAACGGCGCCAAATATGGGCTCGACGACGGTCATGTGGTGATCGCCGCCATCACCTCATGCACCAATACTTCCAACCCCTCGGTGCTGATCGCCGCCGGGCTGCTGGCGCGCAAGGCGCGGGCCTTGGGGCTCAACTCGAAGCCCTGGGTCAAGACCTCATTGGCGCCCGGCTCGCAAGTGGTCACCGACTACCTCAATGCGGCCGGCCTTAGCGCCGATCTCGATGCGCTCGGCTTCAACCTCGTGGGCTATGGCTGCACCACCTGCATCGGCAATTCCGGACCGTTGCCCGCCGCAATATCGGAATGCATCAACGACAATGATCTCGTCGCGGCTTCCGTGCTGTCGGGCAACCGCAATTTCGAAGGTCGCGTGAACCCCGATGTGCGGGCGAACTATCTCGCCAGCCCGCCGCTGGTCGTGGCCTACGCCATCGCGGGCTCGCTGAAGATCAATGTCACCACCGATCCGCTTGGTACGGGCTCGGATGGCAAGCCGGTTTATCTCAAGGACATCTGGCCCACCAACAAGGAGGTGAGCGACATTGTGCGCAAGGTCATCACCCCGCAGATGTTCCTCAACCGATATTCCGATGTGTTCAAGGGCGACGCCAATTGGCAGGGTATCGCCATCGAGGAGTCGGAAACCTACAAGTGGAATGGCGGTTCAACCTATGTGCAGAACCCGCCCTATTTCGAAGGCCTGCGGATGACGCCGGAGCCGGTGACCGATATCCACGAAGCACGCATCCTTGGGCTGTTCCTCGATTCAATCACAACGGACCACATCTCGCCGGCCGGTTCGTTCAAGGCGGCGACGCCGGCAGGGCAATATCTGGTTGAGCGGCAGGTGGCGCCGCGCGACTTCAATTCCTATGGCGCACGACGCGGCAATCACGAGGTGATGATGCGCGGCACCTTCGCCAATATCCGCATCAAGAACCAGATGGTGCCAGGAGTAGAAGGCGGTTTTACCAAGGGCCCCAATGGCGAGCAGATGCCGATCTACGATGCCGCCATGGACTACCAGAAATCGGGCACCCCGCTGGTGATCTTCGCCGGCAAGGAATATGGCACCGGCTCGTCGCGCGACTGGGCGGCCAAGGGGACGCGACTGTTGGGCGTGCGCGCGGTGATCGCGCAGTCGTTCGAACGCATCCATCGCTCAAATCTCATCGGCATGGGCGTACTGCCGCTGCAATTTGCCGAGGGAGAAAGCTGGCAGAAATTCGAGCTCAGCGGCGATGAATCTGTCTCGATCGAAGGGCTGACGACGCTGACACCGCGCTCGGCGGTGACGGTCAAGATCGTCTGTGCCGATGGGCGGGTTCACGAGGCCGTCACCCGCTGCCGCATCGATACGATCAATGAGCTGGATTATTATCGCCACGGCGGCATTCTTCACTATGTGCTGCGCAATCTGGTCGCAGCCTGAAGCAATTTTGATGGTGCGGCGCAGTCGGCGCCGGCTCACGTTTCGACACGCCAATTTGACTCGCAGTTCGGCGGCGATTTGCTAGAACTGCCACGATGAAATCGTTGCCATGGATTCTCGCCGCCGCTGCGGCCCTGCTGGCTGCAGCCCCCGCTACAGGCGGAGAGATCCGGCAACAGCCCAAAGCCGTGCTCGAACTGTTCACGTCGCAGGGCTGCAATTCCTGTCCCGATGCCGATGCGTTGCTGATTTCGCTCAGCCAGCGCAAAGACCTCATCACCCTCGCCTATCACGTCGACTATTGGGATTACATCGGCTGGAAGGATACTTTCGGTGCCGCCGCCAATTCCGAACGGCAGCGTGACTACGTCAAAGCCTGGGGTTCATCACGGATCTTCACGCCGCAATTGGTGGTCAATGGCCGGAGCGGGGTGGTCGGATCAAATCAGAAAGACGTCACAGGAGCGATCAACGGTGCGGCGCGGCTCAGCGTGCCTGTAGCGCTCGAATTGGGCGGCGACATGCTGGAAGTCTCGGTCGGCGGCAAGCCCGGTGGGCGCGAAGCGGTGATCTGGATTGTCACCTATACCGACAAGGCAGCTGTCCAGATTTCGCGCGGCGAAAATGCCGGCAAGACCGTCGACTACACCAGTATCGTTACGGGCAAGCAGGTGCTGGGCATGTGGGAGCCGGAAAATGGCTCGCATTTCCGGCTGCCGCTGGCGGAGCTCATGGAAGGCGGCAGTAATGGCGCCGTCATTCTCGTCCAGGAAGAGCGGGACGGGCTGCCCGGCCCAATTGTGGGCGCCGCCTCGGTCCAGCTCTAACCGTCAGCCCTAAGAAAGGCACAACGCCCGCCCTTTGGGGGCGGGCGTGAATGACGTGTGCATGTCATGGGTAGATTGAACGGCACCCGGGCATCATGGTTTGGGGGCTCGGTCAGCCCGGGTGCCGCACATTGGAGGCAATGGTCAATCTATCCCCCGCCAATCCGGCAGAAGCGGGGAAGCAATGTGACGATTTCGCGGTTAATCGTTAAGCCCGGTGACCTGTGGGAGCATGGCGCCACGGTTGCCAAGTCCGGCGTTCGCGAGAATAATGTCGGAATTGTCACAAGGCATGGTCGATGGCCGAGGCCGATCCGCAGCGCTCCGCTGAACTTTACGATTTCCTGGCCCCTCGCGGGCCGCAGCCGCCTCGGCAGAAGCCCTTTGTGGGGTTCGACCGGCGCGAGCTCAACACCATCCTCAATCTTTATGGTCGCAAGGTCGCCGAGGGCGAATGGCGCGATTACGCCATCGACTTTCTCAAGGATCGGGCTTTGTTCTCGATCTATAAGCGCGCCTCCGAGCGGCCGGTCTATGTTATCGAAAAGAACCCCAAGCTCCGCGCCCGACAAGGCCAATATGTCGTCACCATCGAGGATGGGCGGGTGCTGAAGCGCGGCCATGAACTGGACAATGTGCTCAGGGTGCTGGAGCTGGCGGTCGTCAGGTGATTGTGGTCCGCCGCGCTGAGCGGACCCACGCAGCCGCCATGAGCGCGGTGCTGATCGCCTCCATAACCGAGCTCTGCATCGCGGATCATCAGCGTGATCCCGAGAGGCTATCGCGCTGGCTTGCCAACAAGACACCGGAGGCGGTCGCGGCGTGGTTCGACGCTGAGACCATCACGCTGTTCGTCGCAGAGCATGACGGGAAGATCGCGGCGGCGGGTGGCATTAATCGCGACGGCTCTGAAATTGTGCTCAACTATGTCGCACCGCGCTATCGCTTCCTGGGCGTCAGCCGAGCCTTGCTCGGGGCGATGGAGCAGGTCCTCGGGCCGGGGGAAGCGAGCCTCACCAGTACTCACACGGCGCACCGCTTCTATCTCTCAGCAGGCTGGACGGACGCCGGCGCCATTGACCGGTATGCGGGAATGACAGCGTTTCCGATGCGGAAAATGCTGTGAGAACTAAAGCGCCCGCTGCATGTGGACGATGTCGAGCCAGCGGTCGAATTTGAATCCCAGCGCCTCGTAGCGGCCGATCATGCGAAAGCCCTGCTGGGCGTGAAGGCGGATCGAGTTTTCGCGTTCGGCGGTGATCACGGCCAGCATCTGCTTGAGCCCCGCTTTAGCCGCGTCGGCGAGCAGCCGCTCGAGCAATTGTCTACCGAGGCCGTGGCCGACGGCTTGGGGGGCGAGATAGATAGAATCCTCGCAAGTGAAACGGTAGGCGGCGCGCGGCCGGTAGGTCGAGGCATAGGCGTAGCCAATCACCGAGCCGTCCACTTCCCCGATCAGCAGCGGATGCCCGCGCTCGAGAATGGCCTCGAAGCGCTGTCGCATTTCGGCCTCGCCGGGCTCCTCGGTTTCGAAGGTGATGACCGTCTCGCGCACATAGTGCGCATAGATGCGGGTGATCGCCTCAATATCGGGGGGCGCGTAAGGGCGGATCAGCAGGTCGGGCATTTGAGGCTCGGGCAAAGAAAGGGCCGCGACCCTTGCGGATCGCGGCCCTGTTAAAGCCGATAGTTTGCGGCCTGCCTAGTTCCGCTGATTGCCGAACAGGCGGAGCAGCATCAGGAACAAATTGATGAAGTCGAGATAGAGGTTCAACGCTCCCATGATGGCGCCCTTGGCGAGGACATCGGCGCCGAACGAGACGTTGTAGCTCTCCTTGATCTTCTGGGTGTCCCAAGCGGTGAGGCCGAGGAACACGACGACGCCCACAAGCGAGATGGCAAAGCCGAGCGCACCCGATGGCCAAATCAGATTGACGACCGAGGCGATGATCAGGCCCCACAGGCCCATCACCAGGAACGAGCCGATCTGCGTCAGGTCACGCTTGGTGGTGTAGCCGTAAAGGCTCATGCCGCCGAACATCGCCGCTGAGATGAAGAACACTTTGGCGATCGAGCCGCCGGTGTAGACGGCGAAGATCGAGCTCAGCGACAGGCCCATTACTGCGGCGAAAGCCCAGAACAGGATCTGCGCGACGCCGGTCGAAAGCTTGCTGATGCCGAAGCTCAAAACCAGCACGAAGGCGAGCGGGGCCAGCATCACCACCCATTTCAGCGGGGTGTTGTAGAGGA
>JBDSEK010000151.1:0-10510 GCA_039920085.1 Devosia sp. | reverse complement strand
GCGTCGGCCCGGCACTCAGCACCGGGAAATCCTTGACCTCGTGCTGCCCCGGCGGAATGCGCTCGGTATTGCCGGCGCTCGCCTGTCGTTTGCCCACGAAGCCCCGCGTCACGAAGCCGTCGGCCATGATTCCCTCCAAAGTGGCTGAGCCCCATGCGCACACTATCGAACATCTGCTCGCGGGTCACAACATCGCCCGTCGCCAGCCCGGCTGCTTGGCGACGGCGAGACCGTTTCATTGCCAGGGTTGCGACCTGCCTGATGATCGCCGAATCTATCGCGTCCTCCAGACCGCGGAGGGCCGGGCGGCAATGGCGGCTTCTTGAAGCAACTAAGCGTCGCCTCCCGCTCGCCACGTTGTCGGCAGGCGACCGTAAGGTGCGCAAAAGTTGCTTTTGCGCATGCGAGGCGCGGCCAAACAAAGGCGATAGCATCGATCGCAACGACGGCCTCCGTCTAGCGACTTATGCGGAGGACCTCGCCCTCACACCGGCCCTCTAGGTTCTTCGGGCGCCAGACTCTGTCATCGCTGAATAGACGAGTGTGCGGAACTGGCCGCTGATGGCGCGAAAGGCCGGAGAGTCGAACACTTGCGCCATGAAGATCGCCGCCAGATCTTCCGACGGGTCGACCCAGAAATGCGTGCAGGCGGCGCCTGCCCAGAAGATGTCCCCCGCGGAAGCCGGAATCAGGCGCTCCACTGGATTGATCGTCGTGCCGGCGCAGATGGATTGCCCCTCTCCTCCCAGGTTCCAGCCGGCGAAGCGCGCGCCGCCGAGATCGGCCATATCGCGGCCGCCTGGAAGGTAATTGGTTCGCATCATCGCGGCCGACTTCGGAGCGATGATCTGCGTGCCCTCAAGGCTACCGCTGCCGAGCAGCATGCGACAGAACCGCATGTAGTCGCTGGCAGTCGAAACCAACCCGCCGGCACCGCTCTCGAGCTTGGGTGGTGAGCGGCCCATTGCATCCTTAGCGTCGAACGCAAAGGTCTCGCCCTTGGCGTAATAGAGGGATGCGAAGCGGGGAAGCTTTTCGGGCGGGCAGGAGAAACCGGTATCGCTCATGCCGAGCGGCTCGAATATCCGGCTGCGAAGGAACGCGCCCAGGCTCATCCCCGACACTGTTTCGATGATGTAGCCCAGCACATTGGTCGAGACGTCGCCATATGCCCAGCGCTCGCCTGGCGAGAACTCCAGGGGAAGCTTCGCAAGCTGAGCAACCATAGCCTCGAGGCCGCCCGCCGTCTCGGTGTCGCCGATCCTCTGCTCGGCATAGACTCGGCAGAGCAGGGTGTCCCCCGCGCCAACGAAGCCTGAGGTGTTGGTCGCGAGGTCGATGATCCGCATGGGCCGTTTGAGCGGTGCCGTTTCCCATGCGCCAACAGACCCTCCGGTCATGACCCGTAGATCGGCAAACTGGGGAACATAGCGGGCAACCTCGTCGCGTAGAGCGATCCTGGCTTCCTCCATCAGAATGAGGAGCGCCACGCCGACGACCGGCTTGGTCATCGAGTAGATGCGAAAGATCGCATCCTCATGCATCGGCTTTTGCCGTTCCGTGTCGACGACACCGCATAGTGCCGTGTGAGCAAGTTCCCCCCGTCGCCAGATCTGAATCAGCGTTCCCGGCAGCAAGCCTGCATCGACGTATCGTTCCTTGAGAACTCGATCGAGCAGGGCAAGGCGGTCGGCTGAAAAGCCGGCTGTTCGAACTGCCATCGGAGCCTCGTTTTGTTGACGCCGCCAAAAGGCTATCACCGGGCCAACCACTTGGCCAACTGGCCCTCCGCGCCAGCGGAGGTCGCGCTGTGAAAGGCGACTGGATGCAGGCCAAAGGGCGCCGGCAGGCGCTGACGGCAGCTCGTGACCCCGGCGGCGTGGATGTGATGGCGGATGAAGCTGTGAAGTGACTCGCAGTAGCGGACGTAAAGTGTTCAGCGCTGGAGAATCTCTCCGCTCTTTAGCGCTTCCTGCAATTGGTCGTAGATCGCGGCGCGCCCGGCCTTGTCCTGATCGAGCGCGATGGCCGTGTTCTGGAACTGCACGATGCGGAGGCCAGCTTCGGTCCGTCGTGCGACGATCGTCTGCCGCGCAATCGTCTCCGACTTGATGTCATGTTTGCCCGGCGGCAGCATGCCCGCGTCGGCGCGAAGCAGCTGGATGTCACCGTACACATGCGTCGAGCGAAGGATGGCGGTGTAGGCCGCCGTGGGATGGTCCTTGAAAATCGGCGCAAGCTGCGCTTCGATCGCGGCTTTGCCTTCTGCCGTGCTGCCATCGAAGCCGATCATCACGGCCTCATCGTCGAAACACGCGGTCATCGCCTTGGCGTCGCGGTCGTTCCAGGCTTTGAGAAGCGTAACGTAGAGATCGGTCAGTTCGCTCATCTCGTTCTCCTTTACTCTTACCTCACCCAACTCTTGTTTGAGGCTCGCCCGCGCATACCAGAACGCGCGCGCTCCTTCAGGCAAGGTGCGGAGCAACCGCTCGAACGCGGCTTCGTCGACATGTCGACGCAGAATCCGTGCCACGACTTCTATCGAATTGTCCGGCGAAAAATTGTGGTTGCGGCGGAGGGCTTGCACTTCGCCCGCCAAATCTTCCGCAGAAGGAAAACCCACAACATGCTCACGCGGCGTCCAATCGGCAACGAACATGGCGCGAAGCATCGGCGGCAGGAGTGCGGCGAAGGCGAGGACCTGCTCCGCACTCAGTCGTCGGCGGAAGGCGAGCAGCACGCCCTGGATTGTGGTGTAGGTCGGGTTGCGTGTGGTGAAATCGAGCGCTTCCTTGGCCTCGGCGAGGAAGGCCTCGAACTCCTGGCTTGCGCGCTGATAGTCCATCGGAATGGTCATAATCCTCAAACGCCGCAATCCACAATCGGTTCGCCGCGCAGCCGATTTGGGCGCCGGGCTCCCAGCCGGTCCCGTATGTTGGGTGCTCTTTCCGGGTTACAAACCAGCTCGGCGCAAGCCCTCGATGAACAATTGGCGATCGTCGGGGCGGACGAGCGGCGAGTGGGCCTCGGCCCACTCGCCCGAAAGCTCCGGCTGAAGAGCTTTTGCCTCTCGCAATGCGGATGATCCAGTTTCGATGTCCCCCGACAGACCTGCGGCGGCGGCAAGAGTGCGCCAGGCCGAAGTGAAGCGCGGACGCATATGCACCGCCCGTCGATTGCCGGCAATGCTTTCGGCGTAGCGACCTTCCACGAAATGGCACAACCCGGCGGCAGACAGGCTGAGGGCTTGATGCGGATCGCGCGGACTGAGTTGTTCGCTCACCGCCAGATGTTTGAGGCCCTCGTCACCATCCCCGCCAAATCCATAGGCCGCGCCGAGCAGCAGATGCCCGAGCGCAAAGTTGGGATTGAGCCACACAGACTCGCGCAGTTCGTCAATCGCCAGCAGCGTACGTCGCGACAGCATGTGCACATATCCAAGCGCCAAATGCCCCCAGGGATCATCGCTGTCGCTCGCAATGGATTGGCGCGCCGCTTCCTGGGCGGGCGGCAATGCGTCTGAAGCCACGAGCCATCCCATATGGGCTCCGGTCATGAGGCCAAGCGCCAACAGGCTATGGGCACGCGAATAGATCGGATCGAGCGCGAGGGCCTGTCGGAGATTGTCGCGCGCTTTGCCGTTCTGCGCCTCATCCCAGGTCCAGATCTGCGCCATGGCCCGCATGGTGTATCCCCACGCATCGATGCTCTCGGCCCGCCGCTGCTGGGTGAGAGTGTGCTCGGCTGCGTAGAGTTGCGGTTCGATCGACGCCACGACGCCTCTGGCGATCTTGTCCTGCACGGCGAAGACGTCGCTCAGCGACCCATCATATTGCTCGGCCCAGACCTGATTGCCTGTTGTTCCATCGACCAATCGGCTCGTCACGCGAAGCCGATCACCGCTGCGGCGGACGCCGCCTTCGAGGAGGTAGCGCACGTTCAGTTCTGCAGCGATCGTCCGGACGTCGACGACCTTGCCTTTGTAAGCGAAGGACGAGTTCCGCGCGACGACCGCAAGCCACCTGAGCCGAGACAGGCCCGCGATGATGTCGTCGACGATCCCATCAGCGAGATAGTCCTGGTCGGGGTCTGGGCTCAGATTGGCGAAGGGCAGGACGGCGATCGATGGGCCGGCCACACGATCCAAAGACAAGTCAGGCAGCGAGGTGGGCGGGGTGCTGGCAAGCGGATTGGCCTCTCCCTGGAATCGGTAGCCGATACGCGGGATGGTCACGATCCAGTCCGGTGCGCCGGCCGCGATGGCAAGAACCTTGCGCAACGCGGCGATCTGGACGGAAAGGTTCGTCTCCTCGACGATCGCTCCCGGCCAACCCGCTTCGAACAGTTCGGCCTTGGTGATGATTTCGCCCGGGCGCTGCACCAGCCCCTTGAGCAGCAGAAAGGCGCGGTAGCCGACATTGACCGGCAGACCGTCCCGCAGAAGCGTCCCCGTATCGGGGTTGAAAATGAACGGCCCGAAAGTGATCGATCGCTGAATCATGACCCCATCTAGCCGGTTCGGAAGTTTTCGGCACTATTCGCCGGCATTTAAGGACGCGACCGCCTGCTAGGTACACCCTCCTCGCATCGAAACGAGGAGGTCTGAATGCTTTCGGCTCATGCGATGGTAGCGCCACTATGACCGGCGCGGATGTCCTGTGCGACACGTTGTTAGCGAACAGGGTGAATGTCTGCTTCGCGAACCCGGGCACATCGGAGATGCACTTCGTGGCGGCCCTCGATCGCAAGCCGCTGATGCGCTGCATTCTGGGACTGTTCGAGGGGGTGGTGACCGGGGCGGCCGATGGGTATGGGCGCATGAAGCGCACCCCGGCCGCGACGCTGTTGCATACCGGGCCAGGCCTCGCGAACGGGCTCGCCAACCTCCACAATGCGCGGCGGGCGCGGGCGCCGGTCCTCAATGTCGTGGGCGATCACGCGAACTATCATCTGCAATATGACGCACCGCTAACGAGCGACATCGAGAGCCTCGCGCGGCCCATGTCGGATTTCGTCAGACGGATCAGCGGACCAGACAGCGTCGAGGCCGACACAGTGGCGGGTTATCTCGCGGCGCTCGCCACCTCGTCGGTCTCGACGCTGATCCTGCCGGGTGATGCGTCCTGGAGCCAGACGGCGGATAGACCCATTGCGGCGGTCGCGGTGCCGTCCCGCAAGACGGTCGAGGCGGCGCAAATCAAGGCTGTCGCCGAGCGTTTGCGGCAGCACCGGGGACGCTTCGGGATCGTGGTTGGTTGCGACGGCGCCTTTGGTCCGGGCCTTGATGCGGCGGGACGTATTGCGGCGGGCCTGGGCGGCAGGGTACTCGGCGAAGTGTATCCGGGCCGCCAGGAGCGCGGGCAGGGTGCGTACCCGGTCACGAGGATTGCCTACCGCATCGATCCGGCGCTGAGCATGCTGGCGGACGTGGACTTTCTGCTGTGCGCCGGCGCGCCCGAGCCGGTGGCCTTCTTCGCCTATCCCGGCAAGCCGTCGCGGCCCTTGCCACCGCATGCGGAGGTGTTCCATTTCGGCGATCGCAACAGCGACATCGCAGGCGGACTGATGGCGCTGGCGGCCGAACTTTCCGTCCCGTCGGCGCTTTCCCTTTCCACGTCGTCGCTGCCCGACGAGCCCATGGACGGGCCGATCACCGGCGCGGTGCTGGCCGCGACACTTGCAAGGGTCCTGCCGGAGGGTGCGATCGTCGCCTATGAGGGCCTGACCTCAGCCGTCGAACTGTTCGACATGGCGGCCGGCGCGCCACGGCATGATTGGATGATGACCTCCGGCGGCGCCATCGGCAACGGGCTGCCAATGGCCCTGGGCGCGGCGATCGCCTGTCCCGACCGGAAGGTGGTCTGCGTCCAGGCCGACGGCAGCGGCATGTACACGTTGCAGGCGCTCTGGACGATGGCGCGCGAGCGGGCCGACGTCCTCGTCGTGATATGCGCGAACCGCCGTTACGCCATTCTCGAGAACGAGATGGCCAATCTCGGCTTCAACCAGATCGGCCGCAACGGCCGACAGATGATGAACCTCAGCGATCCCGCCATTGACTGGGTGAAACTCGCAAATAGCATGGGGGTTGAGGCCGCCAAGGCCGAGTCCGTTCGGGCCCTCAACGACCTCGTCCGCACCGGGATAAATAGGCACGGACCGTTCCTGATCGAGGCGGTGCTTTAGCGGGACGAGGGCGAAGAGTATCTTAGCAACGTGCTGGACATCGAGGCGGAGGTCGCAGCGCTGGTGGCTCTCTTCGGTACCGGCAAATCGGTGCCGTTGTTGACCACAACCCATCCATCGCCCGACATGCCAACGGCGTACCGCCTCGCAGCTGCTGTTCGGCGAGGGCGCCTGCGCCGCGATGACCCCGCGATTGGCCGTAAGATCGGGTCCACCAATCATCTGATGTGGGAGAAGTACGAGGTCAAAGCGCCGATCTGGGGCGTCCGCATAACCGTCCGGCAAGCGCTGACGGCAACCGCGTCCGCGGCTGAGGCCGGTTAATTTTTTACAAGCGGCGTTGCATCGGGCATCCTATCACTCGGCCTCGGCCGAAGCGTCGTCCTGAAGCCATGTCCACTGTCGAGTCGGAGAACTGAGATGAGCGGCTTTGATCACATCGCGCTAAGTTTTGCCGACTACGCGACATCCCTTGCATTCTACGAATCCGCGCTCGGGCCCCTCGGCATCAAGACGTTGATGAAATTCGAGGACGATGGCGGCAAGATCGCCGGCATGGGCGCTCAGCAGCCAATCTTCTGGGTCGGCGACGGCGGGGCGGTGGGGGGCCGCGTGCACATCGCATTCCAAGCCAAGAACCGCGCCGAAGTGGATGCCTTCTACGCCGCGGCAATCGCCGCCGGCGGCAAGGACAACGGCCCTCCGGGACTGCGAACGAACTATCACGCGAACTACTACGCGGCCTATGTCTTCGATCCCGACGGCCACAACATTGAGGCCGTCTACCAGGGCCCGGTTTAGCGACGCGTCATGCGAGAGCTGACGATGCATGCCTGATGTATCGTCAGACCAGTCACCGGGCCCCATCTCCCCGATTTTGCAGCGGTCAGCCCGACCGGAAGTCCTGGACCGCCTTAACCGACACTCTCTTTTGATCGAACTCAATGAAGTGTTCGGTTGCCAAGGCGCGGTTCGGACGCCAGGCTCGCTATGTGTCCTATGCACTTCGCCGGCGGGTACAGAAATGGGCTGACCTCGACAAGGGGGACGCTTGACCTTCCTTTGGCATCAGGTCGCGCCGCCATTAAGGGCGTACATCAACTTCCTCTACGCCCCGTGCGGGTCGATGCCCTATTGGCGCGATGGAATTTTCCCGACGCCGTCGACCGACCTGAAATTCAACTTCGGCGAACCCTGGATTGTCCATGATCGCCTCGACAGCTCGGTCGCGTCCGTCTGCACCGAAAGCTGGTGTCTTGGTATCTGGAACCAGCGTCACTTCGTGGAGTGGCCGGCAAGAACGGACTTTGTGGGTGTGAGTTTCAAGCCCGGCGGGTCTTATGCCTTCCTAGGCGTGCCGGTGTCCGAACTCCATAGTCGCGTGGTGCCGCTCGATGCGATCTGGGGAAGCGACGCTGCCGAAATCCGCGAACGCCTCTACGACGCGGCGACTCCTCAGCGCCGATTCGCATTGTTTGAAAGACTCCTCTTGGCGCGGCTCCAGGACAGGTCTGACCCGGCGCGCATTGTGCGCTACGCTGCAGGACAAATCGTCCAATGGCATGGGGCGGTGCGGATCGGCGAGCTCTGCCACGAGGTCGGCGTCAGTCACAAGCACCTCATCACACTGTTCAACCGCGTGGTGGGTTGTGCACCAAAAGAGCTCGCTCGACTTTGCCGGTTCGAGCATGCGCTCGCGAGCATCGACGTAAGCAGGCCGGTGCGCTGGACCTCCCTCGCTCACGAGGGGGATTATTTCGACCAATCGCATTTCAGCCGCGACTTCGAGGCCTATGCCGGCCTTACTCCTGCGTCTTACCTTGAGAAGCGCCGGCTGGTTCACGCTGAGGCGCCAGACCACGCGTCCGTGCCCTGGGTCCTCCCGGCGGGTTAATTTTATACAAGCCGCGCTGCATCGGCCATCCTACATTGCCTCCCCACCCTCACGCCAATTTTCCCAAAGCTGGAGGAAACAATGCCAGTCTCGAAATCGGAGATCAGTGCGTTCTACACCGACTACGCCACTGCGCTCGCCTCACGCGATGCCAAAGGCATAGCCCGCTACTGGGGCGTGCCTGCACTCGTCCTCAGCGACGAGGGCGCGATTGCCGTTACCAAGTCAGCCGAGACCGAGGCCTTTTTCGCTGCGTCGATGGAGCAGTACAAGAACGTCGTTGCAGCCAAGGCGCGAATCGAGAACACCGTCCACCTCGCCGACAGCGTCGCCGCCTGCGAAATCGCCTGGGAGCACCGCGACGCCACGGGCACTCCTATCGGCGGCGAAGCCGGGTACTATTTGCTGAAGCGCAGCGAAAGCGGCCTCAAGATTCACGTCTATACCCCAAGGCCTGCTACCTAAGGTTCGGCATGCTAGTCATGGACGGTAGGCGCCGCGACGCCCGCCGGATATTCCTTGGAAAACGGAGAAAAAAGCAAATGGCCAAGCTTGAGCACATCAACCCCAGGGGCATGCACAAGAACCCCGCCTTCTCGCAGGGGATCGTTATCCCGGCAGGCGCGTCGACGCTCATCATCGGCGGTCAAAATGCCGTCGACGAGATGGGTGAAGTGGTCGGCAAGGGAGACATCGCGGCGCAGACGGCTAAGGCAGTCGACAATCTCGTCATGGTGCTGGAAGCCGCGGGAGGCAAGCTTGAGAATCTTGTCCGCGTCGGCCTCCTCCTTCGCGATGACGCGGACCTCAAAAAGGGCTTCGGCGTCTGGATGGCTCGTGCCGGGAAGTTGAAGAATCCCCCGACCGTGACCACGGCCATTGTCTCTAAACTCGCCAATCCCGACTACCTCATCGAGATTGAGGCGACCGCGGTCCTGTCCTGATCGGGACCGTGACGAAACGACGACCGGCGCGGAACGCCGAGTTCCGGCGCTAGGCAGACATTGAGCGCATCCGATGTGGTGTGGGCCGTGAGCCCGCACCGCCAGTTGCGATGCTGTCAGCTGGCGTCTCTGCAACCTTCTGCCCTCGAGATCGCTTGTGCTCTTGGGCCAGACGAATGTGGCCACTACCCCAGACCCCACCATGCGAAGCATGGGTCGCTGGTCTTCCCTCGCGGCGCGGGACCTGCGCCTCGTCTAGCACCGGCATCGCCAAAGGCGCGCACCGGCCGGCACTCCCTCGCTCTCCCATTCACATCGACCGGCCGTTTGAGCTGCCGCAAAGAGAGTCGATTCGCGACCTTCTTAGATCGGCTAATCGTCCCCACGCTCTCTAAGGAGACAACCAATGAATTCCATGCAGCTGCTACGCGGTCTGCTCGCAGCGACCGCGATTGCCGCGTTTGCGCCTTCCGCACACGCCGCCAACTTCGAAGTTCACATGATGAACAAGGGCGCCGCTGGAGCGATGGTGTTCGAACCGGCGCTGACCAAGATCGCCGTGGGTGACACCGTTACCTTCATCCCGGCTGACAAGGGGCACAATGCCGAAACGATCCCCGACATGCTCCCGGAAGGTGCCGAAGCCTTCAAGGGAAAGATCGGCCAGGAAGTCGTGGTGACTTTCACGGTGCCGGGTGCCTACGGCATCAAGTGCCTTCCCCATTTCGCCCTGGGCATGGTCGCGCTCGTGGTGGTCGGTGACCTTCCGCCGGCCAACCTCGAAGCCATCAAAACCGTGAAACTGCCAAAGCGGGCGATGGAGCGGTTCGACGCGGCCTACCTCGAGCTTGCAGCTTTGTAATTCGCCAGCGTCAGCCACGACGGGAGATATGTGTATGAGCAGTCCTTCGCACGACAACGAGAACCCCACGCCGGAACTCGAAACGCGCGCGATCTCGCGCCGGACTCTTCTGGCCGGATCCGCCGGTCTTACGCTGGCCTCGCTGACTCTGGCCAGTGCGGCCGTCGCCCAAGACCATTCAATGGCCATGGCTGCAGGCGAGGGCACCGGCAGCGCCCGCATTTACCCGATCAATGTTTTTGATGGCATCCCCGATATTGCGCATGACCCCGCTGATATCCCGCCGCCGATTTCGCGGAATGCGCCGGAAACCGTGCGGGTCGATCTCGAAACGATCGAGGTCGAGGCGCGGCTTGACGAGCGGACGACATACCGCTTCTGGACGTTCAACGGCACCGTACCCGGGCCCTTCGTCCGGGTCCGTGTCGGCGACACGGTCGATGTGCATCTCAAGAACAACGAGAACAGCACGATGATGCACAATGTCGATTTCCACGCCGTAACCGGACCTGGCGGCGGAGCGGGCGCCACGTCCGCCCTGCCAGGAGAAGAGAGGGGTTTCAGTTTCAAAGCTCTGAGCCCGGGAATTTTCGTCTATCACTGCGCCGTGCCGCCCGTGGCCTC